>JBJEKU010000033.1:0-18527 GCA_051878795.1 Eggerthellaceae bacterium
TGTTGAAGCCATTGAAGATAAGCGGCAAAGCACCTGGCAGCACTACCCTGAAGAGCATGTGCAGGGTTCCCACATTTAGCACGCGAGCCGAATCGATTGCTCGCTTATCGAGCCCGCGAACGCCCGCCAAAGTGCCGGTCAAGACAGGCCAGAAGGTTGCAAGGAAGATAACCATCACCGAGCACGACCTGAACGAAGGCAGCAGGGCGATTCCGTACGGAATGTAAACGACAGGAGGAATCGCCGCGAGAAAGCTGACCACCTTCTCGGTGCAGGCGCTCGTGCGGGCGTTGAACCCCAGCACCAAGCCGATAATCAACGCGCACGCGCCACCCAAGACAAAGCCTTCGACCACGATAGACAGCGAGCTGACAATACCCACGCCTATCTTGCCTGCGTCGTGGACGATCTGCAGGAACACCTGCGCCGGAGGCGGGAACATCTTCTCGGGAAGGACGCCGAACACATCGCTGCTGGCCAGTTCCCAGGCAATCAGCACGATCAACACGATTAGGATCACATCCCTCGCCGTCCTGATACGAACAGCTTTCTTACCCAACATTCCTCACCGCCTTCTCATCCAACTCGAAGAAGATCTCGCTCAAATCGCTCACGAAATGCGTGTATTCCGGATTCTTAAGCAGATCCAAACGATGCCGCGGACGCGAGAAGGGCACCTCGAATTCCGCGTGCACATGCCCGGGGTTGGGACGCAGCATGATGATCCTGTCGGATAGCAGAATCGCCTCTTCCAGGTCATGCGTGATGAAGACAACCGTCTTTCGCTCACGTTCGCTCTCGCCTTCCCATAGCTCCAAAAGCAGCTCTTGAAGAAGGCAGCGGTTCTTCGCGTCGATTGCACCGAAAGGCTCATCCATCAGCAGGATGGGCGCATCCACCACCAATGCCCTTGCGATGGCAACGCGCTGCTGCTGGCCGCCGGAAAGCTCTTTGGGATACCGATGTTCCAAACCCTCAAGCCCAACGCGGGCCAGTATCTTGTCGGCCCGTTCGAGGCATTGCTTCCTTCGTAAGCTCTTTTCGGCCTGCTCGAGGGCGAAGGCGACATTCCCTCGAGCTGTCATCCAAGGAAACAGCGAGTACTGCTGGAAGACCACGCTCCTGTCCAAGCCGGGTCCGTCGATCTGCTTTCCGCCTATCTTGACAGATCCGCCCGTTGGCTCGAGCAAGCCCTCCAATACCGAGAGCATAGTGGATTTGCCGCAACCACTCGCCCCGATGACGCTTACGAACTCGCCGGAGGCAACGTCGAAAGATACGTTCTCCAATGCCGTAAAAGGCTTTCCGCGATCCCTATACACGACGGTCAAACCTTGGATTTCAATGGCCGAAGACATGACATCACCTACTTGTACTGCTCGAAATGTTCTTTCAGATCCTGATAAACGGTGTTGTCGGGATCGGACTCGATCAGGCTATCGAGCGCATTGCTGTAGACATCCAGGTTGTACTTCTCGCTCAGATCGAAGTCGTTTTCGATGTAGCCGAAGCCAAGGGCGTCCGTCTTCAACGCTTCGGTAGCATCGAAGTCGGGATCGGGATTGGAATCGCAGTAACCCTCGGTGTAGAGCTCGTATTCGATCTGGTCTTCGGGAATGTCGATATATTTCTGAACATCCTGAATGGTTTCCGCTTGGTTGTTCTTATAGAAGTCGTAGGCCTTGATCATCGCGCGTTCGAACGCCTCGAACTTTTCGGGCTCCGCTTCCAATGCGCTGGTCAGAGCCACCTGGCGGCAGCAGGGCTGGTTCTGGAAACGCTCGATATCGGCGCAGTTGTACACGACCGAATACCCGCTCGCAACCGCAATGGAAGCGTAGGGGCTGTAAGTGGTCACTGCATCGATGGTCTCGTTGCTCAAGGCGTTGTACGCATCCTTCTGGCTTTCGAACAAGGTCAGCTGGACATCGAAATCCTCGCCTTCGCCATACGTCAGGCCCGCTTCCGAAAGGGCTTCGTACAGCTCCAGCTCCTGGATGGTATTGCGGGGAACAGCAACGTTCTTGCCCTTGAGGATAGTCACATCCCAATCATCCAGACCTTCGGTGTACTTGGAATCGATCACCACGCCGTGGCCATTGCTCATCGCACCGCCGAAGATGGAAATGTCATGTCCGCTGGACTGATTGACCAAGGTAGGAACCGAACCGATGAGCGCAACATCAAGGTTCTCGGATTCCAGGCCGGCAACCAATTCGGAGCCGGAGCTGAACTGGGTCAAGGTCGCGTCAACGCCCTCTTCGTCGAAGAAACCCTCTTCTTCCGCAACGAAAGCAAGCACATGCGCGGTGGAATTCAGATGGCCCAGGTTGATAGTGTAGGATGCAGCCGCCTCTTCGGTTGCAGCTTCATTCGTTTCAGGATCGGTCGAATCGGAAGGGGCGGTGGAGCATCCTGCCAGGCTGAAGGCTGCGGTCAAGGTGGCAGCGCAAACCGCTGCCGCGATCTTTCTTTTCATAATGCGTCATCTTTCTAATCTGCACCCAGCGCCCTTTCGGGCGCAGGTTGAACCGTTACCAAGTGAATCGTGTGAAGATGGGAGCAAAGCGCTCCTAACGCATTCGACAGAACCGCTGGCAAATCACGGTCGGCTGGCAATCAGGCGATTCTGGAAGAATCCTTCGAAATGAATGGAACATACGCACCCTCCTTCCTCTTTCCGCAGGTGATTCCCGAATGCCGGAAACAACAAGAAGGATATTAGCCTACTGTTTCAGTAGGTGGGTAGTTCGGACTTCCGATGCCCAGGATTCGCTTTTCGCGAAGGTATTCGCCTGTTGAGATAGCTTGATTTCGGTTTTGACGATATGGGCGGGAACGTGGCTGCAGCACCCCTTCCCCAACCCGAAGACCTTAATAAGTCAACGCATATGCTTCACGATACACAACACGGCTTTCCCGCATATTGCAACGATGGACGCCCTCGCAGCATATGCAGGCGTACACAGCACATGAAACATCGAAGTATCAACCAGGATAATCCGTGAAGACACCGCAACCCACGCAAAGTCCTTCATGCCTGCAATAATAAACGGCTCCGCAAGGGAGCCGTTTATTGTCGATCTGAACGAAGCGCAATGCCGCGCAGTCGCGTAAACGCCGATTATGCCTGCTCGGGATTCTCCCAAAGCTCGCGAACTTCCTGGATCTTGCTAGGACGGACAAAATACAAACCCAGCACGGTAAACGCCACGATGGTGAATACGGCAGAAGCCATGCTGAACATCGTGGAGGTATCAAATTGCCCCACGAACATAAGTGCGCAGAAATCGATGATCGCATGGACTGTAATCGTTGCCCACAAGTTGCGTGTGCGCACATATACGGCACCAAAGAAGATGCCGATTGCAGAAGCATACAGGACCTGCTGGATCGTACCGAACACATCCCCGTTAAGCAGGTTGAAGAAATGGACCAGACCGAAGGCGATACCGGAGGCAAGCACGGACATGAGCACGTAATTACCCTTACCACGCCAACGCTGCATCATGTTGCCCAACACAACGCCGCGGCATACGACCTCCTCGAAGAAGCCCGGGGCGAAACCGCCGACCAACGCAACAATCCAACCGATTAAGGTGCTCTGAAGAGGAAGGGCGTTGATGAAGTGACCTTCGAAGACATTGAGCACTGCAATAATCAGACCTGCCGAAGCCAAGGCAAAGCCCGGGGCGAAACGCTTCCCCGTCATTCCGAAAGAGAACCTGCCCTCAGAAGTGGCCTTCATTACCAAGATGATGATGCAGCCCAATACGATTCTGAGCAGGGACGTGACGAATTCGGGTGCCTGGGTGAACGAGCGGACCCCATCCCCGCACACCGCCACCACAAGCTTGAGAATCAAGGTGGTGAGAATAGTCACGCCGATGATGCAGCCCAAAGGCAGAACGAACGCAGGCACCATGGGGTGCTTCAAGAACCAATGGCTCTTCTCGCTTTTTTCCATCAATACATCCTTTCCAGGCATCCTGTTGCCATTACTTCGGACACATTGTAGCAAACGCAACGTTTATCCTTTTTCTACAACGTGTCGTACAGAACAGGATGCCCGGTAAGGCGAATTAACACCCGGCCAAGGTCTTCAGGCGCTTCCAGGTAGCATCGCGGCCTTCCACAACCGCCTGAACCTCGTCATCGGCAAGCGACTTGAACCTACCCTGCCGGCGCAGGTAATGCTCCACAGATCCCCACTCTGCAGGATTATCCTGGAACTGCTTGGGGTTGCGGTTCAGCTTGAAGCTGCCGCCTTCGTATTCGGCAAGGAACCACAGGCCGCAATCGACGATTTCCTTCGCGATGTCGATGGTATCGTCGACGGCGCAGCCCCAACCCGTGGGGCAGGGCGCGATGATGTGGATGAACTTGGTCCCCTTGATGGACTTGGCTTTCTCCACCTTGCGCATGAAGTCCTGAATATAGCCCACGCTCGCAGTAGCCGCATAGGGGATGCCGTGCGCTGCCACGATCTCGAACAGGTTCTTCTTCTCCGTCAGGCAGCCATGCACGTTGGAACCCGCAGGCGTGGTGGTAGTCTTGGCGCCGAAGGGCGTGAGCGAGCTCTTCTGGATGCCCGTGTTCATATAGGCTTCGTTGTCGTAGCAGATGTAGAGCACGTCGTCATTGCGGTCGATGGCGCCGGAAAGCGCCTGCAGGCCGATATCTGCCGTGCCACCGTCGCCTGCGAAACCTACCACCGTGCAGTCGTCGGGCTTCTTCCCCTGCGCACGCAGTCCGGCTTCGATACCGGTCAGAACCGCCGCGGTCGCCGCAAAGGGGGTGATCACCGAGTTGTTGGCGAAGCACAGCTGGGGGAAGTTGAAGCCCACCGCGCTCATGCAACCCGCCGGCAACGCGCTCACCGCATTGGGACCCAGCACCTTCAGGGCCTGGCGTACCACCAGCGATCCGCCGCAACCGGCGCATGCCTTATGCCCGAAGAAGAATTCATCGTCCGTAACGTTCTTTGCATTCACAGCCATGGTGCTTATGCCTCCTTCCCTTCCATCCAAGGCGCATCCACACCCACGAAGACCACCTGCTCGCAGGGGCTTTCTCCTTCAGCACGGCGGGCAAGCGCATCGAACATGCCGTCGATGTCCGCCTCGGTGATGTCGTCGCCGCCCAAGCCCCCGACGAAGTTCATGGAAGGCAGCACGGCACCTGCACGCTGCAATGCGGAATTCACATTGGTGTACACGGTGCCCTCTGCACCGAAGGAGATATCCTTTTCCAGCACGCCGAAGGCCTTGGCGCCCTCCAACGCGCTTGCGATCTGGGCATAGGGGAACGGGCGCATGTAGCGGATGCGCAGCAGACCCACCTTCTTCCCTTCGGCACGACGCGCGTCCACCACCGAGCGCGCCAGACCCGCGATGGAGCCCAAGGTGACCAGCACGTAGTCGGCATCGTCGCAGCGATAGGCCTCGACCATACCCGGATACCTGCGGCCGAACACAGCTTCGAAGCGGTCTTCCACTTCAGCGATAACCGCAGGCGCGGCCTCCATGGCCTTATGGGCGCAGTACTTGTAGTAGCGGTTGTATTCGGGACCGGCAGAATAGCCCATGTTCACCGGGTTCTCGAAATCAAACCTGTTCGAGGTCACGTAGGGAGGCAGGAATTCGTCCGCCTGCTCCTGCGTGGGAATCTCCACCGTCTCATAGGTGTGGGTGATGGCGAAGCCGTCCAGGTTCACCATGAAGGGCGTGGAAACACGCGGGTCCTCGGCGATGACATAGGCCATGAGCATCATGTCCAACGCTTCCTGGTTATCCAGCACGTAGGCCTGGATCCAGCCGTGGTCCAGAAGCGCCAGGGAATCGCGCTGGTCGCCGTAGATATTCCATGGCAGCGCGGTCGCGCGGTTGGCGTTCATCATGACGATGGGGAACCTGCCGCCGGCCGCATAGCTCAGCACCTCTGCCATATACAGCAACCCCTGGCTGGACGTAGCGGTGAAGGTGCGGGCACCGGTGCAGCTGGCGCCCATGGCGCAGCAAAGGGCGGAATGCTCGGATTCAACATGCACGTATTCGGCCTGAAGGTCGCCGCGCTCCACCATTTCGCTCAGGCGCTCCACTACCACGGTCTGCGGAGTGATGGGATATGCCGAAACCACATGGGGACGGGCCAGGCGCACGCCTTCGGCACAGGCCTCGTCGCCGGAAAGGAACCTCCTGCAAACCATTACTCCACCTCGCTTTCGGGGACCATGCGGATGGCATCGAACTTGCACACCCGCTTGCAGATGCCGCAACCCTTGCAGAAATCCAGGTCGACGAACACCGCCGCCTGGGTGGAATCGACCGGGTCGGCATGGGTCTTGCGGATGGTCCCATCAGGGCAGTACAAGTAGCACTGCAGGCATGCCGTGCAGGCAGCCGGATCGATCACGGGACGAACCTGACGCCATCCTGCGTTCTTGGAAACCAGATGGCCTGCAGGGAAGCAGGTGCTCTGCGCGAACTGCATGGGGTCCAGCTGGGTTTCCTGCAGTGTGGGAATACGGATTGCCGGTGCATTGGCGGGTACTCCGTATGCTTCCATCCCTTCCATTACCTGCCCCCTTCCATGGCCTTCACCGCGGCTTCCACCACATCGAAGTTCTTCTGATGCAGACGTGGCGGCATGTAGTCGCGGATCGCCTGCAGGATGCCTTCGGCCTGCACGTCTTCGGAAAGCACCGAAAGCGCACCCAAAAGCACGGTATTGGGAATGGACCTTCCCAGGATGCTCGCGGAAATGCCATCGGCATCGATGGAAACGATGCGCGGGTCGTCGAAAGTGCGGGCGCTGTTCACCAGCACCTTGCCGCCTTCCTTCAGCTCGCCGAAGGGGTTTTGGGGAAGCAGGGTTTCGTCCAGATAGATCACGAAATCGGCAACGGAAAGCGAGCTGCGATTGCCGATGCGCTCGCGGGAAAGCTTGGTGAATGCACGCATGGGGGCGCCACGGCGTTCGGGACCGAACGACGGGAACGCCAGGGCGTAGTGCCCATCCTGCGTGCAATAGGCGGCGCCCAGCAGCTTGGCTGCCGTGAAGGCGCCTTGGCCGCCGCGGCCGTGCCATAGAATCTCAACCACGCAGATCCTCCTTTTCAGAATACGGAAAAGAGCCCGCACGTGGCGGGCTCCTACGGATTATAGAGGGGTAATGTTACTGGCGAGCGTAGCGCTCCAGGTTCTTTTCCAGGATTTCGGCGAAGCGCTTGCCGAAATCGTCCAGTTCCTGGCCCCTGCGGGTCACGTAGCCCAGCTTCAGCTTCACATCGGAATCCAGCGGGATGGTCTTGAGCAGGGAGCCATCGGTGATGCCCACCAGGATGCCGCTGGTCACGGTATAGCCGTTCAGCGCGCAGATGAGCTCGGACAGCGATGCGCGGTCGGTTGCCGCAACCAGCTTCTTGCGGGGAACGTCGGCCAGGGCCTCCTCATAGAATTCCCACGGGATATCATCGCCCTGGGAGAAGTACACATAGGGGTAATCCTCCAGGTCGTCCAGCGTCAGGCTGGTGGAATTGATCAGCGGATGGCTTGCGGGCAGGGCCACGCGGGGTGCGCTCTGGGCAACCTCGTGGAATTCCAGACCCTGCTCTTCCAGGGCAGCGTCGATGACGGCTTCGTTCTGGGTGGTCTTGAAGATCACGCCCAGCTCGCTATCGCCGGATGCGACGTCTGCGAACACCTGCTTGGTTGCACGGTCGCGCAGCGCGTAGTCGTATTCGTCACCGCCTGCGGAAAGGATCGCCTTTGCGAAGGTCTGAACGCTGAACAGGTAATGCTGAGTGGATACACCGAAAGTCTTACGCATCTTAGTTCTCCTTCTTGCCGCGCTCGTCGATGAAGCGGGATGCCTTGTGCTCGGCGGAAACGCCCAGCTTGTCGGTATCGAACACGATAACACGGGCGGGACGTACGCCGGTGTGAGCCTTCAGGTTTGCCTCGACGCGCTTGGCAACCTCGTCGAAGGGCTCGTCGGAACCCTGGACGCGCTCGACGGAAACCTCGTACTTGGTGGTGAAGTTCTCGTCGTAGGCGCGGATGCGGTATTCGCCGGACAGGCCGCGGTCGTTGCGGACCACGTACTCGATGTCGCTGGGGAATACGTTGACGGCGCTGACGATGAACATCTCGTCCTTACGGCCGGAAATGTAGATACGGGTCATGGTACGGCCGCACTCGCACTTCTCGCGGTTCACGTAGCCGATGTCGCCGGAACGGAAGCGGATCATGGGGCGTGCATGCTTCTTCAGGGTGGTGTAGACGATCTCGCCCTTTTCGCCATCGGGAACGGGCTCACAGGTAACCGGGTCGATGACCTCTACCAGGATCTGGTCTTCCACGATGTGCAGGCCGTCCTTATGCTCGCACATGGCCGCGCAGGCGCCGTAGATGTCGGACAGGCCGAAGAAGTCATAGACCGAAACGTCCCAGATATCCTCGATGGCCTTACGGGTGGTCTCGATGGAGCCGCCGGGCTCGCCGGAGATGATGATAGTCTTCAGGCTGGCGAAGTCCACCTTGGGATCGTAGCCCTTCTCGATCGCCTTCTGGCCCAGCAGCCATGCGTAGCTGGGTGAAGACCAGAAGAAGGTGGGCTGGTACTGCTTCATCGCCCACAGCAGGCGGTCGGAGGGAACGGCACCGACCCAAATACCCAGTGCGCCCAGGTTCTGCGCACCGATGACGCAGGGACCGCCAACATACAGGGCGAAGTTCATACCGTGCAGGTAGCGGTCGTTGGGACGCATGCCTGCCTGCCAGAACAGGCGGGATTCGGCATCCATGAAGTCATCGAAGTCCTTCTGGTTGAAGGGGCTCATGGTGGGAACGCCGGTGGAACCGGAGCTGGTCGCCATGTAGACCACGTCGTCTTCAGGCACGCCGCACAGCTCGCCGAAGAAGGAGCCTACGCCCTGGGTCTCGCGCTCGGTCGACTTCTGGATGAAGGGGAACTTGTGCAAATCGTCCAGGGTCTCGATTTCGGGGGAAATCCCCGCTTCGTCCCATGCGCGCTTGTAGTAGGGGCAGTTGTCGTAGGCGAACTTCAGCTCGTCCTTCAACAGCTCCAGCTGGAGCTTTTCCAGCTCTTCGCGCGGCATGGTCTCGATTTCCGGATCATAGTATTTCTGATCGTAGGGAATCTGCTTCTTTGCCATCTTGAAAACTCCTTTTATCAGGAATGATCTTATTCGGAGGGTCAAAGCCTGACGGATAGCAGCACGCGCAGCATGCATCCGCGGCATTTCGACCGTGTGTTATTAAAACCCCCGCGGCGTGAAGGTTCAAGCCAAAAGGCAATTCATTGTCCGTATATCTTGTTATCGGTAATACTGATAACGTTGTTGCATGTTCGCTATCGCCATTTCGGATATAAGGTCTAAACTACTCAAACGTCACACGAAACGACGCAAAAGAGCGAAGGAAACGAAGAAATGACCCTCCAGCAACTGAGATATCTCATCGCCATTGCCGAATACGGATCGATCAACGCAGCGGCAGCGAACATCTTCGCATCGCAGTCCAACCTTTCCACCGCCATCAAGGATTTGGAAAAGGAACTGGGCATCCCCATCTTCACCCGCTCCAACCGCGGCGTCACCCTGACCAACGAAGGCACCGAGCTTCTAGCCTATGCCCGGCAGGTAGTCGAGCGCGCCGACCTGCTGGAAAGCCGTTATCACCGCGGCATCGCAGACCAGCTGCGCCTGGCGGTTTCCACCCAGCACTACGCTTTCAGCGTGGAGGCCTTCATCGAGGTTGCCGAAACCTGCCAGACCGATCAGTACGAATTCGTGCTGCGCGAATGCTCCACCGCCCAGATCATCGAGGACGTACGCACCTTCCGCAGCGAAATCGGCATCCTGTACCTGGACAGCTTCAACCAACGCGTGCTCACCAAGGCCTTCGAAGACGCCAACCTGGCTTTCTACCCGCTATTCGAAGCGGACGTGCACGTGTTCGTGAGCGAGAACCATCCCTTGGCCAAAAAGCAGCGCATCAGCTTGGAGGAATTGGAAGAGTGGCCGCGTTATTCCTTCGAGCAAGGGCAGAACAGCTCGTTCTACTACGCCGAAGAACCCTATAGCAGCATGCCCCACAAGCGCAACATCCGCATCTCAGACCGCGGCACCCTTACCAACCTGCTGACCAACTACAACGGCTACACGCTTTCCACCGGCGTGCTTTCCGCGGAAATGCATTCGGGAATCGCATCGATCCCGCTCGACGCGGAAGAGAAGATGCGTATCGGCTACGTGATCAGGCAGGAGCGCATCGCCAACGACCTGCTGAAGGAATACATCGACTGCCTGCAGCGCATCATCAAGCAGAACCCCAACGTGCAGGCGTATCTGGGAGAGTAAGAAACAACGAAATGCGGCCTCGGTTTTCCCGAGACCGCATTTCTGCATCTTGAGCATCGATATATAAGGTCTGCTCCAGGAATCGAATGCCGAGACATGACGACGAGACAAAGGCTCTGCCAAAGAGACGGGAAAGACCCCCGAATATTTCAGCAGCCTACCCCACTTCTACGTCGACCATGACCACGGATACGTTGTCATTGGCAAGGCGCGAATACAGCTTGGAGCGTATTTCGGGAAGGATTTCCGCAGGCGCGCCTTCGCGGGCGAATAGATCCTGAACCGTCAGATCATTCAACGTTCCCCAGGCGCCATCGCTGCAAAGCACGAAGCGGGTACGCCCTGCGGCAAGCGCTTCCTCGCGGAAGTGCACGTCCAGCCTGCGCACCTGGCCCAGGGACTGGGTGACGATATGGTTGCTGCCGCGGAAGCGATCGTCCACAGTCATCACTTCCACGCAATCGCCCACCACACGGTACACACGGCAGTCGCCTACGTTCGCGAAGCGCACCGTTTCACCCGCAAGGGTGATCATCGCGGTAGTCGACCCCATCTTGGGCGTCGCCCACGCACTGCCTGCCGCGGAAATACCCACATCCAGGCGTTCGAACATGCTGTTCGCACTTTCAGCGTTATCGGGCAGATGTCTGGAAGCCAAATACGCGGCAGTGATAGCGGCAGCATCGGCGCCGCCGGCATAGCCTCCCATCCCATCGACGACGGCAAGTGACATCTTGCCGTCGAGCACGCCCTCCAAGGCAAGCCATGCCTGGTTTCCCACGCCGATCACGCCATTAGCCATGATGGCATCCTGATTGTCCGGGCGCTTGGGGCCTACGTCGGTAAAGCCGCCGATTCGCACGCGTACGGTGTACTGGTCGCTCATTTCAACCTCTAATCGGTCCCATGCTTACAGCATGCTTGCAGGATCGACATCAATCGCAACGTTGACCTGGGGATTCGCCTTCCTCCTACGGAAGACGGGTTCCAACACCGCGGAGATGTCGGTATCAAGGGGGGCCTTGATGGTTATATGGTAGCGCCAATTGCCCCGGATTCGGTTGATAAGGCACGGAGTCGCGGGCAGCATGGTCCAGCCTTGGCACCCGGCCTGCTCGATAGCCTGCTTCAGTGCAAGCGAAAGCTCACGGCCTTCTGCACGAACATCGTCTTCGCACTCGCCCCAAATACGCACGTCAGCCAGGCGCACAAAGGGCGGGTACTGCAGCATCTTGCGCTTGGCAAGCTCGTCCTGCAAAAACATCTGGCGGTCGTATCGCGCCGCAGCGCGAATGGGAACGGCGCTTGGACTGTAGGTCTGCACGATCACGCGGCCGGGAAGGTCCGCCCTGCCCGCTCGGCCCGCCACCTGCTCGATCAGGTCGAAGGTGCGCTCACCGCTGCGGTAATCGGGCAGGCGCAGCTGCGTGTCGGCGTTGATGACGCCCACCAAGGTGACGTCGTCGAAGTCCAATCCCTTCGCGATCATCTGCGTACCCAGCAGCACCGCCGCATCGCTTACCGCGAATTCTTCCAGCAGGCGCTGATGCGCGCCCTTCGCCGAAGTGGTGTCGGCGTCCATGCGGATCACCTTGGCATCCACGCCCTTGAGGGTTTCCAGATACGAAACCAATTCCGCCTCCACGCGCTGGGTGCCGGCTCCGAACTTGCGCAGATAGGGGCTGCCGCACTTGGGGCACAGGGGCGGCGCGGGCTCGCGATGGTCGCAGTGATGGCAGGCAAGCATATTGCCGCGCTCGTGGAAGGTCAGCGAAACCGAGCAGCTGGGACATTCGGGCACGAAACCGCATTCGCGGCAGAGAACGAAGCTGGCAAATCCCCTCTGGTTCAACAACAGCACGGCCTTCTGACCGGCCCTCAAGGTTTCTTCCAGCGCCATGCGCAACGCGAGCGAGAACATGTTCCTGCTGCCCTTGCCGAACTCGCAGGCCATGTCGACCACTTTGATCTGGGGCATGGGGCGTCCGTTGGCACGTTCGAGCAGGCGCACGATGGACCACTTGGGATCGGTTTCCACCTTATGCAGCGCCTCGATGGAAGGGGTCGCCGACCCCAGAACCAGTGCGGCCCCGCAGGCATTCGCCTTCCACTCGGCCACGTCGCGCGAAACATAGCGCGGGGCCTGGTCCTGCTTATAGGAACTTTCGTGTTCTTCGTCGATCACGATCAGACCCACATCTGCCAAAGGCGCGAACAGGGCGCTGCGGGCACCCACCACCACACGGGCCTGGCCGCTGCGGATGAAATCCCACTGGTCGAAGCGCTCCCCCGCACTCATGCGCGAATGGAGCACGGCCACCATGTCGCCAAAACGCCCGCGGAAACGAGCCACGGTCTGCGGGGTGAGCGAGATCTCCGGTACCAGCACGATGGCAGTGCGACCTTGCTCCAATACTCCCTCGATGGCCTGCAGGTACACTTCCGTCTTCCCCGATCCGGTGACCCCGTCGACCACCACCACGCTGCCGTTGCGGGCATCGCACGCGCGGCGGATGCCTTCCAGGGCCTGAGCCTGTCCCTGCGTGAGCTTGGGCTTGGCGCTGGGGACGAAGCCTTCGCCCGCACCATCCGCCGCAGGCACCCCGCGCATACGGCGGCGGTGTTCCACCACCACGACCCCGCGTGCTTCCAGGGCTTTGAGCGACGACGAAACGTTGCCGTATTCGGCAGTGAGCTCGCTTACGCGCAGCGCACCCATCTGCAGCGCCGCAAGGATGGCTTCCTGCTTCACCGCCCCTTTGCGTGGCTGGAAGCCCTGGGCATTGGGACCCAGTTTGACCCAGCGATCGTCAACCTGCCCGGTTGCGGGCTCGCATACCACCCATTTCCCGTTCTGCTTACGGACCGTAGGGGTACCGCCCGGAGGCGTGAACAAACGCACGCAACTGGAAAGCGGCGCGATGTAGCGCTTCGCCAAAAAGCGGGCGCATTCGGATGCGGATTCGTCGAAGAAGGACTTCCCCAATACCGCCTCGATGGGCTTCGCCTTGGAAAGCAGCGCCTCGTCGACCCTATCTGAACCTTCCAGGGAAATGATGAAGCCCACGGCCTTCCTATGGCCGAAGGGTACTAAAACAGGGCACCCGACCTGGGCCTGCTCCATCTGATCGGGAACCAGATAGGAATACGCCTGGTCGAGTGCCTGAGTAGGGATATCCAGTATGACCTGGGCTATTCGCATGCAGCACGCAATGCGTCAGCGCGGTCGGTATGCTCCCAGGTGAACTCGGGGAGCTCGCGGCCGAAGTGGCCGTATGCAGCCGTCTTGCGATAGATGGGACGGCGCAGGTCCAACGCGTCGATGATGGCGCCGGGACGCAGGTCGAAGACCTGGTCGATGGCAGCCTCGATCTTTGCCACGGGCACATGCTCGGTGCCGAAGGTTTCCACCATCACCGAAACCGGACGGGACATGCCGATGGCGTATGCCAACTGGACCTCGCAGCGATCCGCAAGGCCGGCGGCGACCACGTTCTTGGCGACCCAGCGTGCAGCGTAGGCTGCGGAACGATCCACCTTGGTGCAGTCCTTGCCGGAGAAGGCACCGCCGCCATGGCGTCCCATGCCGCCATAGGTGTCGACGATGATCTTGCGTCCGGTCAGGCCGCAGTCACCCATGGGGCCGCCGATGACGAAGCGGCCAGTGGGATTGACCATGTATTCCACGTCTTCGGCCAGGGGCACGCCTTCCTTTTCGAAGACGGGCTTGATCACATGCTCGATGATGTCGGCACGCAGGGTGTCGTAATCGACGGATTCGGAATGCTGGGTGGAAACCAGCACCTTTTCCACCTGCGTGGGCTTATCGTCGATATAGCGGACGCTCACCTGGGTCTTTCCGTCGGGACGCAGGTACGGCAAGGTGCCGTTCTTGCGCACCTCGGTGAGGCGCTCTGCCAGGCGATGGGCCAGGAAAATGGGCATGGGCATGAGCGTGGAGGTTTCGTTGCAGGCATAGCCGAACATCATGCCCTGGTCGCCGGCGCCCACCTTGGAGTACTCGTCTTCAGCCTCGCCGTGCTGTTCTTCCCAGCTGGCATCGACGCCCCGGGCGATGTCGGCGGACTGCTCGGCGATGGCATTGAGCACGCCGCAGGTGTCGCAGTCGAAACCGTACTTGGCGCGGTCATAGCCGATTTCGCGCACGACTTCGCGGGCGATCTGGGGGACGTCCACCCATGCCTCGGTGCGGATTTCGCCGGAAACCACGATCATGCCGGTGCTGACCATGGTCTCAGCCGCGCAGCGCACGTTCTCCAAGTTGGCAGGAACGCCGTTAGGGGCGATATAGCCCTCGCTGGCAAGGCGCGCCTCCTTTTCCAGGATCGCATCCAGGATGGCGTCTGAGATCTGGTCGCAGATCTTGTCGGGATGGCCTTCCGTCACCGATTCGCTGGTGAACAGATAGGAACGCTCTTTGTTTTCAGCCATAAGAAAAAGCTCCTCGCAGATATCCACGAACCGTATTCGGGTTCATTTTTGACTGATTGGTCGAAAACGGATTTTCCGTTGGTAATGATACACTTTTTCACCGTTCCCCGCTCCATGCGAAGAAGGAGTTTCCAAATGGTCACGAAACACCCAAACTGCGCATCTACCTGCGGTTTCGTTAATACGCTGATCATGATAGCCACCTGCATCTGCCTTGCTGCGACTCTGCTGGCGGTAGGCTTTGCGGCGTGTATGCAACCTGCGGCAACGAACTTGTTCGCCAAAGCCTTCAGCCAAGCCGATGAAAGCCCCTATCTGGAAGAGGACCTGTGCACGCTCGCACGCGAGACCCGCGACTACACGGTGTCCGATTACGGACGCTCGGAAGGCGGGAACGACGCTGCCAGACAACGCATCGCCCTGGCAACGGTGCTCGCAGCCCAGCATTCCGCAGACGCGGATTCGCCCAAACGCGCCCTGTGGCCCGATACGTCCGTCGAGCTGCTGAAGCAACCCATGGCGCGCGAGGACCCCATTGCGACCGCGCAGGCGCTGAGCCGCATGAGCTGCCAGCTCGCCCTGGGCGAGGACGAGCTTTCCCACCTGGACGACTGCTACGCGCTCATCAGCACCGCCATACCCGCCCTTGCGATCTTGGCGATAGCGGCAGTCGCCGGCCTGGCCTTCCTGATGCTTTCGGGCCATCGCCGCCAAGCCGGGCGCGTGCTCGTATGCGCCCCCGCAGTGCTTGCAGCGGCGATGATCGTGCTGGGAGTTTGGGCGGCCCTGGACTTCAACGGTTTCTTCGGCGCCTTCCACGGGCTCCTTTTCCCGCAGGGCAACTGGACCTTCCCTGCCCAAAGCCTGCTCATCCGCATGCTTCCCTTGGATTTTTGGGTGAGTATGGCGGTGCTGTGGTTGGCGGTGACGCTGGCTGCCTGTATCATTGCAATGTTACTGGGAAGACGCCTTTCCAAGGCTGCCTAACATATCGATCCAACGAAGGATATCCATGACCAACACCAACGAAGTGCGCGTTCGCTTCGCGCCGTCACCCACGGGCATGCTGCACATCGGCGGCGCCCGCACCGCTATCGACAACTGGGCATTCGCCCGTGCCAACGGAGGCAAGTTCATCCTCCGTATCGAAGACACCGACCCCACCCGCTCCACCGAAGAGAATACCCAGATCATCCTGCGCGCCATGCGCTGGCTGGGCCTGGATTGGGACGAGGGCCCCGAAGTAGGCGGCGAATACGGCCCCTACACCCAGATGCAGCGCATGGACACCTACACCGCCACCCTGGAAACCCTGAAGGAACGCGGCGCGGTATACCCCTGCTTCTGCACCAAGGAAGAACTGGACGCCAAGCGCGCCGCAGCAGAGAAGTCCGGCGAAAAGTACACCGGTTACGACCGCAGCTGCCGCAACCTGAGCGCAGAAGAAGCCCAGGCCCGCATCGACGCCGGCGAAGAGCACGTCTGGCGCCTGAAAGTGCCTGAAAACCACGGCCCCATCGAATTCGACGATGCCGTCTACGGCCACATGAGCTTCCCCGCAGACGTCATGGACGACATGATCCTGGTACGTTCCGACGGAAGCCCCACCTACAACTTCGCGGTCGTGTGCGACGACACCAACATGCGCATCACCCACGTCATCCGCGGCGACGACCACTTCTCCAACACCCCGCGCCAGATCCTCATCTACGAGGCTTTGGGCTTCCCCGTGCCCACCTTCGCCCATCTTTCCATGATCCTTGGCTCAGACGGCAAGAAGCTCTCCAAGCGCCACGGGGCCACGAGCGTCGAAGAATACCGCGACCGCGGCTACCTGCCCGATGCCCTGGTGAACTTCCTGGCACTGCTGGGTTGGTCGCTCGACGGCGAGACCACCATCATCCCGCGCAACGTGCTGGCGCGCGAGTTCTCGCTCGATCGCATCACCAAGAAGGACGCGATCTTCGACGAAACCAAGCTGGACTGGATGAACGGCCAGTACATCAAGGACATGGGCGCTGACGCCTGGGTGCAGGCAGCCCGTCCCTGGCTGGTTCAGGCCGGTGCAACTGAAGAAGACATCGACGCACGCCCCGAATGGTACGCGAAGCTGTACCCGCTGGTGGCAGAGCGCCTGGTGCGCATGGACGAGATTCCCGGCAAGCTGGCATACATGTTCTGGGGCCCCAAGGTGGAGCTGGACGAAAAGAGCGTCGCCAAAGTGCTGCAGAAGGAAGGGGCACGCGCCGAAGAAGCACTGCGCGCCGCCCGCCAGATCATCGCTGACGAAAGCATCCCCTGGGAATGCGACCCGCTGCAAGACGCCGTCCGCGCACTGACCGAGACCTTGGACATGAAGGCCAAGTTCCTGTTCCAGCCCATCCGCGTCGCCGTCTGCGGCAACATGGTCTCTCCCCCGCTGTTCGAAAGCATCGAGCTTTTGACCCGCGAAGACGTGCTCGCACGCTTCGACGCAACCCTGGCAGCGGCATTCTAGCAACCCGTGCAACCGCTCCCCGTCCGGCCTTCCGGGCGGGGAGTTTTTCTTGATGCAGAAAGGATAGGACCAATGGAAGAGGGCACCCTGCTCCCAGATAACTTCGATTCGCAGGCAGCCGAGACGCTGGCGTCCCTGCCCTTCCTGCATATCCAAAAACAGTACTGCACCAGGGCCAACGGGTCGGATTGCAAACGCTGCGCGTTCTGCTGCTCCCAAGGCGCCATAGCTCTACGAGAAAACGCAGCGCCGACGGTGGACCATGCCGCGTGCACGGGCTGCGGAATCTGCGCAGGCGTCTGCGATGCCTTTTCGGCTACGCGCCTGAGCCTGCACCAGCTGCACCGTCAGATCCTGCGCACAGCGGCTACGGGCAAGCAGGTATTCATCACCTGCGAAAAGAACCTGGAACCCAAGGCAAAACCCGCCGAGAACGTGATGGTGCTGCCCTGCATTTCCATGGTATCCCCCGCCTTCCTGACCATGATCCTCGCCGAAGGCGTCGAGCTTACCCTGGGCTGCAAACTGGAAACCTGCGAAGGCTGTTCTATGGGCGGCAAACTGGGCGGGATGATTTTCCCCCGCTCAGTGGAAATCGCCCAGGAGCGCACTGGAAAAGAAGTGCTCATCTCCGCAGAGATCCCCACCAAGCTGGCCTTGCTGGAGAAGATCACGGAAGACGAAGACCCCACCGGACGCAGGCAGGCCTTCCAGGACCTGGCCGCAGACTTCATGGACATCACTTCGGGAAGGCGCAGGCTCGCGCAGTCGAACGTGATGCAGGATTACGCCCTGCGCAAGCAGAGAAACCGCATCCTTTCGGGACTGAGCATCCCTGGCGGCGCGCAACTTGACGAACGGGCAGGCTCCAAAAACCGCAAGGGCGTGCTCTTCCCCCAGCAGCGCATGCTGGCAACCGCGGCGATGGCGCAACCGGAATGCGCACCCAAGATCGCCCTGCGCATCTCGCACACCGACGAATCCGCCTGCTGCACTTCTTTGGAGTGCATCCACCTGTGCCCCACTGGAGCGCGCTACCGCATCCCCGGACGCAAGCTGGCCTATGACCCCTTCCTATGCGTTGGCTGCGGGATCTGCGCCGACATCTGCCCCCATGGCGCGTGCAGCATCGTTTCTGCCACCGCACAGATCTTCCTCGAGGAGAATGCCCATTCAAGCAGGTAATAGTACGAA
>JBJEKU010000034.1:0-18080 GCA_051878795.1 Eggerthellaceae bacterium
TCGGCATGAGCGGTATCGCGCATGTGGCCCACGATCAGGGTATGTGCGTATCCGGCAGCGACATGAAGGAAAGCCGCTATACGAAGCAGCTGCGCGAAGCAGGTGTCACTGTCTTTATCGGCCATGATGCAGCCAATGTACCCGAAGATGCCGATGTCGTGGTGGTGTCCACTGCGATTATGGACGCCAATCCCGAATTGGTGCAGGCGAAGGCCCTGGGCCTGGAAATCTGGCATCGCGCGAAAATGCTGGCTGCGCTGGGTACCGGGAAGAAGACCCTGGCTGTTGCGGGCACCCATGGAAAGACCACCACATCGTCCATGCTTGCCTCCACCTTGGATAGCCTGCGCATGGACCCCACCTTCTTGATCGGCGGAATCGTCCGCGCCTACGGCACCAATGCCCATTCTGGAAAGGGCGATTTTTATGCGGTAGAGGCAGATGAAAGCGATAAGAGCTTCACCTATCTTGACCCCTATGCGATCCTGGTCACCAATATCGAGGCCGACCATTTGGACCATTACAGCGATTTGGACGAAATCTACGCTAAGTTCGAGGAATTCATGGGTTCCGTCCACGACGATGGCGTGATCGTCGCCTGTGGTGAGGACGTCAAGTTGGCCCAGCTTGCGCGTGGTACGGGCAAGCGCGTGTACACTTATGGCTTCGGCCATGATTTCGACTGCTGCATCAGCAACTACACCGTCCATGGTGTGGGCAGCGCATTCACCCTGGAGCTTCCGGACGGCACGTCCGTCGAGGCTTCCGTCAAGCAGAATCCCGGCCGCCATAACGTGCTGAATGCCGCAGGCGTCATTGCGCTTCTGTGGGCTCTGGGAGTAGAGCCGCAGCGCGTTGCCAATGCGCTTGCCGATTTTGCGGGCGTCCGACGCAGGTTCGACCTTGTGGGCGAGGTGGATGGAATCACCATCGTCGATGACTATGCGCATCATCCTACCGAAATCGCCGCTACCATCGCTGCTGCCAAGACGCTCGATTTCAAGCGCGTGCATGTGCTCTTCCAGCCCCATCGCTATTCCCGTGCGAAACTGTTCACCGAAGTGCTCCACGACGAATTCAGCCATGCCTTCGACCAGGCCGATTTCGTCACCTTTATGGATGTGTATTCCGCAGGCGAAACCCCCATCCCCGGAATCAGCGGGAAGACCTTCATGGCAACCATGTTGGAAAGCGAGAACCACCCTGAAGCAGCGTTTTTGGCACGCCGTCAGGAAGTGGTTCCCTTCCTGGCTTCGAAGGCCAAGCGCGGTGATCTGATCATCACCATGGGCGCAGGCGATGTGACCGCTATCGGCCCCGAGCTGTTCGAGCTGCTTTCCTCTTCGCGCGGCTAAGGCGTGGAGCGGGCGCAGCTTTGGGTTTCGGGAGCCTTAGGTTCTTCTATTCCGAAAGGCGCTTCGCATATGGGCGATTCGCTTATTTAGGCAGGAAGGGTGTTCTAGGCGGTATGGTCGTGCCGTTTTGCTCTCCCGGTGCTAACGCCCTGGCTTTCCAGGTTGATTCGTCGCCTATTTTTGAATCTTTGGCGCACGCGGTTGTTTCCGCGTGTGCTTTCTGCATGATTGGGCTTATGATGGACGGCACGTGAAAAATTGTCGGTAGAAATCAGGTAGGTCGGAACGCTCAATGGCACCCAGGAAGAACCAGGGGAGGGCATCCTCGGATTCTCGCAACATGATGCGCAAAGGGGCATCTAATCGTGCTTCTGCACGCTCCCGTGCGGCGTCGGGCGCGTCTGGCGAGCAGCAGCGCAATTCCTCGGGCAGCCCCCGCAGGATTGCCATGCCCAAGAGCAGCCGACCTCGTGCCGGTGCCCGACCCGATGCTTCGCGCCGTCCCCAGCAAACCGAAACCGACCGCATCCTCAGCTATTACGTCTCCCAGGATGCGGAACGCAGAAGGTCCCAGTCGGGTCAAGCTGCAGCGAAGCGCACGTCTTCGAAGAAGGGCGAACGCAAGGCGCAGCCTCCTAGATCCCAGCGTAAGTCCGTTAAGGGCAAGCAGCCCCGCAAGGGGGCGGCAGCTCTTTCTGCGAAAAACGAGGTGAAGAAGGGTTCCGCCACTCGCGATTCCCAGCGTCGCAAGGGCCAGGCTCCGAAACAGGATACGCAGAAGAAGAAGTCATCCGGTCCCGTAAAGCAGCCTTCGGTAGCCGTCTCGCGCGTGTTGGTTGGTGTCATCATCGTTGCGATGCTCGGTTTGAGCGGCGCCCTGCTGGCTATGACGCCCTTGTTCCCTGTTAAGGACGTTGCCGTCGAAGGCGCAAACAGCCTGACGGAAGAAGAGGTGACCCAGATGGCCGCTGTGCCGGAAGGGAGTACCCTGCTTCGTGTGAATACTGCAGAAATCGAAGGCCGTCTCGAGGACAGCCCCTTTGTGAAGACGGCGAAGGTGAGCCGCGAGCTCCCCGGCACCTTGAAGGTCGACATAACCGAAGACGAGATTGCCGCAATCGTCGAGATCACTTCGACGGAAACCAGGCGCACCGAGCGTTGGGCGATAGATTCCGACGGTGTATGGATCGTTCAGATTCCCGATGAGGGCAGCGAAGAGGCGGCTAATATCCCGACAAGCGTGTACGAGCGCCTCGGTGACTACCGCACGATCGTCGATGTTCCCGTGGGTCCCGCCCCGGTGGCGGGGACGAAGTGCACCGACGCCCCCGTGCTCAACGCCCTCCAAATCATCAATGGGCTTTCCACCGAGTTGAAGGACCAGGTGGTCACTGTGTCAGCGACCGATAACCACAACACCACCCTGGTGCTCGAAGACGGAGTGGAGATCTCCTTCGGCGACTCCTCCGATATCCGCACCAAGGAGCGCATCTGCCTCAAGCTCTTGGAAGAGAACGAGGGTTGGATCGCATCGATCAACGTGCGTGTGGTCGACAGGCCCACCTGGCGTTCATATTAGGGATCCGGCTTTCTAAGCCATTGGAACCGCGGCGCTGTATTCGTTCTGGCGGCGTGCTTCCGGACCGCACCGTATACGGGCGAATGCACGGATTTGTGGTCAAGGCCTGCTTTCCAACCAGCTTTTCAAGTTCCAGGAAAAAGGCCTTGCGCATCGTGTAAAATCAGAAGGAATCGCGTGTCTTTGACACGTTTTGGATAACGAATAAGCCCAGCAAACGCAGCCCTTTGGAGGTACGCATGGCTCAAAAAATGGGATCAGATAATCTGGCAGTAATCAAGGTCGTCGGTGTCGGCGGCGGCGGCACCAACGCAGTCAACCGCATGGTCGAAGCCGGTATCCGCGGCGTCGAATTCATCGCGATCAACACCGACCATCAGGCATTGCTCATGTCCGATGCGGATCAGACCATCCATATCGGCGAAGAGCTCACCCGTGGCTTGGGTGCAGGCGCGAATCCTGAAGTGGGATGCCAGGCGGCGGAGGAAAGCCGTGCCGTGATCCGCGAGGCATTGGGCGACGCGGACATGGTGTTCATCACTGCAGGCGAAGGTGGCGGCACCGGTACCGGCGCAGCTCCCGTCATCGCTGAAATCGCGCGCGAGGAAATCAAGGCGCTTACCGTGGGCATCGTTACCAAGCCCTTCAGCTTCGAAGGCCGTCTGCGCCGCAACCAGGCAGAACAGGGCATCGAACTGCTTTCCAAGAGCGTCGACACCCTGATCGTCATCCCCAATGACCGCCTGCTGGAAATCATCGACAAGAAGACCAGCATGCTCGATGCATTCCGCATCGCCGACGATACCCTGCGTCAGGGTATCCAGGGCGTAACCGACCTGATTACCATCCCCGGTTTGATCAACGTCGACTTCGCGGACATCTGCACCGTCATGAAGAATGCCGGTACCGCCATGATGGGCATCGGCATGGCCAACGGCGAAAACCGTGCAGTCGATGCTGCAACCCAGGCAACCAATTCCCGTCTGCTGGAATCCGGAATCTCCGGTGCGTCCAATGTGCTCTTCTCTATCGCGGGTTCTCCCGATATAACCATGGCGGAAGTCGCTGAAGCTGCGGGAATCATCGAAGCCTGCGCCGACGAAAACGCCAACATCATCTACGGTCAGATTGTCGACGATTCCTTGGGCGACACTATGCGCATCACCGTCATCGCGACCGGCTTCGATTTCCCCGAAGTCGAGCCTGCGGCAGCTGCAGAGCCCGAAATCGACTATTCCTATGGCGGATACCAGTCTCCTGCAGGGTATCGTGCACCTGCGAGCGCTCCCGAATACGATCCCATGTATGCACCCCGTTCTTCTCGCACGGACAGCGGTCATGACTACGACGATTACATCCCCGATTTCTTGAGGCGTCGTTACTAGCGGGTATCGTCCCACAGGAGGATTCACTATGGAAACGGTTGCAGGATTACCATACCCACGGTTGTCTTGCAACCGTTTTTCCTTCACCCAGACAGACGCCTGTGCTCAAGGCGAATGCGCAAGCATGCCGTTGCTTAGCGATGAAGGCCTGTTCGAGGCCTGCGGAGTGCGTATCGCCTTCTCTGGCAGGGAAGGGGGCGTGAGCGAGGGTGCGTATTCGAGCCTGAATCTGGGGGCTCATGTGGAAGACGATCCGGTTTCCGTGGGTGAAAACCGCCGCCGTCTGCTCGATGCCTTGGGCGTCCCTTCGGCTGACTTGATCGTTCCCAACCAGGTGCATGGAACCCGGCTGGTGACGGTTTCAGAGCGGGAGGCTTTCGTACCTGTACAGGAGCAAGCAGCCCAAGGGGCCGATGGCGTGGAAGTGATGTGCTGCAATGTGGCCGCGCTTCTGTGTTTCGCCGATTGCATGCCTGTGATACTCGTCTCGCCCTCGGGGGCCTTCGCTGTGGTGCATGCCGGTTGGCGTGGGGTCTATGGGCACATCGCCGTCGATGCCTTGCGTTCGCTTTTCCGGAAGACCGGATGTTCGCCTGCGGACTGCAACGTATACTTGGGTCCATTCATACATCCGGAATGTTTCGAGGTCTCGCTGGATTTGGGCGAGAAGTTCGCTTCCGAGTTCGGGCGTTCCTGCGTGGTGGATTCCCGCCACGTCGATTTGGAAAAGGCGATTCGCTCCGACCTTGTCGAAGCGGGGGCCGATTCCTTGCGCATTCTAAGCGCGGGAATCTGCACGGTGTGCAATCCTGGGGAATACTATTCGTATCGTGCGTCGGGGGGCACATGCGGCCGTCATGGTGCCATTGCGGTGCGCGTTGTGTCGGATACCGGGAATTCCCGATAAAGGAGAATCATGTCGATTACCCAGCAGTATGCAGACGTTGCTGCAGAGGTTGAGCGCGTCTGCTTGGAAAATGGGAGGAATCCCGAAGAAGTGCGCTTGGTTGCGGTCTCGAAGACCGTGGATGCCGATCGAGTCCAAGATGCGATCGATGGGGGAGCCGTCGATTTCGGCGAGAACAGGCCCGAGCAGATCATGGAAAAACAGAGCCGCTATCCCCATGCGCGCTGGCATTTCATCGGCAATATCCAGTCCCGACGAATCAAGGATATCGTGCCTTGTGCCCATCTGATCCATTCGGTCTTCAAGGAAGAGCACATGCGCAAGATCTCCGACGTGGCGGAATCTATCGGCAAGGTCCAGGATATCCTGATCGAGGTCAACGTTTCCGGCGAGCTGTCGAAGGGCGGAATCGAACCCGATCGGCTTTGCGATATGCTCCGAGCTAGTGCGGGGCTTGCTGGCGTGCGAGTGTGCGGCTTGATGACCATGGCGCCCCAGGGGGATTTGGAAATTGCCTCGAAATGCTTTGCTGACCTGCGCGAACTGAAAGAGTCGATGGATCCTGTTTGCAGGGAACTGGGCATTGCCCCCTTGTCTGAGCTTTCTATGGGTATGAGCGAAGACTGGCGATGCGCTATCGCCCAGGGCGCTACGATTGTCAGGATCGGCCGTGCGATCTTCTCCGATTCCTTCGTTGGGTAATCGGTATCGATCGGTGATTCGCAGTATGTTCATTGCCGCCTGCATAAGAGCGAGCGGATGGAATAAGGAGAGATAATGCCTTTGTTCGGCGATAGGTCCGGCTCTGGTTTCTTCAACGATTTGAAGACAAGGCTCGGTTTCGCGCCCCGCGAAGACTATGACGACGAATATGATGTCTATTCCGACAACTTCGATGATTTCAGCACATACGAAGACGACGATGCCGCCTTCGATGCCTTCGAAGGAGCGGATGATCGCCTGGATGACGGATCCTACTACGATGATGGTTACTCCCAGGGTTATGCCGATTCGTATATGCGGGCTCCTGCAAATGATCGCCGTTCCCAATCGGGTCAGCGAAATTACGGCAGCCTGTCGTTGCCTAATATCTACGATGTCCGGAACGGGGTCCAGCGTTCCGAAAGGGAAAGGCTGTCGAATGGGGCCAGGATCCCGTACTATTCCGAGGGCTATCCTGCCTCGGGTCAGGCCGGGTACCAAGCAGCTTCCGGTCAGGCATATGCCTCTGGGCGTTTTGCCTATGCCGGGAACGAGCGCAGGATCGCGCTTGTGGCGCCTACCGCATATGACGATGCCGAACGCATCGCTCGTGCGCTCAAGGCAGGGGATTGCGTTGTGCTCGACCTGGCGCGCACGCGGACCGATGTGATGAAGAGGGTGTTGGATTTCTCGTTCGGTGCCGCAAGCGTCGTGAACGCGAAAGTTGAATGCATAGCCGACAGGGTGTTTGCAATCACCCTTGGAGGTCCTATCACCGAAGGCGAGCTCAGTCGCCTTCGAAGTCAGGGAGTGAGGTTGTAATGAGCATTGATCTCGATGTGCTTTCCAGCTCCTCCGCCCGCGTTGCGGTAATCGGCGGCGGGAAGATGGGGGAGGCCATCCTGGGCGGATGGATCAAGGCGCAATCAGGTGCAGCAGCGTCCTGGTCTGCCGACTGCTTTACCGTGGTCGAGCCCGATGACGCGCGCAGGGAATACCTTGAAAGCGAATACGGAGTGCGCTGTGTTGCCGATGTTGCGCTTCTGGAAGCGGCGGATATGTTCCTCTTGGCAGTGAAACCGCAGGTAATGCCCGCCGTGCTCCCAGGTGTTGCGGCGCTCCCCGGTGCGGGCGGAGCCCTGTTCGTGAGCATTGCCGCAGGCCTTTCCACGGCAAAGCTGGAATCCCAATTGCCAGAGGGCTCTCATCTGGTGCGCGTCATGCCGAATGTCGCCCTTCTAGTTGAAAAGGGTGCTACTACCCTGTGCGCAGGTTCTTGCGCTACCCATGAAGAGCTTTCCTTCGTCAGGGATCTGTTCGGCTGCATCGGCGATGCCTTCGTCATCGACGAAGAACAGATGGATATCACCTGCGCAATCAACGGCAGCGGTCCTGCATATGCAGCCGCGATGGTCGAAGCGCTTGCCGCCGCCGCGGCCCAGGCAGGTTTGGACGCCGATCTTGCCGAGCGCCTCGCTGCGCAGACCGTGTACGGTGCGGGTGCGCTCATGGTAGAGCGCGGGCAGTCCGCCGAAGAGACCCGCATCGCGGTGAGCAGTCCCGGCGGCACCACCCTTGCGGCACTTGCGGCGATGGAGGATGGCGGCTTTTCCGACTCGCTCGCAGCCGGCGTCAAAGCGGCGATTGTGCGTTCTAAGGAGCTGGGTGCATGATTTCCCTGCTTATCGTGAAATTAGGGAACCTCTACTCTATGGTCATCGTCATTTATTGCATTTTGACCTGGGTCCCTATAAACGGTGGCGGTATCCTGATGGATGTCAAAACCTTTTTCGAGAAGATTACCGAACCATATTTGAATTTGTTCAGGAAGTTGATCCCTCCTATTGGAGGTGTGGTGGATATCACCCCTATCATCGCTCTTCTTGTACTACAATTTGTCGTTAGTTTTCTGGCAAGAATTCTGTAAACCCATGGGCAGGCCGCCTATTGTAATGAAGGGAAGAAATACCGATGGCACTTACTTCTACCGATGTGAACAACCAGTCTTTCTCCATCGAGCGCAAGGGCTACGATGTCGGCCAGGTCGATGACTTCCTGGAGATCGTCGCCGCTGAATTCGATGCTCTGAACGCCGAGATCGAAGACCTCCGTGAAAAGCTGCGCACCGCTCGCGAGGAAGCTCCTGCAACCGAATCCTCCTTCGGTGTTTCCCGCTTTGAACTGGACAAGCGCGATGCCCGTATCCGCGAGCTGGAGGGTGCCCTGTCCGAACGCCGCGCAGACGACTCTGCAATCGCCCAGGCCCTGATCATCGCCCAGCGTTCTGCCGACGAGGTTATCGCCAATGCCAACGCCAACGCGGAAATGACCCGTCGCGATGCAGAGGACGAAGCCCAGCGCATCCTGGATAAGGCTTCCGCCGAAAAGCAGCGCATCCTGGACGAAATCAAGAAGCTGGAAGACGATCGCGAGGACGCTCGCAGCCGCTATGCCGATCTGCTGAACGACTTCATCAGCAGCTCCCAGGACATCCTGGTGGAACTGGAGGGCAAGCGCCTCATCACCGCAAAGCGCCCCTATACCCCCGTTGCAACCCAGGCGCCTGCTGCCGTATACGCTCCTTCCGGTGCAACCGTCGCCGCACCTTCCATCCCCAGGCCTTCTCAGGTGGAAAAGGACTTCAGCGGCTTCGGCGATACCGAAGATTCCTTCGATATGGACGACCTGGATTAATTGGCCGGCAAGTCCAAACAGATCATCGCTGTGCACGTCACGCCCCGATCGGGGCGTGATGCCGTTATGGGTATTCGCGATGATTCGAATGGCCAGCCCGTTGTGCAGGTGAAGGTGAAGGCGGCACCTGAAGGCGGGAAGGCGAATGCAGGGGTATGCGCGGCAATCGCCAAATCCATCGGTGTTTCCAAAAGCTGCGTCAGCGTGTATCGAGGCGATACCGCACGTACCAAGCTCATCGAGTTGGATGTGAGCGAGGCGGGAGTGAGGGAGTGGATGGATTCGCTCGAACGCATGTAACGCGAATGCGGCTCTTGCCGGATAGTACTGGGTTTCCTGCCGGGAACAATATGCAAGCGTCGCAGAATCGCCTTCTCGTGGGGGCGATTCTGCGGTTTCCGTTCGGGCCCCTGACGGTTACGGTGATGCGGTATCCATGATGGCTTGCGGAAATCGCAAAGAGGTTGGAGCGGGCCTGTAAGCCGGGTTCTGTCGTTTAAGACAACCATTTATCTACTGCGCATGTCACCATGCGCCTCTAGCATGCAACCCGAACGCGCGAAAGGGCTGTCGCATAGCGTTCCTATTTGCACTTGCTTCGGATGGGGTTTTCCAAGCCACGCTGTTGCCAGCGCGCTGGTGCGCTCTTACCGCACCGTTTCAGCTTTTCCTTAGCGCCGAAGCGCTAGTGGGAGTCTTCTTTTCTGCGGCACTTTCCGTCGGGTCGCCCCGCCCAGCCGTTAGCTGGCATCCTGCCCTCTGAAGCCCGGACTTTCCTCATCCCTGCCAGGCAGGTCCGCGGTTGTCCAGCCCGCTCGCGTGATATTCTAACAGAACAGGATGGGAAGGATGACCATGTCGGCAGCAGCTTTGGTGGGAGCCACCGATTTCAACGAGGATCATTTCCTGAGCATGGAATTCGATTGCGTGATTGCCGTCGATGGAGGCTATGCCAGCTTGAAGAAGGCGGGAGTGCAGCCCGATTACGTGTTGGGCGACTTCGATTCCCTGGGCTTCGTTCCCGATGATGATGGGGTGAGATGCTTCTCCCCTGAAAAGGATGAAAGCGACATGCAGCTTGCCTTGTGCTTAGCCGAAGAACAGGGCTTCGGACCCCTGTATCTGTATGGTGCCTTTGCCGGGAGGATAGACCACACCATCGCCAATATCCAGCTTCTTGCCCGCTATGCGCGGAAGGGTTCGTCTCTGGTCGGGATCGGCGATGCTTTCGCCATGGTGATGCTCGACGGCAAGGGTTTGAATACGATCTGCTTTAAGGAATTCGATCCCTGCATTTTGGATAGCACCCCCTATGGGCGCTTCATATCGGTGTTCGCATACGGTGGAACCGCTTCGGGAGCGACCGAGCGGGGTTTGAAGTACCATCTCTGCAACGCGCCGCTTCCCGATGATTGCTCTCTCGGGCTTTCCAACGAATTCACAGGCAGCGAGGTTTCCATCCGCTTGGAAGGGGGTAATGTCCTGGTGGTCTTTTCCCTCGGGGCATTGCCGTATATGAAAGTCGATCATCGCTTTATCTGAAAGGAATCCGAACATGCGCCCTTTGCCCGGAATGATCTGCGCCATCAATCGCGCGAAAGAGAAGCAATCGCAAGCCGACGGCATCTGGGACCCTTCGATGGGCGAGGGCGTGGAAATCCCCTCGGTTCTGAGCATCGCCGGGTCCGATTCGAGCGGTGGAGCCGGCATCCAAGCGGATATCAAGACCATCCAGGCATTCGGCCTGTTCGCGCAGACGGCCATCACGGCGTTGACGGCGCAGAATACCACCGGGGTCTTCGGTATCCAAGACGTGGATCCTGATTTCGTGCGTAGGCAGGTCGATGTGGTGTTCGACGATATCCGACCGCAGGCTGTGAAGGTGGGTATGGTCTCATCTTCCGGAATCGCGGAAGCTATTGCGCATTCGCTTGCCGAAAACGACGCACGCAATGTGGTAGTCGACCCTGTCATGGTTTCCACGAGCGGTTCATCGCTCATGGCCGACGAGACCGTGCGGACCTTGGTGGATAGCCTATTCCCGCTCGCGGACCTGCTCACGCCGAACATCCCTGAAGCCGAAGCGCTCTGCGGGATGCGGATCGAGGGCGAGGCGGATATGCTCCGCGCAGCGAAAGCCGTACATGGGATGATGCGCCCCGATGCGTGGGTGCTCGTGAAAGGCGGTCACTCGAAGGACAATGCCGATGACTTGCTATATGGCCCCGACGGCGCAACATGGATCCGCGGAAAGCGCATTGCGACGGAAAACAGCCACGGGACCGGCTGCTCCCTTTCGAGTGCCATCGCCTGCGGTTTGGCGCGCGGCCTGGGAATGGAATGCAGCGTCCGCCATGCGAAAGCATACCTGAGCGGTGCTTTGCAGCATGATTCGAAATTAGGGAAGGGAAACGGCCCGCTCGACCACATGTGGCGGTATCGTCCGCTATTCCCGTGCGAAACAGCAGACAGAATCTGCTAGAATGTAGGCGTTCTATGCTTCCAAAGGAAGCGTCGTTTGAATCCCAGTCAGAATCCAGTTCGCGCGTGCGTCTGTTTGCCATGCGTATGCGCGGCTTTTGAAGGAGGACTACATGAAGTTCTTTCTGGACACCGCGGATCTCGCCGAGATCGAAGAAGCTGCCAGCTGGGGCGCTTTGGCCGGTGTAACCACGAATCCGTCCCTGTATGCGAAGATCGGCGGCAGGTCGGAAAACTTCCATGCGCACATGAAGCGCATCTGCGAGATCGTCGGCCCCGACTGCCCTGTTTCTGCAGAATCCGTTGCCATGACCCGCGATGAAATCGTCCGCGACGGTCTGGAGCTTGCAGAAATCGCAGACAACATCGTGGTGAAGATCCCCACCATGGTAGAAGGCCTTGCCGCAACCCGCGCCCTGGCCGAACAGAACGTTCCCGTCAACATGACCCTGTGCTTCAGCGTTCCCCAGGCATTGCTGGCAGCGCGTGCAGGCGCCCGTTATATCAGCCCCTTTATCGGCCGCTTCGACGATATTTCCGATGATGGCCTGGCTCAGGTGGGCAACATCGTCCAGGCAATCGGCAACTACGACTTCACCAACAACACGGTGAATGGCGAGCAGGTCGAAATCATCGCAGCATCCGTTCGTAGCGCCAACCATGTTACCCAGTGCGCGCTCATGGGCGCCGATATCGCCACCGTTCCTTTCGCTGTCCTGAAGAAGATGGTCCAGCATCCCCTGACCGATCGCGGCCTTGATTCCTTCATGAAGGACTGGGAGAAGGTACAGAACGCATGATAGAACCCCAAAACGGTTTCGAGCAGGCGGCTGAGGTCAAAGCTTCCGCTCCTGCTTTCGGCCCTGCGGCGGCGAACAACCCCGCTGCCGCAGGGTCCCGCGTTTCGGCAAGGCGCACCGAAGCTGCCGAAGCGTATGTTCCCGCCTACGCCCGTTCCTTGGTAGAGGCGAAGCGGGAGGCTGGAGAATACATCCCGGCCTATGCCCGATCCACCGCAGCACTGAATGCCCAAGCTTCTTCTCTGGCGGGCAGCGCTGCTACCGGAAGCGACGAGGAAGCGCCTTCTGCAAAGGCCCGCACGCGCAAGCCCCGTGCCGTTAACGAATCCGATTCCCAGGATCCCGCAGAAAACGCATCCGCTTCAACGGAGCAGGTCGAGGCTCCCAAGCCCCGTCGCGGCCGTCCCCGCAAGGTGAAGGCGGACCAGGCTGCTTCCGAGCGGTCGGCAGATGCGCAGGTAGAGATCCAGGAAGAAGCCCCCAAGCCCCGTCGCGGCCGTCCTCGCAAGAACCCGCTTCCGGCAGAGCCCGTCGCATCCGAAGGTGATGCGAAGGCGGATGAATCATCTGAATCCGCCGATGCTCCCAAGACGCGTCGCAGGAGGAACGTCGACGCCGACCGGTCCGGCGAAGCGGTTTCGCAGGACAAACCCATCGAGCAAGCGGACGAAAGGCGCGTTTCAGCCGAAGCGCAGTCCGACGGCGGATCCCCTGAAGGGCCCGCCGATCGCGAAAGCGCCCCAGAGGCTTCCCGCAACGAGGATGAAGGCCGATTCGATCGCACCGACTCCGAAGGCGAAGGTGGTAGGGAAGACGAAGAGGGGCGTTCTTCGCGCAACCAGTATGACAATGGGAAGAAGCGCGGAAAGAAAGACCGCCAGAAGCGCGATCGCGAACGCGACCGCGATAGGCGCAATGGCAAGGATTTCGATCGTGATCGACGCCGCCAACGCCGCCAGCATCAGCAGGGGCAGAGCCGCGAGCCCGTTGTGCCCAAGACCACGGCGGAGGACCTGGCGAAGCTCAAGGTTGTCGAGTTGCGCCAGAAAGCCGACGAGTTGGGCGTGAATCACAAGGGCCTGCTCAAGGCGGATCTGGTTGCTGCGGTCCTCGAGGCCAGCATCAGGAAAGAGGGCTTCGTGGAAGTCGAGGGCGTTCTGGACATCCTCGCCGACGGATACGGCTTCCTAAGAACCGAAGGCTATCTGCCGAGCGAGCATGACGTCTATGTGGGCGCATCGGTTATCCGACGCAACGGCCTGCGCAAGGGCGATTATGTAAAAGGCCAGATCAGGCCAAAGCGCGACAACGAGAAGTTTGCGGCAATCCAGCGTATCGACACGGTGAACGATACCGCTTTGGAAGATCTGGGCAAGCGCCCGCGCTTTGCGGACTTGACCCCCGTCTACCCTGACGAGCGCCTGCTTATGGAGCATGGCAAATCTGCCATCACCGCACGCGTCATCGATTTGGCGGCGCCTATCGGAAAGGGCCAGCGCGGATTGATCGTGTCCCCGCCCAAGGCCGGCAAGACCACGGTGCTCAAGGATATCGCCGCTTCCATTACCGCGAACAATCCCGAAGTGCATCTGATCTGCCTGCTGGTTGACGAGCGCCCTGAAGAAGTAACCGATATGCAGCGCTCTATCAAGGGAGAGGTGGTTTCCTCCACCTTCGACATGCCGTCCGAAAACCATATCGCCGTAGCGGAAATGGTGATCGAGCGTGCGAAGCGCCTTGTAGAAAACGGCCGCGATGTGGTGATCCTGCTCGACAGCATCACGCGCCTTGCACGTGCGTACAATTTGGCACAGCCTGCAAGCGGGCGCATCCTTTCCGGCGGCGTTGATTCCACCGCGCTGTATCCGCCCAAGCGTTTCCTGGGTGCTGCGCGCAATATCGAAGGCGGCGGCAGCCTGACCATACTGGCTTCGGCGCTTATCGATACCGGTTCGAAGATGGATGAGGTCATCTTCGAGGAATTCAAGGGCACCGGCAACATGGAGCTCAAGCTGGATCGCTATCTTGCCGACAGGAGGATCTTCCCGGCGATCGATCCGGTTTCCAGCGGCACCAGAAAAGAAGAATTGCTGCTCGATCCGCAGGAGGCGCCGCTCATCTGGGCTGTTCGCCGAATCCTTTCGAATATGAACAACCCCGAACGTGCCATGGACATGCTGATCAAGTCCTTGAAGCAGACGGATACCAATCAGGCTTTCTTGCTTCGCACTGCCAAGAAGGCCCAGAGTGCCCATAGCGGCGAACACATCGAACTTTAGAAAGCACGAACATGAGCAACCAGAATCCCAATATCGAACCTGCTCCCGTCCCATCCGGTTCCTCTCCGAAGCCCGACGAATCCAGGCAGCCTGGCGTTGCCCCTCAAGCGACGGGAGCATGGCGAACGGACGCTTCCGCATCTGCGGGCAAGCCATCGCCAGGCTTCGGTGCTGCGACTGCTCCAGGCGGCGGTCCGGCACCCGTCCATCCGTATGCGGCAATCGGGGCGACAGGCGGCTCTTCCGCCGCGGCGGTTGCAGCGAAGCCCCTGTCTTCCAAGAAGGGCAACGCGCCCTTGCTGGTGACGATTCTGCTGCTCGTGCTTCTGATCGTTGCGGGTATCGGGTCGTGCGTTTCCGGGTCGACCGCGGGCAATTCCTCGATTTCGCTGGGCGATCGGGTCGCCGTCATCACGCTCGATGGAACGATCCAGTACGACGGTTCCGCATGCAGTCCCGAAGGGTTCAAGATGCTGCTCGATGAAGCTGAAAACGACCCTTCGATTAAGGCTGTGGTGCTGAGGGTCAATTCCGGGGGCGGAACCGCAACTGCCGGCGAGGAGATGGCCGAATACCTGAAGGATTTCGAAAAACCTGTGGTTGTATCCACTGCGGCGATCAACGCGAGTGCTGCGTACGAGATCTCCAGCCAGGCAGATTATATCTTTGCTGCGAAATCCAGCGAAGTGGGCTCCATCGGAACGATTATCGAGCTGATGGATTATTCGGACCTGTTCGAGATGCTTGGCATCGATGTCGACACTATTTCCAGCGCCGATTCGAAGGATTCTTCCTACGGCATCCGTGCGTTGACCGACGAAGAGCGCGAGCATTATCAGCAGATGGTCGACGAGATCAACCAGATGTTCATCGAGAATGTGGCCGAAGGCAGGGGAGTGTCCGAGCAGAAGGTTGCAAGCGAGTGGGCCAATGGGCTGACATGGGCCGGCGCTACTGCGCAGAAGATGGGCCTGGTCGATGAAATCGGTACCTTGGAAGACGCCTGCGATAAGGCGGCGGGGCTTGCAGGGTGCGAAGATTCCTACGAGACCACGGAGCTGTATTTCGCTGCCAGCGGGATCGAAAGCCTGCTCGGTTCGCTGTAGCGTGGCTGCTGCCGTTTCGTCGGCAGGATAAGAACGAAAACCTGCGAGAAATCGCATTTGCGTATAGGTAAAAGGAGTTGCAGGGCAATGGCTCAGACTTTCAGCAATGTGAAGTGGCCTGCTCGCGCTGTGGTCACGGCGGGCATGCCTTACGGCAACAAGCCGCTTCACTTCGGTCATGTGGGAGGCGTGTTCGTTCCCGCAGACTGCTTCGCGCGTTTCCTGCGCGATCGAATCGGTTCCGATAACGTGCGTTTCGTTTCGGGTACCGACTGCTATGGTTCCCCCATCAACGAAGGCTATCGCAAGCTCGTGGAAGCCGGCGAGTTCGAGGGAACCATCGCGGACTATGTCATGCGCAACCACAACAAGCAGAAAGCGACTTTGGATGCCTATGACATCAGCCTCTCCATCTACGACGGCAGCGGCATCGGCCATGCCGGGGAGGTCCACAACCAGGTGAGCGAATGGTTCATCCGCCGCCTGCATGAAAACGGCCACCTGCATCTGCAGGAGACCCTGCAGTTCTACGATCCGGTAGCCGATACTTTCCTGAATGGCCGCCAGGTGCAGGGACGTTGCCCTGTCCAGGGATGCAAGAGCGAGCACGGCTATGCTGACGAATGCGACCTGGGCCATCAGTACGCTCCCGAGGACCTGATCGCCCCCAAATCCTCCATCACCGGCGTCACCCCCGAAATGCGCCCTGTGCGCAACTGGTATTTTGACCTGCCCGATTTCGGGGAATTCCTCGCACGATTCACCGAAACCCAGGAGGCGGATCCCAATGTCCGCCAGGTGGTGACCGATACCGTCAGGGAATTCCTGGTTCCCCCTATCATCTTCGTGAAGAACGAGGCTCTGGACCAATACCGCCAGATCGCGGGAAAGCTGCCCGAGCATGTATTCCGCGAAGCCGAAAAGGGCAAGCAGAGCTTTTCCCTGGAATTCGCGAACATCCAGGCCCGTGACGATGCGCGCGGCATCCTGGGCGAGGCCGGCATTCGCTTCCGCACGGGCAAGGCGCTCGTTCCCTTCCGCATCTCCGGCAACATCGATTGGGGCGTCCCCGTCCCCGAGATGGAAGGCGTTGAGGGCCTGACCGTATGGTGCTGGCCCGAAAGCCTGTGGGCTCCCATTTCCTTCACCAAGGCCTGCAACGATGCCCTGGGTCTGCCCGAGGATTCCTGGAAGGATTTCTGGTGCAGCGACGATGCAAAGGTTTACCAGTTCATCGGCCAGGACAACATCTACTTCTACGGAGTCGCCCAGCCTGCCCTGTGGGCTGCAGTCCAGGAAGAAAACGGCCGCACGATGCAGCCTTCCGGCGATGATCTGCGACAGACCCGGCTGATCGCGAACTACCACATGCTCCTGGGCAACAAGAAAGCGTCCTCTTCGAGCGCGGTCAAGCCTCCTTCTGCGGACGAGCTGCTGGAACACTACACCGTCGAGCAGCTGCGTGCGCATTGGCTTGCCCTGGGTTTGGACCAGCGTTCCGTGGGCTTCAAGCCCAAGGCCTTCGAACCCGATCCCGAAAAGCGCGCCGATCCGCGCATCTCCGATCCCGTTCTGAAAGAGGGTGCGCTGCTCACCCGCGTATTCAACCGCCTTGCCCGCAGCTGCATGTACGAGGCGAAGAACAACTTCGATTGCTGCATGCCCTTAGGGGTCCCTTCCGTCCAGGTGGTGGAGCGCGCCCATAAGGCGATGGCGGATTATGACGCCACTATGGAAAAGGTGGAGCTGCATTCCATCATGTCGCAGATGGATGAATTCATCCGCTACTGCAACAAGTACTGGACCGATGGTTCCAAGAAGCTGGAGGACGGTCCCAGCGACGAGCGCCGCCAGCTCTTGGTGGACTGCTTCTTCCTGCTGCGCGTCTGCACCCTGCTCATGCATCCTGTGGTGCCTTCAGGAACGGAGAAGATCTGCGAGTACCTGGATTTCGATCCTGAGCGCTTCTTCAGTTGGGATGCGCCGTTCGAATCCATGGATGAGCTGTGCATCGACGAGGAGCGTGCATGCGGAATGCATCGCATCGTCGAGCTGCCTCCCCGTACCGACTTCTTCGAGGCGCATCCTTCGCAGCTGAAGAAGTAGGAGGGCGATGCCGAGTGTCGGGTAATTGTGTGCGTGTACGTATTCGCCCTTGCACAATCCCGCCGACGTGGTATCTTATGTAGTTGCGTGTTTCAACCCTTGTATGGAAACCAAGGTGTTATTAAGGAGATCCAAACATGAAGCAGAACATCCATCCCGAATACGTTGAGTGCACTGTCCGCTGCACCTGCGGCAACGAGTTCACCACCCGTTCCACCAAGTCCGAGCTGCGCGTTGACATCTGCTCCGCGTGCCACCCCTTCTACACCGGCACCCAGAAGCTAATCGACACCGGCGGACGCGTACAGCGTTTCACCAACAAGTTCGGTGCCGCCCGCGAGGCAATCGCCGCCCGCGAGGCTGCAAAGAAGGCAGAGCGCAAGGCTGCTACCGAGGCTGCAGAAGCAGCACGTCAGGCAGAGCGCGAAGCCAAGGCCGCCGAAAAGGCAAAGCGTGCTGCAGAGTTCGCTTCCAAGGCCGAGGCCGAGGCTGCCAAGGCTGCCGCAGAGGCCGCAGAAGCTGCTGCCGAAGAAGCAGTGGAGGAAGCTCCTGTAGAGGAAGCAGCAGAAGAAGCTGCTGCCGAATAAGCAACACGTGCTTGAATTCGAGAAGGCCCCTTATGGGGCCTTCTTTTGTTAGAGGCTTCAGCCTGGCGCGTGCGAAGCCGCGCCGAGAAAACCACCCGC
>JBJEKU010000035.1:0-18005 GCA_051878795.1 Eggerthellaceae bacterium
ATGTCGGACTTGCCCTTGGGGTCGAAGTCGCAGCCGCCCTTGCCGCCGCCCATGGGCAGGGTGGTCAAGCTGTTCTTGAAGATCTGCTCGAAGCCCAGGAACTTCAGGATAGACAGGTTAACGGAAGGATGGAGGCGCAGGCCGCCCTTGTAGGGTCCGATAGCGCTGTTGAACTGGACGCGGAAGGCGCGGTTGACCTGGACCTTGCCATTGTCGTCGACCCAGGGGACACGGAAGGTGATGATGCGCTCGGGCTCGACGATGCGCTCGAGCAGGCTTGCCTGCTGGTATTCGGGATGAGCCTCGATAACGGGCTCCAGGCTTTCCAGGACCTCGGTGACTGCCTGGATGAATTCGGGCTGGTCAGGATCCTTAGCCTTGACCATTTCGATGACGTCGTTTACGTAACTCAATGGTTCCTCCTTTTCAGGTGTCTTCCGTTAGACTTCTGCCATTATATTTTCGTGAAAAAAAGCTCTTCCATCCGAATGGGGATTGAAACAAAGTGTTAAACGAATCCGAGAAAATTGCCAGGATAAAGCGCGAATTGGCCGATGTTCCCATGCTTCCGGGCGTTTACCTGTGGAAAGATGCCGCTGGCCAGGTGATATATGTGGGCAAGGCGAAGCAGCTGCGTGCCCGTATGCGCCAGTATGTCAACTTCCAAGACGACCGCGCGAAGATACCCTTGCTCGTGGAGCAGATCGATTCCTTCGAATATATCGTTGCGAAGAACGAGTACGAGAGCCTGGTCTTGGAAAAGAATCTGATCAACCAGTACTCCCCGTATTTCAATGCGGACTTCAAGGACGACAAGAGCTACCCGTTCATCGCGCTTACCAAAGGGGATGTTTTTCCCGCAATCAAATATACCCGCGAAAAGCACCGGTCCGACACGCAGTATTTCGGACCCTATACCGACAGCCGTGCTGCACGCAAGTTGATCGAGATAGCACGCAGGATCGTTCCCATCTGCGCCGCGACTTGTGCCGACTGGCGCCAGATGAACCGCGCGCTCGAAAAGGACCCCGCCTCGTGGTTTTTGCGCGGCGATACCAAACAATGCTTCGATTGCCATGTGGGCATCGGCCCGGGTGCCTGCTGCGGCAGGATCACGCCTGAGGAATATCGCAAGAACGTCGAGCGTGTAGGGCGCTTCCTCCGGGGCAATCACAGCGAGTTCATCGAGGAGCTTACCGAAGACATGCGCGAAGCCGCGGCCGACCTGGATTTCGAGCGCGCCGGCAGGATCAAGGCGCGCATCGATACCATCCAGGGGCTCGACGCCAAGCAGCATGCGGTGACCAGCCGGAACCTCGATGCCGACGTGATCGGCTTCTATCGCGAGGAAACCATCGCCGGCGCCCATGTGCTCATGGTCCGCGAAGGCCGTGTGATCAACGGCAATGAGTTCGTGCTCAACAAGGGTCTGGACCTGCCCGACCAGGATCTGATGCGCAACTTCCTGTTCCGCTATTACGACTCCACCACATCGATCCCGCACGAGCTTATTCTACACGCCCTTCCCGAAGACGCCGGGGCCATGGAGGACTGGCTTTCCGAAAAGCTTGCCAGCAGGCATGGCGCGCGCGTGCGCCTGCACGTGCCGGCGAGGGGGGAGAAGCGCCAGCTCTTGGAAATGGCCCAGGTGAATGCGAAGCACACCCTCATGCGCTATATGGTGCGGACCAATTACGAAGACAAGCGCATCAACGAAGCGCTGTTGCAGCTGGAAAGCGCGCTCGCTTTGGAGAAGCCGCCCATGCGCATCGAATGCTTCGACATCTCCACCATCCACGGCAGCTATACGGTCGCCTCAATGGTGGTGTTCACCAATGGCAAGCCCGACAAGAACCAGTACCGCCGTTTCAAGATCAAGACGCCCCTTGAGGAGGCGAATGACTTCCTGAGCATGCAGGAGGTCATGTCGCGGCGTTATTCCAAAGAGCGCCTGGAAGACGAATCCTTCGGCAAGAAGCCCGACCTGATCATCCTCGACGGCGGCAAGCCCCAGCTTTCCGCGGTCATGGATATGTTCGATCGGATGGGCGTGACGGGCATCGATCTGTGCGGTTTGGCGAAAAGGGACGAAGAGCTGTTCGTGCCCTGGCAGGAAAGCGGGCCGGTGGTGCTGCCATCGGGTTCGGCATCCCTCTACCTGGTCAAACAGGTGCGCGACGAGGCGCATCGATTCGCCATCACCTTCCATCGGGAGCTGCGCGGGAAGGGGATGACCGCAAGCATCTTGGATGAGGTGGTGGGCTTGGGACCGGTTAGGAAGAAGGCCCTGCTCAAGCACTTCAAGAGCTTCAAGAAGCTGAGGTCGGCAAGCCTGCAGGAGATAAAAGATGCGAAGGTTCTGCCAGACGAGGTAGCCGAAGAACTGTATCGGGTATTGGAACAGTATAATGTCACGAGGAATGAAAGGAGCGCCTTGGCCGGCTGTCCCGACGATGGCGAAAGCCGATCCGAACCGGCGCCCGACGAATGCTAGGAAGAGCGCATCAATGACAGATTTGGCCATCATCACCGGAATGAGCGGTGCAGGACGCACCGAAGCGATGCATACCTTCGAAGACCTGGGGTTCTTCTGCATCGACAACCTCCCGCCTTCGCTTCTGCTTTCCCTGGTGGATTCGCAGGACATCCCCGAGTCCGAAGGCGAGCTGCGCAGGCTCGCCGTTGTGTGCGACTCGCGCAACTTCAGCACGTTGGGAGACCTGAATAACGTCCTATTGCAGCTGAAGGATCGCGGAATCGCGTACCGCATCGTCTTCTTGGATGCCAGCGACGAAGAACTGCTCGCCCGCTATAAGGCGACGCGCCGTCGCCATCCGCTTTCCATCGGTACCCAGATGACGGTGTCGCAGGCAATCGCCAAGGAACGCAAGATGCTTGCCAAGCTGCGCAATGCCGCAGACCACATCATCGACACCACCGACCGCAAGCCCATTGCGCTGCGACAGACCATCCAGGACCTGTTCAGCGGAAAGACTGCCCAGGAGGGCCTGGATGTGTACGTGTATTCCTTCGGCTTCAAGCACGGTGCTGCGCTCGATGCCGATATCGTGATCGACGTGCGCTTCCTTCCCAATCCGTACTACGACCCCGAAATGCGCCACCTGACCGGACTGGATTCCAAGGTGAGCGATTTCGTGATAAGCCGCAGCGAAACCCAGGAATTCCTTTCCTGCTGGCAGCAACTGCTCCAGTGCGTCATGCCCGGCTATGTGAACGAAGGCAAGACCAACCTCATCATCGCCGTGGGATGCACGGGAGGCCAGCATCGCAGCGTGGCCATCGCGGTCGAGACCGGAAAGTTCCTGCGCGAGCTGGGGTATTGCGTCACCACCACCCACCGCGACCTTTCGCGTGCCGACACCAAGCGGAAGGATGCGTAGAAGCCATGTTCAGATCCAAGAAGAACGTCCCCATACGCACCGACAGCTCCCAGACCCAGGCATTCGCGGCTCTGCGTGATGCGCTTCCCGTGGTCAGCTCTGCGGCCGCTCCCAAGGCAGTCGTTATCGGAGGGGGCACGGGCGCGCCCGTTTCCATCCGCACCCTGCTTTCGCTGGGCATCGAGACCTCGGCGGTGGTCGCCATGGCCGACGATGGGGGATCGACCGGCATCCTGCGCCAGGAAGCCGGAGCCACGCCCCCGGGCGATGTGCGCAAGTGCCTTGCCGCCTTTGCTGCAGACCCCGACGATCCCATGGCCAAGGCCTTCAAATACCGTTTCGAATTCGCGAACGACCATACTCTGGGAAACCTGTTGCTTACCGCATTGGAGTACGCGACCGATTCTTTCCCCGAGGCGATCAAGATCTGCGAGAATCTGCTCCACGCTCGAGGCGAGGTCCATCCTTCCACCCTCGACAAGATCACGCTTGCCGGTAGGACGCTTGAAGGCAAGGTTATAAGCGGGCAGTCCAGGCTCTCGCATTCCCGCTGCGCACTCGAATCCGTATGGCTCAACGAAGATCGTCCTGCCACCCCGTATCCTGCCGCCATCAAGGCGATCTGCGAGGCGGACCTGATCGTGTTGGGTCCCGGCTCGCTATTCACGAGCATCATTCCCAACCTGCTGGTCCCCGGCGTGATCGACGCGATCAAGGCCTCGCGCGGCAAGGTGCTGTTCGTGTGCGGATTGGCCGACATGCAGGGCGAGACGCTTGGCATGACTGCCGAAGACCATGTGAATGCGCTCTACCGCCATGGCATGGCGGGCCTGATCGATTTCGTGCTCATCCATTCCGTCGGCGGCCTGTCTCCGCTTCCGCGCGTTGCGGTGGAGGATCCCTATGACACCGGCTTTATCGGCCATGCGGGAATCCGTCCGGTCAGAGTCGATTACGAATCCGCACTGCGCATCGACCAGAGCGGCGCTCGGGTGATGGTGAAGGATCTGGTTGACCACGACAAGCCCACCTGGCATGATCCCGAAGCCCTGCGCGAGGCGTTTACGGAGGTGCTCAGGTTTTGTCCTTCACCGTTGAAGTAAAAGAAGAGCTCTCCCTCATCGAACCGGTCTGCTCCCATTGCAATCGCGCGCTGCTTGCAGCCATCATCAGGATCGAAGGCTCCGTGTATCTCATGGGCAAGGGTTCCATGCGCCTAGAGGTAGTTACGGAATCATTCGTAGCCGCCCGCATTGCGTATACCCTGCTCAGCGAGCTCTATCATCTGAAGCCCGAAACCGTCGTCAGGCGCAATGTGCTCCACAAGACGCCCAATGTCCTGGTGCGCGTTCCCATGCAGCCAGGTCTGCCCGAAGCACTGCGCGAGCTGGGCGTCATCGGCGATGGCGGATTCATCCGCGGCGTCGATTCCCAGATCGTGCGCAAGCATTGCTGCCAGGAAGCCTATCTGCGCGGAATCTTCTTGGGCTGCGGCTTCATCTCAAACCTGAAGGGCGACTTTCACTTCGAGCTATCGGTGGAATCCGAGGAGCTGGCTCGCGATCTTGTGGATCTGCTGCAGTCGCGTGGGGTCCATGCGCGCTTCACCACCCGTAGGAACAGCTACATCATATATATGAAAAGCGGCAGCGACATCTGCGATTTCCTCGCTCTGGTGGGTGCGCATAAGTGCGCCCTCGAATTGGAGCAGGAGATCCTGCTTCGAAGCGTGCGCAACGACGTGAACCGGCAGATGAACGCCGAAGTGGCCAACACCATGAAGGCATGGGACGCAAGTGCATCCCAGCGCAGCGCCATCGATAAGGTGGTAGGGTGGTACGGTATCGGCGGCCTGCCTCCGGCGCTCCAGGAATACGTGCTCCTGCGTAAGGCGAATCCGGAATCGACTTTGAGGGAATTGGGGGAGCTTGCCGATCCTCCGCTTTCCAAGTCGGCGATTGCCCACAGGGCGCGGCGTATCGAGCAGATGGCGGAGCAAATAGACCTGAAGTCTGAATATTAGACACCTGTTTTCGTAAAAATCCAGTTGGCGTGCGTAAAGTGATATAGTAGAAACGCTACTGTGCTAATTCCCGAAAGGAGTACTTATGACCATCAAAGTTGGCATCAACGGTTTCGGCCGAATCGGCCGTCTCGTGTATCGTGCGATGGCTAACGACCCCGAGCTCGAAGTTGTTGCCGTTAACGACCTTGGCGACGTAGCAACCATGGCCCACCTGCTGAAGTACGACTCCGTTCATGGCCGTGCATTCGACCAGGTCGAGGTCGTCGAAGGCGGCTTCATCGCCGACGGCCGCGAGGTCAAGGTTCTCTCCGAGCGCGAACCTTCCAACCTGCCCTGGGGCGAGCTGGGTGTCGACATCGTCGTCGAATCCACCGGCATCTTCAAGACCGGCGAGTTGGCTTCCAAGCACATCGAGGCAGGCGCTAAGAAGGTCATCATCACCTGCCCCGCTAAGGGCGAGGACATCACCATCGTCATGGGTGTTAACGACCATCTGTACAACAAGGACGAGCATCACATCGTATCCAACGCTTCCTGCACCACCAATTGCCTGGCTCCCTTCGCCAAGGTGCTGATGGATAACTTCGGCATCAAGCGCGGTTACATGAACACCATCCATGCGTATACCAACGACCAGAAGATCCTGGACCTGCCCCACAAGGACCTGCGTCGTGCGCGTGCCGCAGCCGTTTCCATGATCCCCACCACCACCGGTGCCGCCCGTGCGGTAGCCCTGGTCCTGCCCGAACTGAAGGGTAAGCTGGACGGCTTCGCAACCCGCGTTCCCACTCCCGACGGATCCATGGTTGACCTCACCGTCGAGCTCGAGCGCGAGGTAACCAAGGAAGAAATCAACGCTGCCATGAAGGAAGCTGCCGAAGGCCCCCTGAAGGGCATCCTGGAATATACCGAGGATCCCATCGTCTCCATCGACATCGTTGGCAACGACCATTCCTCCATCTTCGACTCCGGCCTGACCATGGTCATGGGAGAAAAGAACGATATGGTCAAGTGCGTATCCTGGTATGACAACGAGTGGGGTTACTCCAACCGCGTCAAGGACCTGGCGAAGATCATGCTCTAATGCACCATGCGTGCACGTTAATCTGATTTCACGAAGCCCCACGGCCATGAGCCCTCTGGGGCTTCTTAATAACCGGCTTGAGACCTTTTTCCAGAAAGGATGGAAATGGCTGAGATCAAAACCATCGACCAGGCGGATGTTGCAGGTAAGCGCGTCCTGGTCCGTGTAGACTTCAACGTGCCCATCGCGGATGGTGTGGTTACCGACGACACCCGTATCCTCCGTGCGCTTCCCACCATCGACAAGCTGCTCGAGCAGGGTGCCAAGCTCATTCTCATGAGCCACCTAGGCCGTCCTGCAGGTACCGGCTATGAGGTGAAGTTCACCCTCAAGCCCGTTGCCGACCGTCTGGCAGAGCTTCTGGGCAAGCCCGTGGTCTTCGCAAACGACACCGTGGGCCCCAACGCGCAGGCTGCTGTTGCCGAAATGGCAGATGGCGATGTCGTGCTGCTGGAAAACCTGCGCTTCGACAAGCGCGAGAAGAAGAACGACCCCGAATTCTGCCGCGAACTGGCTGCTTTGGGCGATGTGTACGTCAATGATGCCTTCGGTACCGCGCATAGGGCCCATGCATCCACCGCGGGTGTTGCAGCACTGCTTCCCGCGTATGCCGGTTACCTGCTCAGCAACGAGGTGGAAACCCTCACCGGCATGCTCGATAACCCCAAGCGTCCCTTCGTCGCCATCCTGGGCGGATCAAAGGTTTCCGACAAGGTAGGCGTTATCGATGCGCTTATCGACAAGGCAGACGTTCTGCTGATCGGTGGCGGTATGAGCTATACCTTCCTCATGTCCCAGGGTTACACCGTGGGCACCAGCCTGAAGGAAGAGGACTGGGTAGAGCGTGCCGGCCAGATGCTTGAAAAGGCAAAGGCCAAGGGCGTGAAGATGATGATTCCCACCGATGTGGTCGTTGCCGACTACTTTGGCGAGGACGCCCCCAATAAGGTGGTTCCTGCAAGCGAGATGCCCGACGACATGACCGGCATGGGCATCGGTCCTGAGACCGCAGCTGCGTATGCGCAGGAAATCGCCAATGCCGCAAGCGTATTCTGGAACGGCCCCATGGGTGTCTTCGAAATGAAGGCCTTCGAGGAAAGCACCCGTGTCGTCGCCCAGGCGGTTGCCGACAACGCCGAAGCCGACACCATTATCGGAGGCGGCGACAGTGTGGCTGCAGTGAACAAATTCCGTCTGGCCGACAAGATGACTTTCATCTCCACCGGCGGCGGTGCTTCCATGGAACTGGTCCAGGGTTGCGCCCTTCCCGGTGTCGAAGCGCTCAGGTAAGGAGTCCGATATGCGCAAACCTATGATGGCGGGCAATTGGAAGATGAACAACAACTGGGCTGAATCCGTGGTGTTGGCCCAGCAGCTTTCCAACAGGTACGACGAGAGGTGGGAAGACGTCGAAGTCGTTCTGTGCCCTCCCGCAATCGATATCAAGGCGGTTTATTCCGTACTGGAATTCGACCGTAGGGAAGAAGTGGTCAAGGTTGGCGGCCAGAACTGCCATTGGGAAGCTTCCGGTGCCTTCACGGGCGAAATCAGCATTCCCATGTTGCAGGCGGTCGGTGCCACTCATTGCATCATCGGCCATTCTGAACGTCGCGGTTATTTCGGTGAAACCGACATGGACGTCAACAAGAAGGTTAAAGCCCTGCTTGCCGCCCAAATGACCCCCATCGTTTGCTGTGGCGAATCCCTGGGCGTTCGCGATTCCGGTGACTATATCGAGTTCATCACCAAGCAGGTTAGTGCTGCCTTTGCAGGTTTGGAACCTGCCGAAGTGAAGAAGTGCGTCGTTGCCTACGAGCCCATTTGGGCTATCGGTACCGGTCGTACGGCAACCCCCGAGCAGGCAGAAGAGGCTTGTGGCGCCATTCGAGCATCGATTGCCGAAGAATTCGGTGCCGAAACCGCAGATGCTATCCGTATCCTGTATGGTGGATCGATGAAACCTGCGAATGTCGAGGGCCTGATCGCTATGGAGGATATCGATGGCGGTTTAATCGGTGGAGCTGCGCTGAAGGCTGATGATTTCGTCAAACTTGTGGAGGCTTGCCTCTAGTTCTTGCCTTTCGTATGCATTTTTCTTGTATCATGCATCGAAGCATATATAATGTTGAGCTTGTGGATTAGTCTGCAAGCTCAACTTTTTGCAAGTTAGAAAGAGATTAAATGACGGCTTTGGTTATTGTCTTCCTTATTCTGCTGGTTGTATCCGGCATCGGATTGATTGCGTTCATCATGCTCCATTCCGGTAAGGGTACCGGTATTTCCGATGTCATTTCCAGTTCCCTGTACAACACCAACACGGGCACGGGTCTGATGGAGAAGAACCTGGACCGAATCACCATCGCTTTTGCGATTGTATTCCTGGTTTCCCTGATTGTGCTGATGATCATCTTCCCCCAGGGTTCGCTCGCCTAAGCATTTCAAAAAAGTTCTTGCGTTCTTAATAGTATCTGTTATTATTAATTGCGCTGAACACGTCGGAGTGGTGGAACGGCAGACACGCTAGCTTGAGGTGCTAGTGCCCATATACCGGGCGTGCGGGTTCAAATCCCGCCTTCGACACCATAGAATTATCAAGGGCCTATCAAAGGGCCCTTTTTCATTTTGCAAAGGAAATACTGGGAGCTTTCGGGAGTGAGTTGATGGGCTGGGATGCGGGCTCTGTTGGGGATTCTTTTGGAATAAGTCCAAATGGAGCAACTTCCAATGACAAAAGGAAAGCGTCCTGTTAAGCGGGACGCCTGAGGAGGGGGAGTTGGGATTCTGATCAAAATAGGAAGGATTATCGGAATATCAAAATAATAGGCGACTTTTTAAAAAAAGTGCTTGCAATGGTAAGGGTAAGTGCGTATTATAGTTGAGGCAACGCGGACATGGCTCAGCTGGTAGAGCACAACCTTGCCAAGGTTGGGGTCGCGGGTTCGAACCCCGTTGTCCGCTCCATGTGAACAATGAGCCGGTCTTTACGGCCGGCTCTTTTTCGGGAAAAATGGCGACGTGGCCAAGTGGTAAGGCAGAGGCCTGCAAAGCCTTCACCCCCGGTTCGAATCCGGGCGTCGCCTCCACCGAAAAGGTTTGCAAGGTTCTTTAAATATGGGGTTGACAATCAATCCTAACTGAGTTAAAGTAATCTTGTTGTTCACGACAGAAACGGGCGTTTGGCTCAGGGGGAGAGCGCTTCCCTGACACGGAAGAGGTCACAAGTTCAAATCTTGTAACGCCCACCATTTATTCTTCAGATGAAGGAAGTGTCATCCGGATTCTGATTTGATAAAGGGCATTTGCCCATTATATGCGGACATGGCTCAGCTGGTAGAGCACAACCTTGCCAAGGTTGGGGTCGCGGGTTCGAACCCCGTTGTCCGCTCCAAATTTCCAAGGGTCGCATGAGCGGCCCTTTTTTTGTGTTTCCAATATGGATTTCTTTGATAAACTGTTAAATCGTGAAAAAACCTTGGTTCGGCTCGATATTTCTTCTAGTTGGCTTATCGCCGTATCAGGGAAATAGGAAAAGGGCAATCGTCCGTGTTTTGAAAGGGGTGTGCATGAGCAGTATCGGCGAGAAGATCAAGAACATCGGCCCTGGCGCTCTTGTTGCTGCCGGCTTCATTGGTCCCGGAACTGTTACCACCTGCACCGTATCCGGTGCGAACTATGGTTACACCATGTTGTGGTGCCTGCTTTTTGCAACTGTCGCAACTATCATCTTCCAGGAAATGGCATCGCGTGTCGGCATCGTTTCCGGTAAGGGTTTGGGCGAGAACATCCGAACGAGAATCACCAATCCTGCTTTGAAATGGCTGGCTGTCGCAATCGTCATCATCGCTATTTTCGTTGGCAATATCGCCTACGAAACCGGCAATATCACTGGCGGTATACTTGGCATCCAGGCTGTCTTCCCCGATATCCCCATGATTCCCATCGTTGTCGTTCTGGGTATCGCCGCCTTCGCCGCCATGTGGATCGGTTCCTATAAGGTTGTCGAGCGTATTCTCACCGCCATTGTCGTCCTAATGGGCGTTGTTTTCCTCATCACCGCGTTCGCTTCCTCTCCTGATTGGGGTGCGGTTGTGAAAGGTGTATTCACCCCCCATCTGCCTACTGCCGAGCAGACCGGCGGTACTTCACCTATCCTGGTGGCTGTGGGCCTCATCGGCACCACTATCGTTCCCTACAACCTGTTCCTACATGCTTCCGGTTCTGCAGAGCGTTTCAAGGATCCTGATCAGGTTGCCGACGCCCGCTTCGACACCATCCTTTCCATCGGCCTGGGCGGAGTTATCTCCATGGCCATTCTCATCTGCGGTGCTGCAAACATCTACGGTACGGGCGAAGTGGTCACCAACGGCAAGGAAATGGCCCTCGCTCTTTCCCCGCTGCTGGGCAACTGGGCTACCTGGATGATCGGCATCGGCCTTCTCTGCGCAGGCTTCTCTTCTGCGATCACCGCCTCCTTCAGCGCTGCCTATGCTGTGAACGGCGTTCTGGATTGGAAGCAGACCGTCAAGGATGTCAAGTTCAAGGTAGTTTGGATTATCGTTCTGCTCGCCGGCTGCATCATGGCATGTGCTTTGGGCAAGTCTCCGACGCAGCTTATCCTTGTTGCGCAGGCTGCCAACGCAATCTTGCTGCCTATCATGGCCTTCTTCGTCATCTACTGCGCGAATGGCAAGGATCTTGGCAAGTGGAAGAACGGTATCTTCGCAAACGTTGCCGGTATCGTTATCATCATCATTACCTTGTTCATGTGCTATAGGAATATGACCAGCTTCATCAACTCACTGCAGGCTCTGCTGGGTCTCCAGTAAGGACTCTCATCGAGCCTTCCTTATTAGCAATAGGGGGCGATTCGTGACAGCGACGGCTCCGGGTTCGTTCCCGGAGCCGTTTTGCTATTCGCAGGAAACTTTGCGTTAATCGCGTTTTGATTTGATTGAAAACGTATACTTGACCATGTGTAGTAAATAAAAAAGATGATCGGATTATCCGTTCATCCACATATGATCGGGGATCTTCATGGGACGTCGAACCGAATCGACAGAGTTCCTGAAGGAATGCATGGCGGATGCGCTTCTGTTTCTCATGCGCGAAAAGCCTTTCGCAAAGATTACCGCGGATGAGATCTGCCTACGTGCGGGTGTGGGCAGGGCTACGTGGTTCCGCCAGTTTTCCTCCAAGGAAGCAGCACTTGCATACAAGATGCAAGTGCTTTGGTTGCGTTGGCTCGAAAGCAACGGCATTCATATTTCGCATGGCTTACTGCTTGAGGACCCATGCATTTTCTTCCGCTTCTTCTATGAGAATCGATTGGTCTTCGAGGCTCTCTATTCTGCGGGTATGCGACATGTGGTGATCGATTGCTTCCAAGAGGTGCTTATCGGTCAAATCGAACCTTTTGGAAAAACGGATTATGCCGATCGCTTCGTCGTTTTCGGATTGGTCGGGGTTGTCGATCTGTGGATCAGCGGCGGCTTTAGAGAGTCGCTTTCACAGATGGATGAGCTTGCGAGAGGCTCGTTCGATTTATCTGCCTAAAATGCATAATCGAAAATCTTCCCAACACTTAGGGAGCCCTATTGCGTCAAAGGCGCGATGGTGGCTCCGTCATTCTGAGCGTATATAACCCTGTATAATAGCTTTACTTGGCGTCGGCGGTGCCGGCGCCTTTCTGCTGCTTTCCATAAGCATATCTGATTGTTCTCGAAGGGGTTTTGACTGGGCATACGTCTATCCTCCATTCGTTCTGCATTGGGCTATCGGCAATTCGCCTTCAATGCGCATTCGACCCAAATCCTGCCGGTTAGCGTATATTCCACCGGCACCGTGTTGTGTATCTTCGGTTGCTATGACCGGATACCGTCTGAGTGCCAAGAAGAAGTACGGCAACATTCGCCTCGCCTCATCGGCGTGAGGGGGAGCGCGGCGTTCGTATCCCTTCGATGAAAGGATCGGTATGAATACGAAGAAAACGCCCTATGTGGAAAGCCGCCTCATCGAATCTAATTGCAGATTCGAATTGGCGCTTGCGAGTTTACGGAGTCCCGAACTCGATAATGACAGTGTGGTCTCGGTTTCCGATAATGGTTATGGAGCTATGATCTGCGAGGGAATCGGGGACAGTAAGCATTCCGGATTGTTTGCAAGTGCTGCCGCATATGCGGGCTTGTGCGCAATCGACTCTGGGCTGGGAGCAAGGGATGCCCTTAAGGCTGCAAGTGAGGCTTCGAGGAACGTCAATGTTCATATCGCGCAGCGCTGCGGCGGTGCAAGCGGTTGCGCAATCGCACTGATGCAGAATGGAATCGAATGGGCGGCTCAGGGGAATATCGGCGTATTCCTTATCTACGGTGGCAAGGTGAGGATGCTTTCAACCCCCGCTGAATCCTACGGAGATTCGCTAACCAGTTACCTTGGACAGGCTTCGCTGGGCGCGACGCCGATTGATTCCGGTTATGTTTCGATTCCCCTGCCCGAAGGTGTTCTTGCGATAGCGACAGGCGTCGTTTCGAAAGAATTGGGAAAGCATCGTATCTCAACTTGTTTCGAAGAAACCGATGACTTGGAATCGATGGCAGTATCTATCCTTCGGAAGCTCATCGATCTGGGGCTGGAAAAAGAGGCGAGTGTTCTGCTTGCTCGACCGATATCCGACGAAATAGTCAGCAAAGATTAATGTGATGTGCGGAATAATGTATATCGCTGCTTATAAGGGGGAATAACAATGCCGGTTTCAACGATCAAAGAAATAGAAAGATTGATAATAAGCTCTGCCCGGGCGCTAGAAGACGGCTTGAGGCAGGGCGGAGTTGTCGATAGTCTTCCTTTGTATGGTGCTACCCAGATATCGCAGCGTGAAATATTCAGGCAGCAGGTGATGGAAAACTTCATCTGCAATATTCCCTATTTCACCCAATATCCCAATCCCACGAATAATCCCCTCGTTGCGGAACGTAGTGAAAGATTGTTGACTGCCAAGTTGGGTGCCCGTCTTCGGGAGGGGGATAATTCCAATGCGAAGTTCAATTCTGGAATCTGCATCCCCAAGACCATTATCGGCACGTTTCGCGGAAGGGACCGAAGCCAGGTGACTACCTTGCTCAGTCTGGTCTCAGGCTATAGGAACGAGATCGCGCAAGACGATTCCCTGGATCCCGCCCTGCGCGAAGAAGCGAGTGACTTATATGCAAAAATGCTGGGGGAAATCGCCTTCTACGAAGATCTTGCAAATCAAGAGGAGGACAATGCATCTGCCACTTTCGCCAAACTGGTGGCCATTTGGGTGGCAAAGCAGCTGGTCGACCGTCGTTGGGGTGACTATGGCTTAGACGATATGCCTAGCATCTGCTGGGATGATTACAAGGTCCCCAGGAATCTCTATGGCAGCATCGTCTTCGATTCTCCGGTGTGGCTGCTCGGCGCTAATGGCATGCGGGACGATATTGCCGGTTCCTTGGTGGATGCACTGAGCGTGGGCTTGGAAAATGTGCGCGGTTTACCCCAGTACCGCGTACTGTTGCGCGCTGAATGGGACTGGTATTGCAATGCCGCTGAACGTACTGCGAAACCGAACGGCTATCTTATCAGCGATGAGGGTCTACGGGAGCATTTGTCTTCCTATTCGGTTGAGGAGTTGTATAGGCGATTCGACGAGGATGTTGCCCAGGGGGCATATCCTTCGATTGTGCAACATAAGGCGAATTTCATCTTCGGGCTTATCCATACGGCTTTCACTGGAAGCATCAGCCAGGTCTCTTGGCCTTTCCATAACAACCAGAATCGCGCGAATGACAGCATCTCCTGTTCATTGGAGGTGGCGCTTCCCAGGGTCGCTCCCATCCGCAATGCTGTTTACTTGAATTCCGGTAGGGTGACTATCGCCATCAATAAGAATGCGATCGGCTTATGGTCCCCCAGCTCGAAGAGCGTGGACCTGACGAAGCTCGAGCCTGAAGAAAAAGGCATGGCCTTGCTGTTTGCTGGACGCGAATACGATGCCAGCAAGTGGGTTGGTTTAAGGGAGGATCTACGTGCTGCTGTTCGCGAATGTTTTTCTCCGCAACATTCTGCGGATGGAGGGCAGTCTGTTTTCGAAGAGGTAGTCGAAGAACGCCTTTGTACTTTCTTCCGGAAGAAGGAAAAGATTATTGCGGGTATTCTGGAAGAGGCGAGCCAGAATAACACCCCCCTTTTTCGTAGATGCCGACTATAGGATCTCAGCCGAAAAACGCGATTCGGAATCTGCTGCAATCGATGATTCCTTCCAGGACGAGGCAGGCCGGATCGTTGCGAAGTGGACTGAAATCCTCATGGGCAGGATCAGGCGCATGTACGGTATGTTCTGCGTATCCAAGGCAGGCGGTTGTATCGATGTGCCCCATCTTCGCAGGGAAATGGAAACACTTTGCCTTGCGTTCTATGAGGAATTCGGTCTGAACTGCCTATCGAATTATTCCGGTGTCCGTTACCGGGCGAACGCTTCGGTTTCCGATCCTGCGTCGACGAATGCCAACTTCACCAAGGAGTCCTTCTGCGAATGCCTTTTCCGTGGATCGAATAGCGCAGCGAGCATTTTGGATTGCGATCTTGCCGCCGTGAAGTCTTTCATTGCGGAACAGGAGGCATCTGAAGACGGCTTCGATTTGGATAGGCATGAAAGACTTTCCTCTTCTATCGAGGCTTTCAGGGCATGGCGTGTTTTCAGGAAACAGCTTTCCAAGGAATTCCCCAAGATGGGCAATTTCGGCTTACTGGGGAGGATCGAATATGCGGTAATCAGCAATCTTCAGTCCCAGTATCCTGGAAGGGCCGGCGTCGTTATGGCACGAACCATCATGGATTTCCTGTTCATGGGGTATCTGCGGTGGGTCGGTGCCGACCGGAAGGGAGCAAGCGCCTTCGAATACTTCGAGCGTGACCTGCAGGTGGCGATTATCGATGCTTTCAATCGTTATGAGGACTGGGAAAGGGAGAACACCCTGTATTTCGGTCCTGAATTGCTGGAAATCTACGAGAAGGTGAAGAAGGATGAATTCCCTGCCGAGGATTTCCGCAACATCAGGGCTGCAGGTGTTCCCAGCAGCAAGCATATCGTCTTCTTCATCGACGAGAAGGACCCGGCATATCCTCTGTGCGCCCTGTGCCTTGCCTCTTCGAACGGCGCGATGCTGCTTCGCGGTGAAGAAGTGCCGCGCTTCATGCTCGCCGAGTCGGTTTCGAATGAACCCCGTCCCGTGGTGATCAATAGGATCCTCCGCGCGATGAGTTTCATCGAGGCAACCGACCGTCAGCTGGTGAAGGAACCTATCCCCCTTCTGTTCGGAGACCGTATCGTCATTCCCGTCCAGCGGGGCGTGACTATCAATATCCTCCATGACGTTGAGGGGGGTATGTAATGTCGGAGATCACGTGCGATTGCGAATTGAATTGGAATACGACCGGGAAGGATTTCGTTATCCCAACCGGGTTCAGTATCGTGGATATGGACACCCCGCGTCATTCCTCTGCAAGGAAGTCGGGCCGAAGGGCGCTTTTGATGGTCGAAGCTGACAACGAGTCTTCGGGTATCCCCGTATGGATCTCGTCTTTCGCACAGGAATGGAATTTCAGGAGGGAGCTGGAAGGCTTCGAGGCGGCAAATCGCTTGGACGTGGGCCCCGATTTGGTCGGCTCCTTGGTTGGACAGGTGTTCGGGTCCGTCCCCGAAACCTTCCGCTATCATATTCTCCAGTCCTATGCCGGCGTCTCTCTTTCTTCCTTGATCGCGGGAGAGGCTGCACCCGGCTTCTGCTCTGATGTTCCGGGCATCTTCTTGGCGGAAGTGGGTTCGGGCTTGCGCTATGCCCAGGCCGCGAAGATTGCCTTCGACCTGGCATGCGACATCAACGTCATCCACCGTTCCGGCAGGTATTACATGGATTTGAAGCCTGAAAACGTGGCGGTCCAGGCGTGCGAGGACAACCCTGTGGGTATTCGGGCGATGCTGATCGATTTCGAATCGATGACGAACCTTTCCGACGTCAATCCTGGAATCGGGACGAAATGCCTGTATGGGAAGCTAGAGGAATACATCTGCGCTTCTATTCCCGACAATCACACCTTCGACTTGGGTTGCCTTCTTCTGAATGTTGCCTCGGTGCTTTCAGGTAAGCCCATCGCCGATCTGAGCGTGGCGGATATCGATATCGCCTCGAGCATGCCTGGGATGGACTTCTTCAAGGTGGAAGACGGTGTTTTGGAGGTAGAGCCGATAAGCGAGTGGCATTTGGATGACTTGGCTTCCGCGTGCGGGCTGAAGAAGCAGGAATGTCCCTGGAATATCAGTTCCTCGGCAATTGCGACCCATAGGAACTGCTATTTCGACAAAATCGATTGGATGCGGATCGAGCGCCTTCCCGAATATGTGCTCAATGAGCTGCAGTATCAGCTTGCCATTTCGTTCCATGCCATTTTCAAGAAGATGTCCAATCCGCATCTTCCCATCCTGCCCGAGCAGGCGGCGGCGGATTTCGATTCGCAACCCGAAGAGCTGCGCCGGCAGGGCTTCGAGCAGGCACTGAGCGTCCAGCGCCAACTGGAGCGTTTGAAGTACGAATTGGTCCCCCTGGGGTCGGGGAGGGACCATATGGTCATCCCGCAGTTCCCCGAACGCGAGATCATCGCCTTGGCTAGAAACGAGCATGGTAGGTGGTTGAAGCTGCATGAAAGGCAGGGCTACTCTTTCCATGAGCTCGTCGATGGAAAGCGCTTGGAGGAAGATGAATCGGGCCAACCGGTGAAGTACAACGAGTATATGCTTCCCTGGAAGGATCTGGTCCATGTCGACCTGGAAGGGAATCCCATTCAGGTCGAGGAGAATTCGATTCGGGAACTGAAGAAGACCCGTGCACGAAACGATATCGAATGGGCCGAATACCTGGTCCGGGTTATCGGGGAGGTTGCCAAGTTGGGTATCGTGAAAAAGCAGACCAAGTAGGGAGGTGCCGATGGAGCGCGTGTATCTGGGCGGTACCTGTAACGGGAGCGAATGGCGCGCCCGCTTGATCCCCTTGCTCACCGAAGTCGAATACTTCGATCCCGTCGTGGACGACTGGAACGATGAAGCGGCTGCGCGGGAATTGTATGAACGCAAGCACGATGAGTGGCTACTCTATGTGTTCACACCGCTTTCGGACAATATCTACGGCGTTGCCGAGGTTGTCGACGATTCGAACAAGCATCCCAGCAGAACCCTGCTGTGCGTGCTGGAGCACGATGGCGAAAAGTCCCTTTCCCCCCATCAGGCAAAAGCCCTTCGTATGGTGGGTAGGATGGTCGAAGGCAACGGCGCCAGGACTTTCCGTTCGCTTCAAGAAGTGGCCGCATTCTTGAATGGCGGCAACAGATGATTGCAGGCTGGGAGCGTATTCTCCCAGCCTGTTTCCATTAGAGGCTTCAGCCTGGCGCGTGCGAAGCCGCGCCGAGAAAACCACCCGCTATG
>JBJEKU010000036.1:0-17414 GCA_051878795.1 Eggerthellaceae bacterium
CGGGGTGTGACGGCCGCCTTCTTCCTTGGTCAGAACGTAGACCTGGCCAACGAACTTGGTGTGAGGAGTAACGCTGCCGGGCTTGCAGAGAACCTGGCCACGAACAATCTCGTCACGCTTGATGCCACGAAGCAGAACGCCGACATTGTCGCCAGCCTGTGCTTCGTCGAGCAGCTTGCGGAACATTTCGATACCGGTGCAAACAGTCTTGGAAGTGTCGCGGATACCAACGATTTCCAGTTCGTCACCCATGTGCAGAACGCCACGCTCTACACGACCGGTAGCAACGGTGCCACGGCCGGTGATGGTCATGGTGTCTTCAACAGCCATCAGGAAGGGCTTGTCAACGTCACGCTCGGGGGTGGGGATGTTCTCGTCGACAGCATCCATGAGCTCCCAGATAGCGTCCATGTACTGCTGGTCGCCTTCCAGAGCCTTCAGTGCAGAGCCGCGGATGATTGCGGTGTCGTCTCCGGGGAACTCGTACTCGTCGAGCAGTTCACGAACTTCCATCTCGACCAGGTCGAGCAGTTCTTCGTCGTCGACCATATCGCACTTGTTCAGGAATACTACGATGTAGGGAACGCCTACCTGGCGAGCCAGCAGAACGTGCTCACGGGTCTGAGCCATGGGGCCGTCAGTTGCTGCGATAACCAGGATTGCGCCGTCCATCTGAGCAGCACCGGTGATCATGTTCTTGACGTAGTCAGCATGGCCGGGGCAGTCAACATGTGCGTAGTGACGCTTGTCGGTTTCATACTCGATGTGAGCAATAGAAATGGTAATACCACGCTCACGCTCTTCGGGAGCCTTGTCGATGTCTTCGAAAGCGGTGAAGTCAGCGTGTGCAGTACCATGAGAACCGTCGTTGCAAGACAGGGTCTTGGAGATTGCTGCGGTGAGGGTAGTCTTGCCGTGGTCAACGTGACCGATAGTACCAATGTTTACATGCGGCTTGCTACGCTCAAACTTTTCTTTTGCCATTGGAGTTCTCCCTTCAATGAATATCCTCCCATTGAGGGAGGATATTGGCTTATAAAGAAAAATTTTGGTGTAAACACTAACCGATTGGGTTGGTGGAATAATCATGGTAGCGGTAACTGGATTTGAACCAGTGACACCACGGGTATGAACCGTGTGCTCTGACCAACTGAGCTATACCGCCATAAATGGAGCCCGCGACCGGACTTGAACCGGTGACCTCTTCGTTACCAACGAAGTGCTCTACCGACTGAGCTACACGGGCGAATGGTGGGAGCGCAAGGATTCGAACCTTGGTAGGCAAAGCCAACGGGTTTACAGCCCGTCCCCTTTAACCACTCGGGCACACTCCCAAATAACAACGTCGCTAAAACTCTGTGCTATTTTCAAGTTGCTTGCTTGATTTCGCTTTCGCTCTCTCAAGCAAGTGGTATATTACCTGAGCCGTTTTCCCTTGTCAACGACTTTTTTATTTTCTTTTTTTGTCGCTTGTTTTGACTCGTTTCGCCAGAAAATGCTTCCTAGCTGGGCTTTTAATAACACAAAGTATTTGGCTCTCAAATTACGACGCGCTCTATAGTATCACGTTTCTCACCCTACGCAAGTGCTGATTTTTACTTTCTTCAAAGGCAGGATCACCGTCCGCATGCTACCCTTTACTTGCAATTATTCGCCGTCATCCTAACCAAGGAGGCACACAGATGCATCTGAACGAATACTCTCGTTCTTCGCTGCTTGAATTGCAGTCGGATCTTATCCGGCAGTATCAACAATTCAAAGCCAAAGAGCTCAAGCTCAATATGGCGCGAGGCAAGCCTTCCTCTGAACAACTGGAATTGAGCCTGCCCTGTCTCGCAATCGTCAACGAACAATCCGATCTTTTCGCCTCCGACGGAACCGATTGCAGGAATTACGGTGTTCTCGCCGGTATTCCCGAAGCCCGCAGTTTCATGGGTGCCATGATGGAAGAGCCTGCAGAGAATGTGTTCGTATGCGGGGCCTCCAGTCTTAATGCCATGTATGACGCCTTCGCCCGTTGCTACTGTTTCGGACAACTCGGATCAACTCCCTGGTGCAAACTCGACAATATCAAGTGGATTTGCCCTGTTCCCGGTTATGACAGGCATTTCGCCATCTTGGAGTCTTTCGGGGTCCAGATGATTACCGTCCCCATGACCGAAGCCGGTCCCGACATGGACCTTGTCGAAAAGCTGGTTGCCGACGATCCCGAAATCAAGGGGATCTGGTGCGTCCCCAAGTATTCCAATCCCACCGGAACATCCTATTCCGATGATACGGTACGCCGCCTTGCATCCATGAAATGCGCTGCTGAAGACTTCAGAATCTTCTGGGACAACGCATATGCCGTCCATCACCTTTACGATGAAAAGGATCGCCAGGATCAGGTCCTCGATATCGCGTGCGCCTGCAAGGAAGCTGGGAACATCAACCGTTATATCAAGTTCGCTTCGCTTTCAAAGATCACCTTCCCTGGTGCAAGCATTTCAGCCTTCGCCTGCAGTGAGGAAAACATGGCAGAAGCCCAGAAACGCTGCAGCGCCCAAACCATTGGATTCGATAAGCTCAACCAGCTCAGGCAGGTTCGCTTCCTCAAGGACATGGATGGACTTGCCGAGCACATGAGTAAGCACGCTGCTATCATGCGCCCGAAGTTCGAATTGGTGATAAACAAGCTTGAAGAAGAGCTCGAAGGCTTCGGTTGTTCTTGGACCAAGCCCAAGGGCGGTTACTTTGTAAGCTTCAAAGGCCCGAAGAACACTGCAAAGCGTGTTGTCGCATTGGCAGCAGAAGCAGGCGTAACCCTTACCGGTGCCGGCGCCCCCTTCCCGTACAAGAACGATCCCGACGATGCGGTCATCCGAATCGCTCCTTCGCTCCCCCCTCTAGAAGAACTGGAGCAGGCGCTTGAAGTGTTCTGCTGCTGTGTGAAGATCGCAGCAGTGGAAAGGCTTCTTACAGATGCCGAATAGCTTTCCTCCTGCTGCCGGTTTCGGCGTTCCGAAGCCCTAAACGAAGATAGCCACGATTATAAGCATCCCCTTTGCCGACTCCCCAAGCACGATTGAATTTCGTACGGTGGATGTCGTTCGAAGGGGATTTTTGCGTGCAATAATCACTTTGCTTCGATGGTTTTGCTTTGAAGCGGAAATGCGCTGGATGGGCCCGAAGTCCCATCAGGACCCTCCTGCTTACCCGCCCATCGCTTCCACGTGATTATAGGGACTCGATATCTTCGCGCCAGGTCTCGCTCAAGGATTTACCAAGCGCTTCCGAAAGATCGGGAAGCAGCTGTCTGAACGTCTCCAATCTGATCTTTTTCTTCAGCTGGCATTCCCAAACAACAAACACCTTCCAACCTTGCTCTTGAAGCATCTTAAGGTTTCGTCCATCTCGTTCGATGTTCTTTTCGAACTTCACCGACCAGTACTCGATGTTCGACTTGGGAAGGGGAAGCTTGCAATACGGGCATCTATGCCAAAAGCAACCATTGACGAACAACGCAACCTTCTTACCGGGCCAGGCCACGTCAGGCCTGCCTGGAACCTTCCACTGCAAACGATAGCCTGTAAGGCCGGATATTCTGAGTGCCCGTCGAACAAGGAGCTCGGGTTTGGTGTTTGCCCGCTTGTTCCCCTTCATAAACTTATGAACCGAAGGTGATACCAAACAGTTGTTCTGTTCTTGAAGCTCATCCATACACTAGGTCCAGAACTGGAAGGTGTTCACGATTCGCTGATAGGCCCACGGGTAGATATTGGAGAACCAGCCCGTTTCTGGAACAAAGCAAAGGCAGAGCTGGTAGAGCAAGCTCAATGCAACCAACAAGGGGATCACCCGGATAACCAGATAGAAGGAATTCCCAAGATGACTGATATTTTCATTGAAGATGAACACAACCAAGGCTGACGCAAGCAGGAACATTACGCTGAAGTCTGCGAAATACCTCTGCAAGATACCTGCCATCTGAGCATCGGCAAGCGCAACGAGCACTCCCCCGCCGATTAAGACGCAGATAACGCCCGCAACGGTGCGGTTCTTCCGCACTTTGATTCGCAACTTGATTGCATGCCCCGAAAGAACGAGCGTCCAAAGGATGGGAACGCAAGCAAACAGTCCGCCGAAGGTCGCTTCCTTGATGGTCTGTCCCATATAGGTGGTCTCGAAAGGACACGCTTCAAGATATGGGAAGACGCCAACGGTGCTGGGGAGCTGGAGGAAATAGGCGAAGATGGCAGGGAGCAACCTACCGGAATCGAATCCGCGCTGTGTCATGTCATTAGTGGTGAGATTGTAATTACTGCCGAAATCGAAGGGACTTCCGAATCGTGCAGCGTTATACCACATCAAACCCGCGCCGATGAGGAAGTACGGTGCGACAGGCGCAAGGAATTCCAAGATGCCGTTTTTCGTGAGAATCTTCCTTTCGGAAATGTAGTGCCTCCAAAAGAGCGGAAAAGCCAAAAACGAAAGGATAAGCAGTTGAGGCCTGCATCCCGCCACCAAGGCCATGCAAAGCGATCCGAAAAAATAGCAGGGTATAGGATGCTTGCTTGATCGACCGCGCAACCAGAAATACAAACCCCATACAGAAAAGGCCAAACCGAGCGCAATCGGAAGGGAGTAGAAGGTTGGGTGCTTGATCAGATAGAGTAAACCGCTGCAACACACCAAAGGCAGTTGAAGCAAAAGATACAAGCCCAAGCTCACCCGCTTGAAATGATACCTGGCAAAACGGTCAAGAAGCATGGTTGCGCCCAACAGGAAAAGGATGCCGGACACGAGCACTCCGATTGCCGTGGGGAAAGCGCTCTTCGTAAGCAGATAAAACGGCAGATAGAACAACAATACGGGCACTACGCCGAAGTAGACATAATAATGGCCGTCGTAATACACCACATCCCAAAGATAGGATTCGCCAGTAGCCTTCTGCATTTCGGCACGTGCACCCTTATCGTAGGGGTTATCGATGTTCACCAGCCACTCAGGAGGTTCTTCTTCCAAATAGAGCTGACCATCGGCAAAAGCCTTGGCAAGGTAGGAATACTGCTGGGCATTGTTTCCTCCCACTTCGAAAGTGTTCACGATACTGTGCCCATCCCAAGATCCCCAGTTGTAATTGGAGGTCGCCACTCCAACCAAGTTGGAGCCCAAGAACAAAAACCCGGTCATCAAAGCGATTTCCAAGGCAAGAAACGCTGAAACACACGCCTTTGAAACACGTGGGTGCGAAACGATGTAGATAGAGTAGATGCGAGAACCCGGTCTGAACATGTAGCAGAGCAGCAAGACCAAAAATGCCGTGAGGAAGCGGGCAAATTTGAATTCAAAGAAGTAGACGCTGTTCAGATAAACACCGTCAACCGTAATAGGGTAACGCTGATTACTCCCAACCACCTCGATTCGCAGATCATCGGTAACGCCAACGGTATTGAGTTTGATGTATTCGCATTGGTCGTCATTGGTGGGCACGTACTTCAAGGGAACACCTGTTGAATATTCGGTGTCTTCGAAGTACGTAAGATGCGCATCATCGGTGAATTGGATTTTCAGCTGGACATTCTTTGCAGATTGCACAGAAGAGAAATCGATTCTGATGTTTTCGATTTCGGTATTAAGACCAGAGAATTCCATCACGTGGTTTACCTCGGTCAGATAGTAGGACCCATCGGGATTCTGAGCCAAACTCAACCGATCGGAAATATCGATCTCTTCATTGGAAAGCGAAGTCCAGTAGTTGCAGTTGAAGAGAAAGACTTCCAATAACAGGGAAATCGCAAATAGGCAGAATGTGCTTTTTGCAAGCGACACCAAAAGATCGCCATGCCGTCGCATGGCGCGGGAGATGTCGGTAATCAGTCTTTCCAATATACTTGGTTGCATACTGAAAGACTATAAAAGAAAAAGCCCTCCAGCGAAACACCGGAGGGCTTCTCATGGCAAGAATATTGCCGCTTAGAGGTTGAGAGCCTTCTTTACGTCGGCATAAACCTCTTCGGGAGCTCGATCGCCATCAACGGTAACCAGCAGGTTGCCGCCGCGATAGTACTCGATCAGCGGAGCAGTGGACTGCTGGAAAACATCGAGGCGATTGCGGACGGTGGCCTCATTGTCGTCGTCGCGCTGATACATCTCGCCGCCGCACTTGGGGCACTTCTCGTCAGCCACGCTGCCGATGTAACCGCATTCACGGCACATACGGCGAGAGGTCAAACGCTTGACGATGACTTCGAAATCAACGTCGACCATCAGTGCGCAATCCAGGGGACGCTCGAGTTCGGCGAGCATGCTGTCCAGGGCAACCGCCTGAGCAGTAGTACGGGGGAAGCCGTCCAGCAGGACACCCTTCTTGGTGTCGTCTTCCTGCATGCGCTCGCGCATCAGGTCAACGATCAGCTGATCGGGAACCAAATCGCCGGCATCCATGTAGCCCTTGGCCTTCATGCCAAGTTCAGTCTGGTTCTTTACTGCTGCGCGAAGCATATCACCGGTGGAAATATGGCAGAGACCGAACTCTTCGACGAGCTTCGCGGCCTGAGTACCCTTACCAGCGCCAGGAGCGCCCAGCAATACGATGTTCATAACAACATTCCTTTCTAAGGATGCAAAACGCATCCTACACGGTAAACGGCTGCATGATAAACAGCCGTTTACGCTTTACTTGAAGAATCCGTCGTAGTTGTAATTCTTCAACTGAGCTTCGATCTTGGTCATGGTATCAAGCGCAACGCCGATCATAATCAGAATCGAAGTACCTCCGAAAGCCTGAATCAGCTGATTCCCCGTGAAGGAGAACAGGATAGCAGGAATAACGGAAACTGCCGCGATATAGATACCACCAGGCAGAGTTACGCGCCTGATTACGTTCCTGATGTAACGCACAGTCGCGCTTCCCGGACGAATACCCGGAATGAAGCCGCCCTGCTTCTGAAGGTTATCGGCCATTTCTTCAGGATGGAAAATCATGCTGGTATAGAAATAGGCGAAGAAGACGATCAGCGCAAAGGACAGGATCCAATTGATCCAGCCTGACGAAATGGCATTGGCGAAGGTATTAAGCCAACCCACATTGAAAAGCGCTGCAAGCTGAGCGGGGAAATAAATCAAGCAACTTGCAAAGATGATAGGGATAACGCCTGCTGCATTCACCTTCAAGGGAAGGTAGGTGGTCTGGCCACCCATCATCTTACGACCCTGCATACGCTTTGCGTAAGTGATGGGAATACGGCGCTGAGCACGCTCCATAAAGATAATCGCGGGGATGCACACGAGCACGACTACGAGAATCAGAATGGTGATTGCAATTCCCATGCCAGTATCGCCCTGGCTGGTTCCGCTGCTGAAGATTGCAGAGGGAACACGGGAAACGATGCTGGTGAAGATGATCAAGGACATGCCGTTACCGATACCGCGCTGAGTAATCAGTTCGCCCATCCACATGATGAAAGCAGTACCAGCGACCAAACTGAAGACGATAATGAAGCTAGTCAGCCAATGAGGAATCTCGGAGCTGAATACGACACCATACGTGGGAGACTGGAAAAGCAGAAGATAACCGACCGCATTGATCAAACCCAGCACAAGGGTAAGCCAGCGAGTAGTCTGCGTAATCTTCTTACGGCCAGGTTCGCCCTCACGCGCCCAGCGCCCTACGGCGGGAATAACACCCTGCATCAGCTGCATGATGATAGATGCGGTGATGTAGGGCATGATGCCAAGCGAAAAGACGCTGAAGTGAGAAAGGGCGCCACCGGAAAAGATGTCGATCATCGTCATCGCAGCGCCGCTTGCATTCTGATAGGCGTTTGCAAACTCTGCGAAGGGAATACCGGGTACGGGAATGTATGCACCCAGACGGTACAAAGCAAGGATAGCCAGCGTAAAGAGAATCTTGTTACGCAGCTCCTTAACCTTGAATGCTTCGACCAGGGAACTTAGCAAGGCAGTTCAACCTTTCCACCAGCTGCTTCGATCTTCTTGATAGCAGATGCGGAGACCTTATCAACGCAAACGGTCAGGGGCTTGGTGATTTCGCCGTCGCCCAGAACCTTTACCAGGTCGTCAGCATGCTTGATGATGCCTGCAGCAACCAGGGACTCGCCGTTCACAACAGCACCAGCTTCGAACTTTGCGTCCAAGCGGGATACATTGACAGGGATGTACTCGACACGATTGAAGTTGCGGAAGCCAGGGAGCTTGGGCAGACGACGTGCCAGAGGAGTCTGACCACCCTCAAAGCCGACGCCCTTGCCGCCACCAGAACGGGACTTCTGACCATTCATGCCGCGACCAGCGGTTTTACCATTGCCGGATGCGGGACCACGGCCAACGCGCTTGCGCTTCTTAGTGGAGCCTGCTGCAGGTGCCAAGTCTTTCAATTCCATGTTTGTCTCCTTTACGCGACTTGGAGGGCTGCCTTTCAACCCTCCTGTGCTGGCAGCTCGCCGCCAGCTAACTTACATTTACTATACGAAACAAGGGCGGTAAGCCTATCACATACGCCAACCGCCCCGTGTTTCTCAAGATAATTAGTCCTCGGTTACCTCAACCAGGTGCTTGACCTTGAAGATCATTCCGCGTACGCAGGGATTGTCTAACTGATCAACGGTCTTGCCGATACCACGGAGGCCCAGAGCCCTCAGGGTCTTACCCTGATCGGCGGGGCGACCGATGGCGCTCTTGACCTGCTTGATATGCAGGGTCTTGTTCTCTGCCATCTTACTTACTCCTTCATGCCATAGATCTTGGCAACGGACAGACCGCGACGAGCGCTTACCTGCTCGGGGCTTTCCATAGCCTTCAGACCTTCAGCTGCGGCCTTAACGATGTTCATGGTGTTGTCAGTACCCAGGGACTTGCACAGGCAGTCGGTCACGCCAGCAAGCTCGAGCAGTGCACGGACAGAACCGCCTGCGATAACACCGGTACCAGGAGTAGCGGGCTTGATCAGAACGCGACCAGCACCGAACTCGCCGATGATTTCATGGGGAAGGGTGCCCTCAGCGGTCAGAGGAACAGTGAACATGTTCTTCTTTGCATCTTCGACGCCCTTACGGATGGCAACGGGCACCTCAGCGGACTTGCCCATGCCCACGCCAACGCGGCCATTATGGTCGCCAACGACTACCAGAGCGGTCAGACCGAAGCGACGGCCACCCTTGACAACCTTAGACACGCGGTTGATGTAAACGACGCGTTCCTCAAGCTCGGGAACGTTCGCCTGTTCAGCTTTACGAGCCATGTAGAACCCTCTCTTAGAACTTCAGGCCTGCTTCACGGGCACCATCGGCAACTGCCTTGATGCGGCCATGATACAGGTTGCCGCCACGGTCAAATACGATTTCGGTGATGCCGGCTTCGAGAGCCTTCTTGCCGATGATTTCGCCCATTGCTGCAGCGCCCTCAACGGTTGCGCCGCTCTTGCCAGTGGCCTTGAAATCGGGGCCCAGGGTGCTGATGCCGAGCAGGGTCTTGCCAGCTACGTCATCAACGAACTGAGCGTACAGGTTGGAATTGCTGCGAGTGATGCACAGGCGCGGACGCTGGGCAGTGCCAGAGATCTTGCCACGGACGCGCATGTGACGACGACGCAGACCAGCTTGCTTCTTCTGAAGCTTATTCATTTTACGTCTCCCTTCGCGTTACTTAGTCGCCCTTACCGGCCTTGCCGAGCTTACGACGAACGATTTCGCCCTCATAGCGGATACCCTTGCCCTTGTAAGGTTCGGGCTTGCGCCATGCGCGAATGTTAGCTGCCACCTGGCCGACCTGTTCCTTGGAGCAACCAGAAACGATGATTTCGGTCTGGGTGGGAACCTGGAAGGTGATGCCTTCGGGAGCCTCAACGTTTACGGGATGAGAGAAACCGAGGGAGAGTTCCAGAGTGGAGCCCTTCAGAGCTGCACGATAGCCAACACCGACGAGCTGCAGCTTCTTGGAGAAGCCCTGATGAACACCCTCGACCATGTTGGCGATAAGGGTGCGGGTCAGGCCATGCAGGCTACGAGCCTTCTGGGAGTCGTCGGGACGGGTAACGATGATCTCATTGCCTTCCTGGGCAATGGACAGGATTGCGTCGAAGGTGCGGGTCAATTCGCCCTTCGCACCCTTGACGGTTACGGTGCTGCCGTCGATAGCGACTTCGACACCTTCAGGGACAACGACAGGCTGCTTACCGATACGAGACATATCTATCGCTCCCTTCTCTACCAAATGAAAGCGATGACTTCGCCGCCGATGCCAGCCTTGCGGGCATCGCGGTCGGCCATAACGCCAGAACTAGTCGAAATTACTGCAGTGCCGAGGCCGCCCATGACGCGGGGCAGTTCATCCTTGCCAGCGTAGATGCGCAGACCAGGCTTGCTGACGCGCTTCAGGCCGTGGATGGTGCGGGCCTTGCGGGCACCATACTTAAGCGTGATGGTGAGGATGTCGCGGGGCTTAGCTTCTACGATTTCGTAGCCAGCGATGTAACCCTCCTCTTCCATAACACGGGCAATCTCTACCAGCTTCTTGCTGGAGGGCATTGCGACCGTGTCCTTTCCAGCAGAATTTGCGTTACGCACGCGCGTAAGCATATCTGCGATGGGGTCATTCATGCTCATTGTTTCTCCTTTTGGTCCATGATGAGTCGAAGATCCGGTTCACTTCCACCCGTGATGAAAGTGCCTATATCAACGACACACCTGACGTGAATAATTACAGGTTTACCAAGAAGCCTTGGTCACGCCAGGCAGTTCGCCCTTGTTTGCCAATTCGCGCAGGCACACACGGCACAGACCGAACTTGCGATAATACGCACGAGGGCGTCCGCAACGGCTGCAGCGATTGTGCTGACGAGTCGAGAACTTCGGCTCGCGCTTCGCTTTGGCGATCATCGATTTCTTAGCCATTCAAATCCTTCTTTCTATTACTCACTCTTATTGAGTTAAGCAGCTTAATTCTTGAACGGGAAGCCCAGGCCGTCCAGAAGGGCCTTTGCGCTCTCGTTATCTTCAGCAGTGGTTACGAAGGTGATGTCCATACCGCGGGTACGATCGACCTTGTCATACTCAATCTCAGGGAAGATGAGCTGCTCGGTGATGCCCAGGGTATAGTTGCCGCGGCCGTCGAAGCTGGTGGTGGGGATACCACGGAAGTCGCGGACGCGAGGAAGTGCGATGGACAGCAGACGGTCCAGGAATTCCCACATGCGATCGCCGCGCAGGGTTACCTTGCAGCCGATTGCCTGGCCTTCGCGAATGTGGAAGCCTGCAATGGACTTGCGGGCGCGGCAGATCATGGGCTGCTGACCGGTGATGACGCGCATGTCGGCAACAGCGGCGTCGAGCAGCTTGGCGTCACCGGCAGCTGCGCCAACACCCATGTTGACGACGATCTTGGTCAGACGGGGAATGTTGTTGACATTTGCGATGTTCAGGTCTTCACGCAGCTTGGGGGCTACTTCCTGAACATACTTTTCCTTCAGACGAGGAGCCATTGTTCTTTCTACCTTTCCGATGATTTGAACATTGGATTACCGACCCAACGTCCCCGGGTTTCCCCGGGGTCATGTCATAGCAACCTCCCCTTGCGGGGAGGCAGCTGTTCTATTTTAATCGATATCGGCGCCGCATTTCTTGCAAACGCGAATCTTCTTTTTGTCTTCACGTTTAATGCTTACGCGAGTGGCCTTGCCGCACTTGGGGCATACCAGCATTACGTTGGAAACGTGAATAGGTGCCTCGACCTTTACCAGACCGCCCTGAGGGTTAGCCTGGGTAGGACGCATTGCCTTAGTGACAATACCGCACTTCTCAACTACGACGCGCTGCTTTGCGGGAAGCGCACGCAGAACGGTGGATTCGGTGCCGCGGTCCTTGCCGGAAATGACCAGAACCTTGTCGCCCTTCTTGATGTTCATACCTGCCATGTCTTCTCCCCTCCTTTACAGCGTTTCAGGTGCCAGAGACACGATCTTCATGTACTTCTTATCGCGGAGTTCGCGAGCGACAGGTCCGAAGATACGGGTGCCGCGGGGGTTGCCGTTGTTGTCGATAACTACGGCAGCGTTCTGGTCGAAACGGATGTAGGATCCGTCAGGACGGCGAACCGGCTGCTTAACACGAACTACGACGCAGCGAACTACTTCGCCCTTCTTTACGCCGCTGTTCGGCTGAGCTTCCTTAACGCTGCAGATGATGACATCGCCCAGTCCCGCATAGCGGCGCTTAGAGCCACCCAGGACCTTGATGCACTGCACCTTGCGAGCGCCGGAGTTGTCGGCCACTGCCAGCATGGTTTGCATCTGAATCATTGCTTAAACCTTCCAGTAATAACAGCCTGTAAACAGACTATTTGGCCTTCTCGATGATGTTAACCAGGCGCCAACGCTTAGTCTTGGACAGCGGGCGGGTTTCCATGATACGAACTACGTCGCCTACGCCAGCTTCGTTGTTCTCGTCATGTGCGTGGAACTTCTTGCTGGAGGTGATCATCTTGCCGTAAATGGGATGCGGCTTACGGTCAGTAACCTTGACTACGATGGTCTTTTCGCCGGCAGCGCTCACAACGATGCCCTGGCGAACCTTACGAGAGTTGCGCTCTTCGCTCATATTTCTCTCTTATCCTTTCAGTTCGCGCGAGCTATGCAGAGAGCTCACGGGCACGCATCTCGGTAAGAATACGTGCGATGTCCTTCTTTACCTGCTTGACACGAGCCGTGTTGTCCAGCTGGCTCGTAGCCATCTGGAAGCGCAGATTGAACAGCTCAGCACGCGCTTCCTTCAGCTTCGCCTGAAGGTCATCAGACGAAAGTTCGCGGATTTCACTTGCCTTCATTAGTTCTGCCCTTCCGTTTCGCGAGAAATGATCTTGCACTTGATGGGGAGCTTGTTGATTGCAAGGCGAAGAGCTTCACGAGCAACTTCTTCGGGAACGCCAGCGATTTCGAACATGACGCGACCGGGCTTCACAACTGCTACCCAAGCTTCGGGGTTACCCTTACCGGAACCCATGCGGGTTTCAGCAGGCTTCTTGGTGATGGGCTTGTCGGGGAAGATGGTGATCCAAACCTTACCACCACGCTTCATCTCGCGGGTCATAGCGATACGAGCAGCCTCGATCTGACGATTGGTGATCCAGTGAGGCTCGAGGGCGACGATGCCCCATTCGCCGTGGTTCAGACGGGTGCCGCCCTTGGCCTTGCCCTTCATGGAACCACGCTGCACCTTACGATGCTTTACACGCCTAGGTACGAGCATTACTTATTCCCCCTATCGTTATTGCGACGGGAACGGTTAGGACGAGAGCTGCCGCCTTCCAGAGCGGGCTGCGGAACCTTCTGACCAGGCAGAACGTCGCCGTGGTAAATCCATACCTGAATGCCGATGGAACCCATGGTGGTAGCAGCGGTGGTGAAGCCGTAGTCGATCTTCGCACGCAGGGTGTGGCGGGGTACGCGGCCTTCGCCATACCACTCGCGGCGGGACATCTCGGCGCCGCCCAGACGGCCGGAGCACTGGATACGGATGCCCTTTGCGCCGCTCTTACGGGCGGACTGAACAGCCTTGCGCATTGCGCGACGGAAAGCAACACGGCCTTCCAGCTGTTCTGCGATGGACTGGGCAACCAGAACGGCGTCCAGCTCGGGGCGCTTTACTTCGACAACCTCGACATTGACGGGGCCGTTTGCAATCTTGACGAGCTTCTTGCGGAGCGCGTCGATTTCTGCACCCTTCTTGCCGATGACAACGCCGGGGCGAGCAGTGGTGATGATGATCTTGATCTTGTCACCAGCACGCTCGATTTCAACCTTGGAGACAGCTGCGCGAGCCAGGTACTTCTTCAGGAAAGCGCGGATAGCCAGGTCGTTCTCGAGGTTCTTGGCATAATCCTTATCGGCATACCAACGGCTGCGCCAATCTTCGATAACACCAACGCGGAAGCCAGTAGGATTTACTTTCTGACCCATGCCTTATGCCTCCTCTCGGGTGGAAACGATAACGGTGATGTGGCAGGAACGCTTGTTGATGCGAGATGCAGAACCCTTCGCGCGAGGACGGATGCGCTTCAGAGTGGGGCCTTCATCAACGTAGCATGCCTTGATGACCAGGTCGTTTGCGTTTACATGATGCTTGTATTCAGCGTTTGCAACAGCGGAGTTCAGGGTCTTCGCTACTGCTTCTGCTGCAGCGCGGTTGGTGAATGCCAGAATCTCGCGAGCCTGGATAACATTCTTGCCGCGAATCAGGTCAACGACGCAGCGAGCCTTACGGGGCGAGATGCGAACGTAGCGAGCGATTGCTTTTGCTTCCATGTTTCCTCTCCCCTCTTTACTTCTTCTTCTTTACATGACCACGGAAGGTACGGGTGGGAGCGAATTCGCCCAGCTTGTGACCAACCATGGATTCGGTGACATAAACCGGTACGTGCTTGCGACCATCGTGAACCGCAATGGTGTGACCAACCATTTCGGGGAAGATGGTGCTGGAACGAGACCAGGTCTTTACGACGTCCTTTACGCCCGCTTCGTTCATCGCCTCGATGCGGCCGAGAAGGCGCGGTTCCACAAAGGGACCCTTTTTCAAACTTCTGCTCACATTTACTCCTAAGCTTTTGCGCTACTTCTTGCGACGACGGATAATCAGGCGGCTGGAAGCCTTGTTCTTGTTGCGGGTGCGATGGCCCTTGGTGGGAACGCCCCACGGAGAAACGGGGTGACGACCTGCGGACTTGTTCTTGCCTTCACCACCACCATGGGGATGGTCGACAGGGTTCATAACAGTACCGCGGACAGTAGGACGAATGCCCTTCCAACGATTACGGCCAGCCTTGCCGATCTTGATGTTGGAATGTTCGGCATTGCCTACTTCGCCGATGGTTGCGCGGCAAGTGATGAGAACGCGGCGCATTTCGGAAGAGGGCATACGCAGGATAGCGTACTTGCCTTCCTTGCCCATCAGCTGGATGCTGGTACCAGCGGAACGAGCCAGGGCAGCGCCCTTACCGGGCTGCAGCTCGACTGCGTGAATCAGGGTACCAACGGGGATAGAGGACAAAGGCATTGCATTACCAGGACGGATGTCGTTCCCTTCGCCGGAGATGACGGTGTCGCCAACCTTCAGGCCACGGGGATGAAGGATGTAGCGCTTTTCACCGTCGGCATAGTGCAGAAGCGCAATACGTGCGCTGCGGTTCGGGTCGTACTCGATGGTTGCAACCTTGGCGGGCACACCATCCTTGTTGCGCTTGAAGTCGATGACGCGATAACGACGCTTTACGCCACCGCCCTGATGACGGGTGGTGATACGACCGTAGTTGTTGCGACCTGCCTTCTGAGGCAGGGGCTCCAACAGCGACTTTTCCGGGGTGCTTCGAGTGATCTCGGAGAAATCAGAGACCGTCTGGAAGCGACGACCAGGGCTAGTCGGCTTGAACTGCTTGACTCCCATTAAAGTTTCCTTTCTATACTGCTGTGGGCTCCGCTCGCCGCTTAATCCAGGCCGGGACAAGCGTAGATTTACGACTCCGGAGTAACCACGCGCCCGGGTGTATCCATACATTCCTGTAGGCGCAACTGGATATTATATAGACTTCCCTATTTCGTTACAAGTGAATTACGTAAGCCACTAAACCACCACAAGTGGTCTTGACCTGGGGTTTCGTTGAATTCGGACTTTTTCCGGCAATAGAAGACACTCTATTGATGGTGTACTTTGATCTGTCGAGCTACTAGAAATTGTAGCCTGATTAATCCATAAAGTTCCCGAAAGAACAGGCGATTGCCCCTACGGCTCATGACACCCCAAGCAAATCAAGCAAGGGTCCTTTAGCAGCCAGCGTGGCATTGCAAAGATCGATTCACCCCTCCCCCGCTTGGATCGCACTGATTGATAAAGTCCGTTATCTATACGTGAAGGGCCCTCTGAACCTGTACCGCAGAAAAGGGCCCCTGCTTTCGCAGAGGCCCTTCGAATCCGAAATCAGCTTGATGCTAGTTGGTTGCAAACAGCTCGATGCTGTCGCCTTCGGCCAGGGTGACCATAGCCTTCTTCCAGGTACGGGTACGACCGACCTGATAGCGAACGCGCTTGGGCTTGGACTTGACGTTGAGGGTGTTAACCTTAACAACCTTGACGTTGAAGATAGCCTCGATAGCCTGAGCGATCTCCACCTTGTTGGAATTCTTAGCAACCTCGAAGGTGTAGGTGTTGTTGTTCATCATGTCGTAGCTGTGCTCGGTGATTACCGGGCGAATGATAACCTCGCGAGGATCCTTCATTTATGCGAGCACCTCCTCGATGCGAGCCAGGGCTGCTTCAGTGAAGACCAAGGCCTTGTTGTTGATGAAATCGTAGGTGTTGCTTTCGGCAACGGGGATGACCTCCAGCTTGGGAATGTTGCGGAAGGACAGGAAGGCGTTGACGTCTTCGTTGCCGATGACGACGGTAGTGCGGCCTTCGATACCCAGAGCCTTCAGAGCCTGAACAGCAGCCTTGGTGGAGGGCTTTTCGAAGTCGAAGTTGTCGACTACGTAAAGCTGACCGTCAGCAAGCTTTGCGGACAGTGCGGAACGCATAGCCAGCTTAACTTCCTTGTTGTTCACGCGGAAGGCGTAGGAACGGGGATGGGGACCGAAAACGGTGCCGCCGCCGATCCACTGGGGAGAGCGGATGGAGCCCTGGCGGGCACGGCCGGTGCCCTTCTGGCGCCAAGGCTTCTTGCCGCCGCCACGGACTTCGCCGCGGGTCTTGGTGTCATGGGTTCCCTGACGCCAGGAAGCACGCTGAGCGCGAACGACCTGATGCATCACATGAACGTTCGGTTCGATACCGAACACTGCGGCGTTCAGGTCGACGGTCTTTACCGCCTCGCCGCCAGCATTCTTCATTTCAATAGTTGCCATATTGTTCTACTCCTTGGTGCTTATGCCAAGCGAACGCGAACCATAGCGTTCTTGCCGCCGGGGATCGCACCCTTGACCAGGATGATGTTCTGTTCTTCGTCAACGCGAACAACTTCGAGGTTCTTCACGGTAACGGTGTCGCAGCCCATGTGACCGGGAAGGCGATGGCCCTTCAGTACTCGAGAGGGAGTAGCGCACATACCGATGGAACCGGGAGCGCGGTGGAAGTGGGAGCCATGTCCGCCAGGGCCGCCACCAGCATGGTGACGCTTCATAACGCCAGCGAAGCCCTTGCCCTTGGAAACGCCGGTTACGTCGACCTTCTTTGCGTCTGCGAAGTTGGCAACGGTCACCTGATCGCCAAGGTTGTACTGGCTTGCATCGTCAACGCGAACTTCGCGGAGCTTGCGAACGGGGGCTACGCCCTGCTTTGCAAAGTGACCAGCCATGGGCTTGTTCACCTTGTTTTCCTTGATGGTGCCGAAGCCCAGCTGAACAGCCTCATAACGATCGGTTGCAACAGTCTTGA
>JBJEKU010000037.1:0-3033 GCA_051878795.1 Eggerthellaceae bacterium
TGCTATTTCGCCATGCAGCGGACGCACGTCATCTTTGCGGGGCAGTAGGAACAAGACGACGGGCCCAAAGGCCGTGCGTCGACGCACCCTTGCAGCATGTCGTCTATCTCCAATCGAATCAGGTCCTCGCACGCATCCAAGACGTCTGCGTACGTCGAACAGCGCCGCACGTCGATGTGCCTCAACACGTGCATGGCCTCTTCCAGGGCAACTTGCTCTTCCCGGTCGATCAGCGGCGAGTCCAGGTCTAAGGGCTCCTTTTCCCTCCACGCGAAGCAATTGTTTTTCTTAGCGCAAACTCCCGTTTCCACGCTCGTGTCGATAAAGCCTGCGATCTCGCTTTTGCGGTATCCGCGGAACACCGTTCCCACCACCTTTAACTCAGGGTGCTTTTTCTGCGCCATCTTCGCGTAGATGAGGGTTTGGGGATGCAAAAGCTCCAGGCCGGGCTTGTTGTCGGGGTCGTGCCATTTTGGGGAGAAGGAAGTCCCTGCAGTGCCCTTGTAGTCGATGACGATCGCGTTGTTGTGTTCGTCGACGTCTATTCGGTCGATCTTGCCCACGAATACCTGTCCCGCGTATTCGACTGCATCGTCATCGAAATAGGCGTCTTCCAGATAGGTCGGGTAGTATCCGGGGAAGAGCAGGGCATCCATTTCGAGCGTTTCCAGAAGGGGGTCGCGCAGCTCTTCCAGCCTGTATTTGTCCAGCATGGTGTCAAGGACCAGGGTCCGATCCCCCAGGTAGGGGGCGGGGTTGCCGGCGATTTCGTCGAACTTCTCGTTGAGGACCCCCTTTGCGTACTCGATGTTCGACAAGGTGACCCTTCGCTCGCTGCTTTCCAGCAGCGCGCGATAGGTTTCCTCCATGACCGCGTGGGCGAACGATCCGATGGCGCGGTTGTCGTTCGATGCTTCGAAGGAATCGACGCTGAGGGCTCGAGTGATGAACCAGAAATGAGGGCAGTTGTGGTAGGCCTCGATAGCCGAGGCGGAATATTTCAGGGGTTCCCCCGCTCTCGTCGTGATTCCTGAAAGCCCTGTTTGCGTCAAGGTATTGCCGGTTGAATCCAGGTTGCCCTCGATCGGGGTCCTTTGGATGCGCTTGCTTCCCGACGCTAGAAGCGGAAGGTCGTCTTCGCTCAAGAAACGAAGCTCGGTTCCAGCTTCTTCGTGGAAGTAGCATGCCGAAGCGGGAATGAAGCCGTCTTCGGCTTTGTATCCACGGGTTTTGTCTTCCAAGAGCTCTCTGGGCACTGCAGGCAGGCAGCTATAGACCTCCTCGAGCAGAACCCCGGCTCGGACAGGGTTCGAGTCCGCGTCGTGAAGGTCGGCGTGGAAGACGATATGGTCCCTGGTTTGCAGCAAGGTCCTTTTCAGTGCGTCGCGCATCCTTTTCTGGATGCGGTCTTCTCGCTCCAGGCCCAGGTAGGCGAACAGATAGTCGACCGGATCTCCGCCGGAAGCTGCGGGCATTCCGTTGGCGTCCATGCGGGAAACGATGCAGACGTCGGTATCGCTGTACGGCTGGTCGATGAAGCGGGCGAACTCGACTGATAATTCCGATTGTACGCATCGGTCGGCAACCCCTACGGTCGATTCCGTCCTATAGCACTCGAGTGACATGAGGATGTCTTCTTGGGTGTCGGATTCCAGCTTGTATGCTTTCAGATATTTCGCGCTTTCCCACGCCTTGCGGGCCAGAGACATGTTGATCTTGCCGAGCAGGGGAGAAGCGAAGGTGTACTTGTTGGATTCGCTTATTTTGATGCTCTTGTAGTACAGCTTCTTGAGGGCTTCTTCCAGGTCGCCTGCCTGTAAAAGGCCTACCATCAGCTTCGTGAAATGGCATTTGATGCCGCCATCTTCCGAAATCAGCCTGTCGATGTAATCGTCGTAGGTGATGTTGCGATCCTTTTTCGCCTCTTCGTTCAACCTGCGCGCCATATAGGGGCTGCACTTGCAGTACGGGCCGCTGGTGTAGGCCAGCATCATGGCGAGCATTTCCTGGCGATCCGCCGCTTTCCGGACCGTACAGCCGTGGTACAGCGTCCGGAATGCCTTGCCGGCTTCGGATTGTTTGAAGGTCCAGCGAATGAGGGAGCGCGAGCTGATTCCCAGTCGCGCCAGGACGGGAGCGAGTTTTTCGTACAGGCTTTGCGGGTCGGTATCGGCAATGCGGATGCTCAGGGAGGGGTTTTCGCTCAGTTCTTCTTCGATTGCCTGCGCAAGCAGCGGGACCTCTGCGTTGACGCCGCCGCTGTAGGCGAAGCGGATCTTGTCTGTCGGTTCGATCTTCCGGTTTGCGGAATACAAGCTGGCTGTAAGTTGGGGGATTCCGGGAGCGTCAGTGTCTCCGACAGGGTCGAGTTCGAAGGCGTATGCGTTCGAGCGCACGATGAATTCCTCTTCGGCGGGGAGCAGGTATTCCGTGCCGACGAAGATATAGACGTCGCTGCGGCTCATGAGCTTCGCGTTGGCCAGCAGCCCCCAGATAGCCTCGCCGATTTCGATCAGCCTCTTATCATTCAGAAGCCTGGCGTAATCGTCGAGGACGCGGACGCTCCCAACCTTGCCCTCGGAAGCCTTGCGCCCCAGGATTTGACGGGCGTTTTGGTGGTAGAAGACCTCCTCTGCCGCCTTGGCAAGGACGCTGATCGAGCCGCCGGTCAGGGGAGGGAACTTATCCTGCTTGCTCGGGGTCGGCGGTTCAAGCTCGCGTTCCTGCAGGCAGTGGGCGATGGCAGCCGTGCGATGGACCGAGTCGATTATCCTACGGTCGTCGCCGAAAAGGATCCAGGCATCTTGGACGAAATCGCTGAACGTGGTGACCTTGCTTCCAAAGGAGGCGTCGGGAACTTCGTCGGCGATATACCTTCGCCATTTGCTTGCCTCGGTGGGAGAGTTTACGAAAACGTAGACGCGCTGGTTTTCGCGAGTGCTTCGTATGGCATCGACGACTGCGGACCTCAGTAAATCGTAGGTTTTAAATCGCGTGATGCGTTCTTGGATAGTGGGCATCGCAATCCTTCCC
>JBJEKU010000038.1:0-17298 GCA_051878795.1 Eggerthellaceae bacterium
GTCTTTTTTTCTAGACTATGCTGCTGCCAAAGTGCGCAAGAAATTGTACGTCACCCTTGACGAAGGGGGTATCCAAGCTGTTCAAGCACCAAGGAAATCAGAATGCGCAAGAAACAGAAAAGGGAGCGGCACATCGCAGTTCGCTCCCCTTGCTGATTACAACCCTGCCGTAAAGGCGGGATCCTTGAGATTAGGCCAGGCGCTTGCTCACTTCTTTGGCAGCTTCAGCCTTGTCCAGGTTGCCACCGGTTGCCGCAGTGAGGGCTCCCATGACCTTGCCCATGTCGCGCTTGGTTTCGGCGCCCAGTTCCTCGATGGTCTTTTCCACCAGCGCCACCAGGGCATCGCCGGTCACCTGTTCGGGCAGCAAGGATTCCAGCAGCTTCACCTGCCCGTCGAGCATGTCGGTACGCTCCTGGTTGTTGCCGGCCTTGATAGAGCCTTCCAGGGTTTCGGAAGTCTGCTTGATAACGCGCTTGATCATGGCAGTGACATCTTCGTCGGTGACTTCACGGCGTTCGTTCACTTCGATATCCTTCAGCTCGCCATGCACCTGGCGCAGAATTGACAGGCGGTCCTTATCGCGTGCACGCATGGCATCCTTGATCATTTCCTTCAGCTCGTCGTAAGTCATATGCCTTCCTTTCTGTCACGGTTAACCGATGCGGCGAAGCACGGCGGCGAAATGCGCATCGGATCCGTTTTCCGTCAAACGGGTTTTGAAGAAGAGCTTGGAGAGCTCGTTCATAGAACAGGGCTCGATGCGGAACTTTCCCGCGATTCCCGGCGTTTCCAAAAACGCCTTCAACGCAAGCTCGTTTTCCTGAGGGGACACCGTGCAGGTCGCATACACCAAGCGGCCGCCGACTTTCACATGCGACGCACTTGCCTGCAGGATCCTGGTGTTGATGCTGGCCATCTGCCCGATAAGCTTCGGGCTCATGCGCCAGCGGAGTTCGGGATGACGGCGCAGGGTGCCGATACCAGAACAGGGTGCATCGATGAACACCGTATCGAATTCACCCAGCGCGTCAGGGGCAGTGCCGGGAGCGGGCATGATGCGCGCGTCCGTACCCACGGTATGCGATATCTCGACACCGTATTCCCTCGCCCTATCCAAAAGCAGATCCACCTTGAAGCCGCGTGCGTCCAGGCAGGTGATATCCATCTGGGAACCCCACCGCCTGAAAGCCTCGGATTGCAGCATGATGGTCTTCGTTCCACGGCCCGCACCGATTTCAAGGAAGCTTTCCGGCTTTTCCTTCGGTAAGGCCAACTGCACGATCGCCTGGGCGGCAACATCGCTTACGATCAAGCGCCCTTCACGGAAACCCTTCATGGCGGTGGAAGCAGCAACGGCGATAGGATGCTGCGCCTTGTAGCAGCCGGGGATGAAATCCAACCCCGGACTGATTCGGATAGGGGCAAGCTGCATGCCATCGCGCGCCATACCGTTCAAGAACACCTGCTCATCGGGCATCTGTATGGCATTGACCGAAAAGTACACGGGTGCAGGCTGGTTGCTCACTTCCATGAAGCGTCGCGCTTCGCCCCTGCCCATCCATTCGATCAGACACTTGGCCAGCCAGGTAGGGAAACCCATCACACGGGCAAGCGCTGCATCGTCCGTGGCAGGATTACCGTAAGGGAAATACTTCTTCTGCGTCAAGATCTTGCGCAAGACGGCATTGGCTAAACGGGCCGCCTTGGGAGCGATTGCGCGGACCAATTCGACACCCTGGTCTACCGCAGCGTGGTCCGCCTTATCCAGGAACAGGATCTCGTACGTGGATACGCGCAGGCAATCCCTCACGTCGGGATTGATATCGTTGGGGCTGCGCAAAGCGCGGTCGATGGTTTCGTCGAGCACCCCCAAAGTTGATGACACGCCCAGGGCGAGCATACGGCAGAAGGCCGCATCTTCGGGGACGAGCCTAGCCGAGCGCAGTTTCTTGTCGAGTACTTCGGAAGTATAGACCTCGTTCGTTCTGACCTCAGCACCAACTTGGGCCGCGAGCAGGCGGCCGGGATTGAGTCTAGACATCCAAATACCCCCAAGTCACGTTACCGCCCTTGATATTCTGGATACCGCCGGCAAAATCGCGTCCGGGCATGGCCTTCTTGCCTTCGGGCTTCACTTCGACCAACTCGATGGGCTCTTCCGCAAAACCCAGATACAGACGCTTCTGGAACAGCGCAACCATACCGGGACGAAGATCGAGATCGTTGCGCACGGAAAGCGGCACACGCTGCGCCTTGTTTACCGCAACCTCGCGTCCGGCGATAGTGCACCGTGCAGGATGCGCAGGGGAAGATGCCTGGATCTTGCGGAGAGCGCGGAAGGAAGGCTCTTCGGGATGCAGGTAGAATTCGCGCTTCTCGATCTTCTCGGCATAGGTGACGGAGAAATCGTCCTGCTTGGTCCATTCGATGGTCCCCTGCTCGATCTGCGCAAGCGCGGTAAGCAGAGCCTGGGAACCCAAGCCGGAAAGCTCGGAAGTCAATTCCAAGGTGTCCTTGTCGCCGATTTCGGTTTCGCGGACGATACAGTAGTCGCCCGTGTCCAAACCCTCTTCCATACGCATGATGCACACACCGGTGCGGTCATCGCCTGCAAGGATGGCACGCTCGACGGGAGCAGCACCGCGCCACCTGGGCAGCAGCGAGGCATGGACATTCAAGCAGCCGTACTGCGGGATGATCAGCACGTCATAGGGAAGGATCATGCCGTATGCGGCAACGCAGATAACATCGGGTTGCAGGCTCTGGATAAGCTGGTGCATATCCGGATCGCGCAGGGTCTTGGGTGTGAAAACGGGGATGCCATGCTGTTGGGCAATCTGCTTCACAGGGCTAGGGATGAGCTTCTTGCCCCGGCCACGCACCGCATCGGCACGGGTGAACACGCCCACCACATCATGGGCGCCGATGAGGTTTTCCAAGATCGCCGCGGAAAAGCCGGGGGTCCCCATGAATACTACGCGCATTATCGAACCTTAAGATCGTCGATGCTCACGTCACCAGGGCGCGCGCCGGCGGCACGTGCAGCCTCGTATTCACGCAGCGCCTTGATACGCTCCAAGGGGCTGGCGCTTTCGAAGAGGGTACGGCCGTTCAGGTGATCGATTTCATGCTGGAGGCAGCGGCCCAGCAAGCCGTCGCCTTCGATGACGCACTCGTTGCCATCGAGATCGTAGTACTTCACGCGGGCGAAGGGCGGACGGGTGATGGGCACGCTCACGCCAGGACAGGACAGGCAGCCTTCGGGCTCGGTCACAGGATCGCCGGAGGTCTCCAGGATTTCGGGGTTGACCAGGGCGATGGGGTTTTCGTATTCGGATTCCTCGTCGCAGTCGATTACGATGAGGCGCTTCATGATGCCCACCTGGGGGGCGGCCAGACCGCAGCCGTTGTTGTCGTACATGTCACGCGCCATCTGCTCGGCAAGCTTCTTCAGCGCCTTGTCGCCCGGAACGCAGGGCTCGCAGACCTGGCGAAGCATAGGATCGGGGGAAAGAACAATCTTCATGGTGCTCCTATCGATACAGCGGGGCGGCCTTCGATGGATGCGCCCCGCAAGATTCCACTCTTTTCATTGTATCCCGTAAAGCAGGCCAACCGCACGATTCGGGGGATATTACCGAAACCCAACATGAGGGCCGGCAAGGCACCCCGTTGCTTGATGGGCGCGTTACAGGGCACTGGTGAGCGCAGCGGCAGATGCAGGCTCCCCAAGCGTTAGAGGGGCGTCCGCGCATGCTGGACACTGCGCTGGGCAAGCTGCTTCTGCATGGCGGTTACGCTCTTGAACAGGTTGTCGTAGAATTCCGGGTCCATGCCTTCGGGATGACGCAGCATCTCCCGATAGCTGTCGATCTGGTCGCTTAAATCGCCCAAAGCCAGTTCTTCTACCAAAAACGCGGCATAGGTGGCAGGGTCCTTCGACCCCACGTGGCTTTCCACGAACGCACGTGCACTCTGCGGGAATTCCGTATTCAGGATGCCTATCAGCTCGGTCGAACCCGCATCGGGATGCTCGGCCAGGATATCGAGCATGCGCTCGGCAATCTGCGAGAACAGGGGCACATGCCATTGGGTGCAGGCAAGCGCGTCCGCCTGTACCATGGCGATCTGCGGAAACCTGCCGCAAAGCCCGATGAACTCCATCTCGAAGCGTCGACGGCTGCGCTCGGCGTCGGAAAGCTGAACCTGCGCCGCAGTCTGGACGGACACATCCCACTGCCCGGAAGCGCTCGGTGCGGAATACCCGCCCGGATTCCCCCCGTAGCGGGTTTCGGATTCGTTTGCATCGGGCTCGGGCGGCTGAAGCACAGCCAACCGGGCCAGCGCCTCATCCTCGCGCACGTGCAGCCTGCTGGCAATCTGCACCGCGTAGTCCTGAGCGACGAGCGAATCCTTGATAGGGGCCAGTACCTGCAGCGCATCACGGAATGCAAGCGCACGCGATTCTGCACTGTTCAGGTCATACGCGGCAAGCCTTCGCTCGATGCCATAGCTGATCAGCGAAGGAGCAGCATCCAACTGGGCACGCAGGGCATCGATGCCGTACTTGCCCACGAAATCCGCAGGATCCAGGTTGTCAGGCAGGGTGCAGGCGCACAGGTCTATGCGCTTCCGACCTGGCTCGGGGTTCATGGTCTGGTCGATGAAGCCCAAGGCACGATCGGCGGCACGCTGCCCCGCTTCGTCGCCATCGAACAGATAGACGATCTTCTTCCCCGCATGCCGTGAAAGCACGCGGATGTGCTGCTTGGTAAGCGCCGTTCCCAAAGTGGCAACCGCATTGGTCATTCCCGCCTCGTGCAAGGCGATTACGTCGGTATACCCTTCTACCACCAACGCCACGCCAGTGGATGTCATCGCAGACTTGGCACGGTCGAGCCCGTAGAGCACGCTCGATTTATGGAAGAGGGGCGTCTCCTGGCTGTTCAGATACTTGGGTTCGCCCTTCCCCACCACGCGTCCGCCGAAGGCGATGCAGTCGCCCTGGTCGTCGAAAATAGGGAAGATGATGCGGTTGAAGAAGCGGTCCTGAGGGGGCTTTCCTTCATATCGGGTCACCACGTTGGCATCGACCATTTCCTTGACGGAAAAACCCTTCGAAGACAGATGGGCATACAGCGACTTACGTCCTGGCGCGAAACCCAGCTGCCACGACCTGGGCACCGAGCCGCCCAATCCCCTTCCTGAAAGATAGGCGCGCGCAGCATCCGCTTCGGAAGACTTGCCGCGCATCAGCTGCAAATGATAGAAATCGCAGGTTTCCCTGCACACTTCTTTCAAACGCGTCTTGTAGGAACGTGACGCCGCATTGCGCCCCGTTTCGTGGATCTCGATTCCCGCACGATCGGCCAGTTTTCGCACGGCATCGGGGAAATCGATGTCCTCGGACTTCATGATGTAGGAGAAGACATCGCCGCCCTCATGGCAACCGAAGCAGTAGAACAACTGGGTGGCAGGGTCGATCTGGCACGAAGGGGAACGCTCTTCATGGAAGGGGCAGCAGCACCAGAAAGTGCGTCCCTTTTGGCGAAGCGGGATGCGGTCCGAGAACACGGATACGATATCGCTCGCTTCCCTGACTTTCTGGATGTCCTCGTCGCTGATTCCCATGGGGCCTATCCGCCTTCCGAATCATTCCCTATCTTGTCGGCACCGTTTGCTCATATCGGCACCGACTTGCCGCATGCATGCGCAAACGGGTCCCTTTCCCACTTACGGCAAGAAACCCGAGGACAGCTTGCACGGGCGAAATACCTCGACGCTTGCCGCAGACGTGCGCAAAACCCATGCGGATAGCGCACATTCCCTACAGATTATCGCGGACGACGGCGCACGTACCTACAGATTTTCGCGAACCCACGCGATATTTTGCATGACGGTCTGGATGAGTTCATCAACAGATGCGAAATCGACCAGGGGCCGCAGCCATTCCATGAATTGCACCTGGATATCCTGGCCGTAGATGTCGCCCTCGAAATCCAGGATATGCACTTCGCAATAGGCATCCGTGCGACCCTTGAAGGTGGGACTCGCTCCCACCGATACCGCCGCCTTGTAGGCAACATCGTTTACCAGGGCATATGCCGCATACACGCCCTCACGAAGGACGCGTCGCGAGGGCTCCACCAGAAGGTTAGCCGTCCGAAAACCCATATCGCGGCCTTCCCCCCTGCCCGCAACCACACGTTCATGCAAGGTATAGGGCCGGGTGAGCAGACGGGCGGCATCGGCAACATCGCCCTGCTCCAAGAGCTTGCGGATACGGGTCGCAGTCACCGGACCGCCTTCAACCTGCAGCAAGTCGCACGCGCACACCTGCATGCCATTCGAAATCCCCCACGAACAGAGCGTATCCACGGTACCCGCCGCACGCACGCCGAAACGGATGTCGGAGCCCACGTGAAGGCTCTCGGGGACATTCCCCGCGAATACAGCTTCCAGAAAGTCGCATGGAGCTAACCCTGCGAATTGCTCAGTGAATGGCAGCACAACAACCGCATCAACGCCCAGCTGGGCGAGCATTTCAATGCGGTCTTCGTTGGATAGGAGCTTGCGCAAGCGTTCGGGATGGAAGCGCTCGTCGGGATCGATGTCGAATGTCAGCACCACGCTTGCGATACCGAACTCGTGCGCTCTGCCGCATGCGGATTCGATGAGGTACCTGTGCCCGCAATGAACACCATCGAACACCCCGAATGCACAAGAACAGCCCGCAAGCACCTTGCGGGCTTCGACTTCGTCGATCTTATATACGGCCGACACGGGCAACTCCGTTCGCAAAGCCGCAACGGCTTTTCAGTAGGCGTCGCTTCTGATCGAACTGGTAGATGGCCGCAACCTTATTGTCCGCAATCAGGCACACCGATTCGCCATCGCTCAAGGGTTCGAAGGACTCCAGCACTCCGCTCGTGCAGGAGTCGTAATCAAGACCCCGCGCAGCCGAAAGCTCGTAGCAGAACAAGCGCAGGCCCTTCACCGGAAGGAACCTTCCCACGCTCACGTCGGCCGCCTGTTTTTCGTTGAGGAAAACGAAGCGCAAACCCAGGAGCTTCACCGGATCGAGCAAGCTTCCGAAGGGATCCGATTCAAGCTGCTCCAGGGAAACGCAGTTCTGCACCATCAGATGGCCTGCCTGAATGCGGCGCAGTTCGCCCACATGAGCACAGGTACCCAGATCGCACCCCGCATCACGCGCGATGGAGCGCACATAGGTGCCAGCGGATACATGCGCTTCGACACGCCAGGCAAGCACGTCACCCTGCCTCTCGACACCCAGAAGCCGGGTGCTGTAGATTTCTATATCGCGCGGCGTCAGCTCTATAGAACCCCCTTCACGGGCAGCCTCATAGGACTTCTTTCCATTCACTTTGATGGCGGAATAGGCAGGAGGCATCTGCTTGCGGGGACCCACCAGCGCAGCAAGGTATTCCCGTGCGAAATCCTCATCGGAAAGCCGTTCGGGTACGGGAGCCCGATTGATGACAACACCCTGTGCATCGTCGGTGTCAGTCGCGCTACCGAAGACGATGGTGAACTCGTACACCTTGTCATGCGAGGTCAGAAGGGCATTCAACCTGGTGGCAGGACCTACGCACACTGCAAGGGCCCCGGTTGCATCGGGGTCGAGCGTGCCCATATGCCCGCACCTGCGCTCGCCGAAGATGCGGCGGACGCGGTTGACCACGTCATGGCTGGACATGCCTGCAGGCTTGTCGATGCCCACGATCAGGGACAAATCGGTTGTAGAGCGCTTTGCCACGCATTCCCCCTAGAAAAGACCGGTCAATTCCTGTTTTACCAAGCGCAATGCATCGTTCATCGACCCACGCACTGTGAATCCTGCAGCAGCCTTGTGACCACCGCCGTCGAACTTGGTTGCGACTACGGATACGTCGGTCGCATCCTTCGCACGCAGGCTTCCACGCACCTGCCCATCCTGCTCGCGCAGCATGCAGGCAACACGGACCCCGCGTACCGATCGCAGGATGTCGATCATCGGTTCGGCATCAGCCTTGATGGCGTTGGTTTCCACGAAGTCGCTGCGCTTGAGATGGCTGATCGCCACAGCACCGTTGCACAGGTACTCCACGCGGGAAAGCATGCGCTTTTCCAGCGAGAGCGATGCCCGGGAACGGTTGTAGTACACCTGCTGCGACACCTGGGAGGGAACAGCGCCCGCCGCAACCATCTGGGATGCAGCCTCGAAGGCTTCGGCAGTTGCATTCTGGTACGCGAAACGGCCGGTATCGGTAACCAGGCCCGTGTAGCAGCAGGTCGCGATGCATTCGTCGCGCTGCACGCCCATCAGCTCGATGAGGCGCCACACCAGAAGGGCGGTTGCAGGCGAATGCTCGTCGGAATAGGTCAGGCGCGCCATAGGTTCTTCGCTTTGATGATGGTCGACGCAGATGGTGTCGCGAGCATTGGAGAACAGGTAAGCCGCATCAAGCCCCAGACGGTCCGCATTGGGCACGTCGAGGGCGACGAAAGTGCCAAGCTGGCCCACATAATCCGCCGCTACCACCATATCGTCGATCCCCGGCAAGAAGCGCAAGCCATAATCGATGTGTTCTTCGCGTGCAAGCAGGCAACTTGCCCTCTTCCCCATGGCTCGTAGGGCATGGCCCAGGGCGAGCACGGAACCCAGGCAATCGCCATCGGGGCTGACGTGCCCGCAGATCACGAAATCATCGGCGGCCTTCAGCTGATCGGCGATTTGCTGTAGGCTGGCTTCTTTTGTTTCCGTGGCCATTATTCCGCACGCTCGGATTCGCGGCGCAGGACGCGTTCGATACGCTCTGCATTATCGACGCTCTTGTCCAAATGAAAGCGCAATTCGGGGGCCACACGCCAGGAAAGGCGCTTGGCCATGAGGGAGCGGATCCTGCCCTTGGCGCTTTCGAAGGCAGCAGCCACGCTGTCGTAGCTTTTCGCATCGGCGGTATAGAAGACGTTGCAATAGCTGCGGTCGAAGCTGACCTCGCAGCTGGTGATGGTGACCATGGAAAGTCGGGGGTCGGAGATATCGAAGAGCAATGCGCTCGCGATAACCTCGCGGGCCTGCTCGTTGACCCTCCTGCTCGAAGAATTCTGCTTCATAGCCTTCCTTATCGTTGTATCGGGACCAGCCCGGAAATGCTCATTTCGTAAGAAGATGGATTTGGCACAGTGGTCAAATCCATCTTCCCTTCGGTTATCTGCTTTGCGGACGCTTACGCGGTGCGCTCCACTTCGACCTTCTTGAAGCCTTCGATGAAGTCGCCCACCTTGAGGTCCTGATAGCCATCGATGCCGATACCGCATTCGTAGCCCTGGCGGACGCTCTTGACGTCGTCCTTGAAACGACGCAGGCTGCCGATGTTGCCTTCGAAGATGACGGTACCATCACGGACGATGCGTACACGGTCGTCGCGTCCGATCTCGCCTTCAGTGATGTAGCAACCGGCGATAGTGCCAACCTTGGGAACCTTGAAGGTTTCGCGTACTTCGGCGATACCGGTGTCCTGCTCCACGATATCGGGGGAAAGCAGGCCGATTCGAGCGGCATTGATTTCCTCGATAGCCTCGTAGATAACGCGGTACAGGCGGATGTCGACCTTTTCCTTTTCGGCGACGGTACGGGTCTTGCCCATGGGGCGGACGTTGAAGCCGATGATGATCGCGTCAGACGCAGCAGCCAAGGTAACGTCGGTTTCGGTGATACCGCCGACAGCAGCGTGGATGATGTTGATCTTGACCTCGGACTGGTCCATCTTGCTGAAGGCGTCGCGCAGAGCCTCGATGGAGCCCTGGACGTCGGCCTTGACGACCAGGTTCAGGTCGGTCTGCTTGCCTTCTTCCAGACGGTTGAACAGGTCGTCCAAGCTCATGTGGCTGCGCTGTTCCTGCTGCTTCAGGCGTTCGCGCAGGGCGCGCTCTTCGGCCAGCTTGCGGGCGTCGCGCTCGTCTTCGAAGACGCGGAACTCGTCACCGGCAGTGGGGATGGAGTTCAGGCCCAGGATCTCGACGGGATCGGAAGGGCCAGCGGACTTCATGTGCTCGCCGCGGGGACCGATCAGCGCACGAACGCGACCGTAGCTGGTTCCTGCGACGACGGTGTCGCCAGGCTTGAGGGTACCGCGGGCAACTAGGATGGTGGCAACGGGACCACGGCCCTTGTCCAGGTTGGATTCGATGACGAAGCCGGATGCCAGGGCGTTGGAGTTGGCTTTCAGCTCCAAGACGTCGGCCTGCAGCAGGATGGTTTCCAGCAGCTCGTCAACGTTGAGGTTCTGACGTGCGGAAACGTCGACGAACATGTTGGAACCGCCCCATTCTTCGGGGATAACGCCGTATTCGACCAGTTCCTGACGGACGCGGTCGGGGTTTGCACCCGCCTTGTCGATCTTGTTGACGGCAACCACGATGGGCACTTCAGCGGCCTTTGCGTGGTTAATAGCCTCGATGGTCTGGGGCATGACGCCGTCGTCGGCCGCAACGACCAGAACGATGACGTCGGTAACCTGGGCACCGCGGGCACGCATTGCAGTAAAAGCCTCGTGGCCGGGGGTGTCGATGAAGGTGATCTGGCGACCGTCCAGGTTGACCACGGATGCACCGATATGCTGGGTGATGCCGCCGGCTTCGCCTGCAGCGACGCCGGTGTTGCGGATGGCGTCCAGAAGCGAGGTCTTGCCGTGGTCGACGTGGCCCATGACGGTGACGACGGGCGGACGCGGGGTGAGGTCTTCTTCCTTGTCGTTGTAGACGACCGCGTATTCCTCTTCAGGGGAAACCACGCGCACCTTGCGGCCCAGGTCGTCGGCAATGAGCTCTACCAGGTCATCGCTCATGCTCTGGGTGAGGGTAAGGACCTGACCCAGCATGAACAGACGCTTGATGACTTCGTTGGGTGCGACATTGAGCAGTTCGGCGAACTTCTGGACGGATGCGCCCTGGGGGATCTGGACTACCGAATCGTCGAGTACCAATTCGGGATCCAGACCCTTCTGCAGTGCTTCCTCCGCTGCACGCTCGCGGGCTTCGGCCTCGCGCTTCTGCTTGCGCTTCTTACGGCGTCCTTCGCCTTCGTGGCTTGCAGCTGCAACCGCTGCACGGGCTTCGGCAAGCACCTTATCGCGCTGGAGCTTTTCGGCCTGAACGGCCATCTGGGCGTAACGGTCCTCGCCGTTCGCCTGTGCGTTTTCCAGCTCGGGTACATTGGGCTCGAAATCGTGACCGCCCTTCTTCGCACCTGCGGGCTTCTGCTTCTTGCCCTTGTTGGTGCGCTGCTGCTGCTGTTCTGCCTTCTTGCGGGCTTTTTCAGCAGCCATGCGCTCTTTTTCGCTTTCGATCTGGGAAAGCAGGGAATTGAACTTGCCGGAAGGCTGGGAGGTCAGGCGGGTAGGCTGGGGCTTGCGGGCGGGCTTGTCTACACCCTGCTGCTTTGCACCCTGCTTCGCAGCCTGCTTGCCGCGACCGCCATGCAGGCGCTCTTCGACAGCCTGCTTCTTCGCCACTTCCTTGGCAGCAGCCTCCATGCGCTTGCGCGCCTCCGCCTCCTGCTTCTCGCGCTCCAGGCGCTGGGCTTCGGCTTCCAGCTGGGCCTGGAGGCTTGCAAAAGCAGACCGGGGTGCGGGAGCCTTGGGCTTTTCAGAAGCGGGCTTTTCCCCTTCTTCGGACTTAGCGCCGCTATAGGCACCTTTCTTGGACTGGCGCTTGGCGCGTTCTTCTTCGCGCATTGCACGTTCCTTTTCCATGGCAGCGCGACGTTCGGCTTCCTCTTCCGCCTTCTTGGCCTGGGCTTCGGCCTTTTCCTGCGCAAGGGCCTTCGCTTCCTCGTCGTCGATGATGCCCGCTGCTTCCTTGATTTCGGGATCAAGGCTTGCACGGACCTTTTCGACGTCGGCGTCGCTGATAGGGCTTGCGTGGGTCTTAGCGGGGATCTTCAATTCGGCCAAACGAGCCAGCAATTCCTTGCTGGGCAGGTTCAGCTCCTTCGCCAGTTCATGTACTCGCATGCTCGGCATTAGGTCTCCTCATCTATTCTTCAACAAGCGCCTGCCGCATGGTTTCGGCAATGCGTTCTTTCTCTTGTGCATCGACCTTCGTCTTCAGCGCATTTTCCAAGCGCTTGGATGCGAAGGCCTTCTTCAAGCATTCGCTTGAGCAGATGTATGCACCACGGCCAGCTGCACGGCCCGTAGGATCGTATTGCACCGTTCCTTCCGGGGTACGGACCACACGATAGAGCGTGGCCTTGCCTTGCTGCGCACCGCAGGCAATGCAGGTACGAATGCGCTTCTGAGCCGGTTTGCTGTTGCCGCCGCGCATTGGTATGCTCCCCTATTCCTCTTCGGAGGCGTGGATACCGCAGAAACGGCTACCGGGGCGAGCATGGTTGCGGCAGCGGGTACCGTCTTCTGCAACATATGCGCAGATGGAATCGTCGTCCTCTTCGTCGATCAGCAGGTTTTCGGCAGGAGCCTTCTCGTTGCTGGCGAAGTTGGTGGACTTGATGTCGATGCGCCAGCCGGTCAGACGGGCTGCCAGGCGCGCATTCTGGCCTTCCTTGCCGATAGCCAAGGAAAGCTGGTCTTCGGGAACGGTGACGATAGCGGTATGGGTATCATCATCGATTTCCACGCAGGTAACCCTTGCGGGGGAAAGCGCGTTCTTAACGTAAGTTGCAGGATCTTCGGACCACTGGATGACATCGACTCGTTCGTTGCGGAGCTCTTCGACGACCATACGCACGCGGGAACCCTTGGGACCGACGCAAGCGCCGACGGGATCCAGGTTAGGCTCGCGAGAGAAAACGGCAACTTTGGAACGGGCGCCTGGCTCGCGGGCGATGGACTTGATTTCCACCACACCGTCGTAGATTTCCGGAACTTCGATTTCGAAGAGACGACGGATAAGGTCGGGATGGGTACGGGAAACCACGATAGCGGGACGTGCCTGCTCGCCACGGGCGCGCGCTTCGTCGGAATTGGGATTGCGCACGTCGATGATCAGGGTCTTGAGGCGCTGGTTATGACGGTAACGCTCGTTTGCAGGACGCTCGTTACGGTCGTTTTCGGTGCGCTTCACCTCGTAGTGGGGCAACTCCGCTTCAACGCCATCGCGGATCTTGATGATGGTGAAATCGTTGGTGCCCTGGAGCACGGTACCGGTGATCAGGTCGCCAACGCGCTGCTTGAATTCCTCGTAGATAGTCTGGCGGCCAGCCTCGCGGACGATGGAGCTGATAACGCTCTTGGCGTTCTGGGCAGCGATGCGGCTTACATCGGCAGGGGTAACGTCACGCTCGACGTATTCGGGATACTCGCCGGTTTCGTCATCGGGCTCGCCCTGTCCGACCAGCTCGTAGACGTAGATCTTGCCGCTGTTGCGGTCGATGGTGACACGGGCGTCCCACTTGAGGTTCAAGATACGCTCGTAGCTGCGGGCAAGGGATGCCTCGAGACGCTCGATCAGATAGAACTCGTCGATCTTGCGTTCGTGAGCCAGAGCCTGAAGGGCGTCGATGAGCTCGGAGCTTGCCATATCGTTCGCTTCCTTTCCCTATGCGTTGAAATCAATCGTGCCCTTAACCTTGGCACTCATGATATTGTCCAAATCAAGCGCAACGGTGGTGCCGTCTTCGGTTTCCACCAGCGCGCATCCTTCTTCGAACCCACGGAGGGTGCCCCTCCAGCGGGAACGACCTTCCTGGGGCTTGACGCAGGTGATATACACCTTCTCGCCTGCGAACCGTGCGAAGTGCGCAGGCGTGCGCAGAGGTCGGTCGATGCCCGGAGAGCTCACTTCCAGCGTGTAGGCGCCCGGGAAGGGGTCGAGGGCGTCCATGATGTCGTTGATCCACGCCTGCGCCGATGAAAGCTGGTCGAAGCTGACGCCTTCGGGCGTGTCGATATACACGCGGATGGTAGGCGCCTTCTTGGACCCCACCACTTCCACCGTGACGATTTCCACGTTGCTGTCGGGCGAATCCTTTTCCAGGGCGTCGAGCAGGCTTTGTTCTTTAGCTGTAAGCACGCTTCTCCTTAATTCGGCCTGATAAAAAAGAAAGCGGGCAATGCCCACTTTCCCACGTAACAGTCGAAAGTTTTTAGCGAACACGCCGAAATAGCGGTCCGCAACCTCAATTATTAAACCACAAAAGAAAGGCGATTGCACGTGGCAATCGCCTGTTCTTGGAATATTCACACAAGAGCTCGGTGCTTTACAGGCGGATATACCACAGGTTGTGCAGGTCCATCGCGTTTTCCAAGCGTTCGAGCACGCTCTGGGGAACCTCCTGCGCAACATTCATGTACACGAGCGCATTCTGCTCTTCGGGCTTGGTACCGATCTGCATGGTGGTGATGTTGATACCCTCTTCACCCAGGATGGTGCCGATGATACCGATGCGGCCCGGCCTGTCCTCGTATTCGAAGATCAGGGAGTGCTTCGCAGGCGCGATATCAATCTTGTAGCCAAGCAGCGACACGATGCGCGGGGTCATGCCCGCCTCGGTGAAGGTGCAGGCCATGGCCAGATCGTCCGCCTGGACCATCACATAGGAAGCGTATTCGCCCGCATCGGCGGTGGACTGGGATTCTGCGCGGATGCCGTGGCGGCGTGCCAGCGAGTCGACATTCACCGAAGTGACGCGGATGGACGACTTGTAGGAAAGGATGCCGTCGAGAACGCTCGCGGTGAGGATGTCGGTATTGCAGCCGGCGATGGTGCCTGCAGTGGTAAGGACCAACTTGGTGGGAATGTCGCTGCGCAGCTGGGCAAGCGTATTGCCGATCAGCTTGCATGCGGGCACATAGGGGCCGATCGCGTCCACGACTTCGGGCGGCATGGGCGCCAGATTGAGTGCGGAGGGAACGACCGATCCCTCGAGGCCGTTCATGACGTATTCGGCGATCATCTTGCCTACACGCAACTGTGCTTCACGGGTGGAAGCGCCCAGATGCGGGGTGATGACCACATTGTCGAAGCCATGCAAGGGCGAATCGGTGCAGGGTTCTTCTTCCCACACGTCGACGCCGCAGGCGCCGATCTTACCGGCAGCGATGAAGTCTGCCATGCTCTTGGCGTTGACGATACCGCCGCGGGAGGTATCGATCACGATAACACCATCCTTCATGGCAGCGAATTCATTGGGGCCGAACATGCCATACGTGTCGGGGGTCTTGGGCAGATGCACCGATACCACGTCGGCGCGAGAAAGCACGTCTTCCACCTCGTCGAAGATGGTGATGCCCAAATCGACCGCGCGGGCACGCGAGCAGAAGGGGTCGTGCGCGATCACGTTCATGCCGAAGGCACGGGCGCGCTCTGCAACGAGGCAGCCCACACGACCCAAACCGAAGATGCCCAAGGTCTTGCCGTACAACTCCACACCCTCGAAATCCGAACGGCGCCATTCATGCGCCTTCATGGATGCATGGGCCTGGGGGATCTTACGTGCAGCCGCAAGCATAAGCGCAAAGGCCTGCTCGGCAGCGGAGATGATATTGGAGGCGGGTGCGTTGCACACGATAATGCCGCGCTCGGTTGCAGCAGCGAGGTCGATATTATCGACGCTCACACCGGCACGACCGACGATTCGCAGGTTTTTGGCGGCGGTTAGCACTTCCCTATCCACAGCAGTGCCGCTGCGAACGATGAGCGCTTGATAGCCCGGGATGGTCTTAACCAGGTCTTCGTGGGATATCTCCAAACGTTCGTCAACCTGATAGCCTGCATCGCGCAGCATGGCGATTGCCTCAGGAGCGATTTTGTCGGTTACCAGAATCTTCTTGGACATGAGTCCCTCTCTATCCGGATGCGCACAAGCGCAGGGTCGTTTCCACAACTCCTTAATGGTAACGCAGAAAGAGCGACGAAAAGCCCATCTGGGAAAAGTGCACGAAAAGAGCCGGCAAACCGTTGGAAACAGAAAACCCCTAAGCCAGATCAAGCAGGCTGGAGATGTATTCCACATCCATCTTGGCACCTGGGAACCAGACTTCTTCGCCGATGGCACCTTGCCACAGGAGCATCCCCAAGCCGGGCACGGTGTTAAGGCCCATCGAACGTGCGTCTTCGATCATCTTGGTGCAAAGCGGGTTGTATACGATATCCGCGACGGTCATGCCGGGATGCATCAACCGCTTGGGAAGCAGGCTTTCCTGCACATCAGGCGCCATGCCCACTTTCGTGCAGTTCACGACGATGTCGCACAAGCCGCACTCGCGCTCGAACAAACCCTCGTCTTCGATATCGAGCACATCCACAGGCACCCCGCAGGCTTCGGATACAAGACGCGCGCGTGCTTCTGCGGCTTCGAAATTGGCACCACGGCGGTTCATCACGCTCACATGGGAAGCGCCTTCGAGCGCCGCTTCGACGAAGACGGCTGAACCTGCACCTCCGGCTCCCAGCACCAGAACACGCTTTCCGCACACCTCGAAGGAATGCTCGCGGCAATTCTGCCAAAATCCCCGTCCGTCGGTATTGTCTCCGAAAGCCACCCCGTCGCGGATGGCCACGGTGTTGACCGCACCGATCAGGCGCGCCGCATCGGATAGTTCGTCAACGTAATCCATGATGGCCTGCTTGAGCGGCATGGTCACGTTATAGCCCGCAAGGCCCATCCGCTTCAACGCAGGGGCTACGGTGGGCAGGGTATCCAAGGTGACATCGAAGGCAAGGTAGACGGCATCGATGCCCAACTGGGAAAACGAGGCGTTGTGGATCTTCGGAGATTGGGAATGGGCCACGGGACTGCCGATAACGGCAAGCAGCTTGGTTTTTCCGCTGATAGGGATATTGCCTTCCATTGAGCTTCCTTCCGAATCGTATGGCGAAACGAACCGCTAGAGCGAGCGGGTCAAACCCAAGACCAGTTGGGCGAAGTTATCCTCCGCCAACACGGCGGCATCAAGGATATCGTCGGGTCGGGGGTCGCCGCCTTCGACCCCGCAAGCCATGTTGGTGATAAGCGACATGCCGGCAACGCGCATACCGACATGACGCGCAGCGATCACTTCCTCGCAGACGCTCATGGCAACGGTATCCGCCCCAAGCATTGCGAAGGCACGGATTTCCGCAGGGGTTTCGAAACTGGGACCAAGAAGACCCAGGTACACGCCTTCATGGACGCTGATTCCCCGAGCGGAAGCCGTATCGAGAACTGCCGCCCGCAAACCGGTATCGAATGCATCGAGCATGGGTACGAAACGGTTTGCGAGAGCGCTGGGTTCCTGACCGACCAGGGGATTACGCCCGGTCAGGTTGATCTGATCGCGCATGAGG
>JBJEKU010000039.1:0-3007 GCA_051878795.1 Eggerthellaceae bacterium
TGCGAAGACGACATTTCCCAGGAATCGAAGGATGAGCTGGAAACCCTTCTTTCCGAGGGCGAATTCGAGCACTCCTACACCTGGGCTGCTTCGACCGATCTGCTTGCGGCGCCGAAAGATGCCCCTCAGATCGCCTGCACGGTGCTGGTTCCGCAAGACCCGGAATCGTTAGACGAATTCGCTTCCCTCCATACGCGCAAGGGTGGTGAGCCCTTGACCCTTCAGGGCGAAGGCGCCGTTGTCACCGAGAAGATCGCCGACCTGATGGGCGTCGGAATCGGCGATATGCTGGTGCTGAACGAACAGGACGATTCGGGGAATATCACGGGCGTAACGCACGATATCCCCATTGTGGGAATCGCGGAAAACTATACGGGGCATTACGTGTACCTCACCGCCGATGCCTACCGTCAGATCTGGGGCGAGGATCCTGTTTACGACAGGCTGCTGGTCGACGGTGCGGATGAGCACGGCAACCATGCTCAATTCAGCAGTGCGGTCCGTACAATCGACGGCGTGAACACCGTTGCCTTCAACAAGGATGTGGTGGAAACCTATCGCGAGATGCTCTCAAGTGTGAACATGGTCGTGGTCGTTCTGGTGCTTGCGGCTATGGCTCTGGCGTTTATCGTCCTGTACAACCTGACTAACATCAATATCATGGAACGGCAGAGGGAAATCGCGACCTTGAAGGTCTTGGGATTTATGCCTCGCGAGGTGAGCGCATACATATTCAGGGAAACGATGATACTTTCCGCAATCGGTGCTCTGATCGGCTTGGTGCTGGGCGTGTTCATGGAAAGCTTCGTTGTTATTACCGCTGAAGTGGAAATGGTCATGTTCGGGCGCGAAATCCATCCCACAAGTTTCATCGGCGCTTTCCTGCTCACCCTGGTCTTCACGGTAATCGTCATGCTGGTGATGAAGCGCAGGCTTGCGAAGGTCGATATGGTTGAAAGCCTGAAGTCCGTCGAGTAGCAGGCAGCCTCAAATGGGCGGCCGTTGCATGGCATGCGGGACCGGTTCCTCATCAGTGGGAGCCGGTCCTTTTACCTGATTGGGGAATTTTTTTCCCATCTGAAACATTAGCAGGGGTTTCGCCCTTGCGCATGTACCGTCTGGGATGGTTTAATCTCCTTGTCCTTTAAAAGCGGTACAGAGAGACCGACAAGGCTGCAAGGCTGCAAATGACAACACAAGCAGTACGCAACCCGAAGCCTTTGTCTGATGCAAAGGCATTTTTTATGCCCGCATCAGGCGCTTGTGTGATCGGGTAGGGTAGTGCGGGTTCGCGCTCCATACCCGGACCATGGGGTTTGTCTGTTCGCACCTCATTAATGAAAGGAGTGTGTATGAACGGAAACCAGCAGACGAAATCCGTATGCATGGATGCTGCGGAAATCGAACGTTCGCTTATGCGCATCGCGCACCAGATCCTGGAAGCGAACCATGGCGCGAAGAATATCGCGCTTGTTGGCATCGTCACGCGCGGCGACATCCTGGCAAGGATGCTCGTGGAGAAGATCGAGGAAATCGAAGGGGTCAAGGTTCCCTTCGGCCACCTGGACATCAGCTTTTACCGCGATGACTTCGCCACCTATCTTTCTCCCGAAGTGCTCAGCACCAACATCCCCTTCGACGTGGACGGCAAGGATATCATCCTGGTCGATGACATCCTCTACACCGGCCGCACCATCCGCTCAGCGCTTGATGCGCTCATGGATATCGGCCGTCCTGCCACCGTGCAGCTGGCTGTCCTTATCGACCGTGGCCATCGCGAGCTTCCCATCCGTGCGGACTTCGTGGGCAAGAACGTTCCCTCTTCCCGTGAAGAGAGCGTCCGTTTGTTCCTGGAAGAAGTAGACGGTCGTTCCGAAGTCGACATCATGCAGGTGGCCGCTGGCGGTCACGTTGGATCCGCACCTTTGGGAGGTGGCAACTAATGTCTTTCAACCACAAGCACCTGATCGACATCACCGAGTATTCGGCTGATGACATCATGCAGATCCTGGAGACCGCACAGCGCTTCAGGTCCGTTAACGAGCGCCGCATCAAGAAGATTCCTACCCTGAAGGGCTTCACGGTTGTGAACATGTTCAACGAGCCCTCCACGCGTACGCGCTCTTCTTTCGAAATCGCCGAAAAGCGCCTCAGCTGCGATAGCCTGAACTTCGGCGGCTCCTCCACCTCTACCGTTAAGGGCGAAAGCCTGGTAGACACCGTGGAAACCCTGTGCGCATACAAGATCGACATGATCATCGTCCGCGACAAGCATGCCGGCGTGCCCCGCAAGATCGCCGATGTTTCCGGCGCCCATGTCATCGACGCGGGTGACGGCAAGCATCAGCATCCCACCCAGGCCCTGCTGGACCTGTATTCCATCTGGCAGGCCAAGGGCGACCTGAACGGCCTGAAGGTGGGCATCGTCGGTGACATCGGACACTCCCGCGTATGCGGTTCCCTTATCCCCGCGCTCAAGATCATGGGCTGCGAGGTCACCGTCATCGCACCTCCCACCCTCATGCCCGCGCGCCCCGAAGTGCTGGGTGCCGACCACGTCACCTGCAAGATCGAGGAAGCGCTCCCCGAACTGGACGTCGTTTACATGCTTCGCATCCAGCGCGAACGTCTTGAAGGCGCACCGTATCCCAGCCTGCGCGAGTACAACATGCTCTTCGGCCTCACCCAGGAGCGCGAGCGCATGATGAAGCGCGACGCTATCATCTGCCATCCCGGCCCCATCAACCGCGGTGTCGAGCTGGACAGCTTCATGGCCGACCATCCCGAACGTTCGGTCATTCTCGACCAGGTCTATGCCGGTATCCTGACCCGCATGGCCGCCCTGTACCTGCTGCTTGGAGGGAGCGAAGATGGCATTACTGCTTAAGAATGTTCGCGCGATCGACCCGCAGGTCGCGCTCGATGAAGTCTGCGATATCGTCATCCGCGACGGCAAGATCGCCGAAGTGGGCCAGAACCTTTCCATCGAAAAGGGCGAAACCCGCGA
>JBJEKU010000040.1:0-2937 GCA_051878795.1 Eggerthellaceae bacterium
AGCGCTTCATGTCTATTACCTGCAAGCAGCTGTTTTCCGGTATCGATTGCACGATTATCGGAAACGAATCCGAAGAGATTACCGGTGTTGCGTTCAGCAGCAACAGGGTTTGGCCGGGAGATGCCTTCTTCTGCATTGTCGGCACGAAGGTTGACGGACATACCTTTGCGCAGGATGCCATAGACCGCGGGGCGAAGGTCCTCGTCGTCGAGCGCAAGGTGTACCTTGCCGATGCAACCGATGTCACCGAGGTAGTCGTCTCCGACTCCCGTAAGGCGCTTTCCCTTGCCGCTTCGAATTTCTACGGTCGTCCTTCCGAGGGTCTGAACCTGGTCGGTATCACCGGTACCAACGGAAAGACCACCACCACCTATCTGGTCGAGCACATTGCCGCAACTGCTGGAAAGAAAACCGGCGTTATCGGAACCGTGGGGGTCCGTGTGGGCGATCAGACCAGCCCTGCCAGCCACACCACTCCCGAATCGAGCGACCTTCAGGCTATCTTCTCCCAGATGAAAGAAGCCGAATGCGATGTCGTCACCATGGAGGTCAGCTCCCACGCGCTCGATCTCGAGCGAACCTGGGGAACCAAGTTCGAGGTGACTGCCTTCACGAATCTTACCCAGGACCATCTGGACTACCACAACACCTTCGAATCCTACTTCGAGGCGAAGGCACGCCTGTTTTCCAAGGAATACCCTGCGAAGCGCGTTATCAATATCGACGACGACTGGGGAAAGAAGCTCCTTCAGCGCTGCTCCCAGGCAGAAGACCACATCGTCACCGTGGGCTTCGATCGCAGTGCGCTCATCCATCCCGTCGAGGTTGAATACAACACCAGCAGCACGCGTGTCACCCTTGACGTGCGCGGTTCCCGTTACACCTTCAGCTATCCTCTTGTCGGTAAATTCAACGTCTCGAATGTGATGCTTGCTTTCGGCATCGCACTCGAGCTGGGCATCCCTGCATCCATCATCGTTTCCGCCTTGGAATCCGCTCCGCAGGTTGCCGGTCGCATGGAGCGCGTTTCTGCTCCCAATGACGGCGGCCGCAGCGTCTTCATCGATTACGCCCATACCCCCGATGCGCTGGAAAAGGCCATCGCATCCGTGAAGAGCCTTTCCGGCGGTAGGACCATCGTAGTGTTCGGCTGCGGTGGTGACCGTGATGCAACGAAGCGCCCCATCATGGGCAAGGCTGCGCTTGCCGCCGACTACGCTTTCGTCACTTCCGACAACCCCCGGACCGAAGACCCCGATGCGATCATCGAAGGCGTGGTGGCCGGTATGACCGCAGGCGAAGGAAGGTACGCCGTCGAACCCGACCGCCGCAAGGCGATCGCCAGGGCAATCGAATTCGCCCAGCCCGGCGATAGCGTCCTTGTTGCCGGCAAGGGCCACGAGGACTACCAGATCATCGGCACCGAGAAGATCCATTTCCTCGATGCCGAGGTCGTTGCGGAAGAACTCGAGAGGCTTTTCGGATAGGCGATTCATATGCAATTGAATGCTTTGGAGATCACCTCATTCGCAGGTGGCCGCTTGCTGTTGCCCCTTGAGGCTGAAAAGATCCTCGTCAAGGGCATCTGCTGGGATTCGCGCAAGGTATCGGAAGGCGATTTATACTTGGCGATTCCCGGCTCCAGGGTCGACGGACACGATTTCGTGGCGGATTGCATTTCGAAAGGCGCTTCTGCCTGCTTGATCGAGCATGAGCTCGATGATCGCCAGATGGAATCCATCGGCGGGAGCAATGCTGCCCTTATTCTTGTCGATTCGGTTATCGGGGCGCTTGAGCGAATCGCGGCGGCCTGGCGTTTAAGAGCACAGGCTACGGTTGTCGCGCTGACCGGATCGAGCGGCAAGACCACTACGAAGAACCTGATGAGCCAGGTGCTTTCCTCGTTCGGTCCTACCATCGCCACGATAGGCAACCAGAATAACGAGTTGGGTGTTCCTGCGACCCTTCTGCGCATCGAACCCGAGACCCGTTTTGCCGTCGTCGAGATGGGAATGCGCGGTCTCCATCAGCTGGAATCGCTCTGCGCCTTCGTCCAACCCGACATGGCCCTGGTTACCAATGTGGGAACCAGCCACATGGAGCTCTTAGGTTCGCGCGAGAATATCGCGCGTGCCAAAGCAGAACCTTTCGCCTCCTTGCGCGAAGGGGGGGTTGCCTTCATCAATTCGAGCGATGAATATGCCGGCTGCCTCCGCGATTTCGGCAATACCCGTCGTCTAGGCGTCGAGGAGGTTTTCTTCGACGGTTCCGGTGCAGACCCGCAAAGCTATCCGGATGATATCCGCCCGAAGGTGTTTGCGTCGGATATCCGCATCGACGATCAGGGCTGTGCCAGCTTCGTGCTCCACCTTCCGAACGGGCAGGCGGAATGCTCGCTGGGCATTGCGGGCTTGCATAATGTCCACAATGCATGTGCGGCTGCAGCCGTGGGTTGGAAGCTCGGGATGGATGCTTCCCGAATCTCCATGGCGCTTGCAGGCGCCCAGGCTGTCGCCGGACGTCAGCAGGTGCTTCGTGCTTCCTGCGGCGCAACCGTGATCGACGATACCTACAATGCCAACCCCGATTCCATGAAGGCGTCCCTTGCCATGTTCGCATCCATGAATGTGCAGGGTCGCAGGTTTGCGGTTCTAGGCGACATGGGCGAATTGGGCGATTTCACGGAGGAAGGTCACACGCTTGTGGGCGAGTTCGCAGTTAAGGCCAAGGTCGACCGTCTGTATTGCGTCGGTGCTCTTTCTAAGGGGATTGCCGCTGCTGCACTTCGTGCCGGTATGCCCGAAGGGGCGGTGTGGCATACTGAGGATGTGGACCGGCTGATCTCGCGCTTGAAAGATGAGCTCGGTCAAGGTGATGCCGTATTGGTGAAGGCATCCCATTCCATGGCCCTTGAACGGATCGTCGAAGGACTGATTG
>JBJEKU010000041.1:0-16609 GCA_051878795.1 Eggerthellaceae bacterium
GCACACACGTCCGAGGGCATTTACTTCTCCCTCGTCGTCGATGCCTTCATCCATCAGCAGCTCCGTGACCGCATTGTCGATTTCGAGCAAATCGTCCAAGCTGAGCGAATTGAAGCTCCCGGCGATATCCAAACGCTTGAGCAGCTTCTTTTCTTCTGCCGTGAAGTTCACCTTAATGCGCGCCATGACTGATCCTTTCGTCCAAGCAAACCTACCGTCGGGAATGGCGATTTCCGTAGGATATGATAATCCAAGACCTTCCAAGCGGAAGCCAAGCCTGCTTCGCCTTCCATCCCTACCCCAGGCTCACGCGTGAATACTGCTTTGCAACATGCAGCTTAGCTTGGGACCCCATTTCGTCCAGGGCACCTTGCACCGTTTCCCTTACGACAGACGGAAGGTTGTTCTCCTGCGAAAGATGCATCGCCACAAGCTCATCGCAAGACGAGCCCAAATAACGTTGGAGCAGATCAACCGCCTGGACATTTGACAAATGCCCCTGGTCGGATGCAATGCGCTCCTTCAGAAAGCGGGGGTAATCACCGTATTTCAGCATCTTTTCATCGTGATTGCATTCGAGCGCAACCAAGCGAGCCTTCGACAGCATACAGGCGCTTTCGGTTGGGAGAATGCCGGTATCCGTGATGAAGGCAAGGGAATCGCTGCTTTGGTTGCAGTTTTGGAAGAAAAAGCCACACGAGGCCGTGGCATCGTGACTTGTAGGCAAGGGAGACACTTCCAAGCCTGCAAGCTTGATGCCTTCTTCGAAACGCACCACTTCGAAATCCGCCAGTTGGCCCTTATCCGTATCCGTCTTTTCCCGACACGGCTTAATCAGTTGGTCCAAAGTAAAGACAAGCGGGCTGATGCCGTATTTCTTGAAGAAGCGCATATGCATGGCAAGGGACTTGATATGGTCGCTGTGATCATGAGTGATCAAGATAGCGCAGATCTTTCGCGGATCATACCCGGTTTCCTCGAAGAAAGATGCCAGATCCATGCGACGGCAACCGCAGTCGATCAGGATGCCTTCGCCTGTTTCCTCATTGACCACGACCGAGCTATTACCCTTGCTTCCGCTCGCCAGAACATGCAGTGAGATGCCGTTGAACACGAAATACCCCTTCGTCTGAACCAAAGGAAACGCCAGCACCCAGGAACAAAGGAGGTGCTGGCGGCAAATCAATTCTTACACACTTTAAACGCGAAAAAACGCAGGTGACCCAGGGTGGGTCATAGATGGGACTATTCAGTTGCCCCGTACTGGTCGTAGTAGGCATCGATGGCAGCTTTGATGTCGTCATCGATGACCACACGGCCGTTCACTTCGCGGTTATGCAGGTATTCGGTCACTTCGGCCATGTCCACGATAGCGGCAGTGGGGAACCCGTACTTTTCGGAAACCTCATCGATAGCAGCCTTCTTACCACCCTTACCCACTTCCATGCGGTTGAGGGAAACCATCAGGCCCTTCACCTCGATGTCGGCAACGCCGCTGATGAGCGGGTAGGTCTCGTCGATGGACTTGCCGGAAGTGGTGACATCTTCGATGATAACCACACGGTCGCCGTCTTGCAGCACGTATCCCAGTAGATTGCCAGCATCGGCGCCATGATCCTTCGCTTCCTTGCGGTTGCTGCAGTAACGGATTTCCTTGCCATACAGGTTATCGTAGGCAATAGCGGTGACAACGCCCAGGGGGATGCCCTTGTATGCAGGTCCGAACAAAACGTCGAAATCGTCCCCGAAGGTTTCGTGGATGGCCTTGGCGTAGTATTCACCCAACCTGTGCAGCTGGTTACCGGTAACGTAGGCGCCGGCATTCATGAAGAAGGGGGACTTGCGGCCGCTCTTGAGGGTGAACTCGCCGAACTTCAGAACGTCGCTTTCGACCATGAATTCGATGAACTCGCGCTTGTAATCCTGCATGGGGAACCTTTCTGTCCGATAGCAAAAGACTTTCATTAGGATACCCCATCCGACGAAGCATCGCAGGTGGAAAAGCAGATCACCCTGTGTGGTCCTGCATGGAATAGACTGCCATGAGGCGATGAACCCCGATAAATAGCGATCATCAACCTGAAAACGACAAATCGTCTGAAACAGATGCCATAATGGGGAGGAACATAATCACGCAGTAAGGAACCTGATGAAACCTCGTGCGATCCTACCGTACGCTCTTGTAACCACGATTCTAGGCGCCTTTGCAGGCGCCTTCTGCTGGACCTTCTTTTTCCTGATGAATAAGGGGATCCAACTGCTCTGGAGCACCCTCCCCCAATCCTTGGGCATCGATACCGCCCCGGCGATTAACGGAATCGGCTTCTGGTGGTGGCCTCTTCCCGTCTGCATAGTGGGAGCCCTCGTTGTGGGCTTGCTCCAGAAACGATTCCCCGGACTTCCCAATGAAATGAACGAGGTCATGGCGGAAGTGAAGAAGACGGGACGCTACGAATACGGAAGGCTCCCCCAATGTTTCTTGTGCGCCTTGATGCCCTTGCTCTTCGGTGCATCCATCGGCCCGGAAGCGGGCCTTGTCGGACTGATTGCCGGCATGTGCACATGGGTTGGCGATCGCTTGAAGTTCTTAGGGAAGGAATTCCAAGATTTGGCTGGCGCGGGAATCGCAGCGATACTGGCAGCGGTTTTCAATGCGCCCCTGTTCGGCTTCGCCGTCCCCGGACTGGACGCAGAGAGCGGCCAGAACCTAGCGCTTGCACAGATGTCCAAACGCAGGAAGGCCATCGTCTATACGATCGCGATCGCATCTTCCCTGGGTACCGTGCTGCTGCTAAGGAACCTTATTGGAGGAGGGAGCGGCATCCCGAGATTCGAGGATTTCGAAGCGGGAAGAAACGAGTGGGCCCTGCTTGTCCCCCTTGCAATCGTGGGAAGTATCCTGGGCCTTATCTGCCATGTGTCTGGAATAGTATCGGAAGCAGCCTCCAAGAAACTGGGGAATCGCCCCATGTTGAAAGCTTTGATTGCAGGATTAGTATTGGGGTCGATCGGTTGCCTGCTCCCCAATACCCTGTTTGCAGGCGAAGCCCAATCCGAAATGATCAAAAGCCAGTGGATGGCAATCGGGATGGTCGGTTTGATTCTTGCTGCGGCGATCAAGCCCGTCGTGCTGAACGTCTGCATCTCCTTCGGTTGGAAGGGCGGAAAGTTCTTCCCCATGATCTTTTCGGGGATATCCCTTGGATTCGCAATGGCGGCAATCACGGGAATCAACCCCACCTTCTGCCTCTGCGTTTGCACTGCGGGAGCCTTGGGTACCATGATGCGGCAGCCTATCTTCGTAGTGTTGCTTCTGGTACTGTGCTTCCCCGTCCAGGGAATCATACCCATGTTGCTTGCCGCGGGCATCGGGTCCGTTGTGCCACTTCCCAAAGGGAAAAAAGAGGAAGATACTGCCGAAGCAGCCTAACCGTGCGGCCTCCGAAGGAGCCTGCTCCTTGGCTGCAATCCACATGTAGGAGCCGTGCGGCAGACGGAAACCGACTCGGCGGTCGTAAAGCGAATCACACCTCCGTAGGCTACTCGGCAACTGTACTAGACGACGTTAACGTCGATGGAACTTTCATCGGGGCGATCGACCCTACCCCTCCGCGACCCTCTGGTGCCCGCAAAGCACGCGCATGCTCCCGCGTCCCAGATAGGCGACTAGGGTAAGATTCGCGGCCTGTGCCGCATCAAAGGCACGTTTCGTGGCAACGGAATACGAGCAGATTACCGAAGCGCCTAAGCAGGCGGCCTTACGCGCCATGTCGGAACTGATACGCCCGGTCGTCACGAGCACGCACTGCTTGCCGGGTTCCACCCCTCGTATCAGCAGGTCTCCAGATATCTTGTCCAAGGTGTTATGGCGTCCGATATCCTCGAACACGGAAAGCAGCTTTCCTTCTGAAAACAAGGCAGAGCAATGCACGCCGCCCATGCGCTTATGGAGGACGGCATATTCGTCCATCTTCCGCCCAAAGGCACGCAATTCATCGTTCGTCAGGACGAATTCGTCATCGCTACGCGGGATGGAGAGGTCGAACCTCAGCTGATGACCGCCTAAACCAGAAGGCCGAAGGTCTGCCGGCAGCTCCCCTTGCGCACGATAGCGCTCAAGGACTTGGGGCTTGAGACGCACCGATGATTCGGTATGGGCAGGATTCACATCCCAATCCTCGACGTCATCGACAGAAGCGATGATGCCCTCGTTACGCAGGAAACCGAAGACAAGTTCCTTCAGATCGGCATCGGTGCAGATCAGGGAAATGCGGCGCACCCCTTCGATATCCAGGTCCATCAAATGCTCTTCGGGCAGTTCGAAATCGCTCATATTGGGGTATTCCTTCCTTCGTCTTTCCCGAAGAAATCATACCCGCAAACACCCCGTCCAAAGAAGAAGGCCCGGGTGACCGGGCCTTCTGGAAAACCGATTGCTGGCTATCTGCTATTCGGCAGGTACGCCTTCAACAACCAGGGTGTCCTCATATTCGGGACCGTAGGTGTCCATCAGGGTTTCCTCATAGTCCTTGTGGAAGAAGTTTTCGGAACCCAGCTTTGCCATGTCCTCGTTGATCCATTCCAGCAGGGTGGTATTGCCCTTGGAAACCGCAGGAGCGATAGTGTCGGTGCCACCCAGCTCGGGGATGCCTACAACATAGCCTTCAGTCTGAGAAGCGAATGCCATGACCTCGGTGTTGTCATTCGCCCAGCAGACGCCTTCCTTATTCTCGAACGCGGTCTTAGCGCTTGCGTAGGTTTCGAACTTCTTCAGGGTCAGATCGGGATAGTTCTCGGTCAGATAGGTTTCTGCGGTGGTACCGGAGATAACGATAACCGCATCATCTGCACCCAGGTCATCCAGGCTCTCGACAACAGCGTCTTCAGGGGAGACGACGCCCAGGGATACGTTCATATAAGGATTGCAGAAGTCGACCTTCTGGGCACGGTCATCGGTGACGGTGAAGTTTGCCAGGATCACGTCGACCTTACCGGTTTCCAGGTACTCGACGCGGTTTGCAGCCTCGGTGGAAACGTATTCGACCTCTACGCCCAGATCTTCAGCCAGCTGGTTGCCCAGGTAGATGTCATAGCCCTGATATTCGCCGTTCTCGTCCATGTAGCCGAAGGGGTTCTTATCGGAGAAGACACCGATTTTGATGGTGCCGGACTCCTGGATTTCCTCCAGGGTACGGTAGACGTTGCCGTCGCTGCCGCTTTCACTGGATCCGCCGCAACCTGCCAAAGCAACCGCAGCCAGAGCCGCGGAAACGCCGACAGCGGCGATCTTCGCGAAAATACCCTTCCTCATTGGTTTGATCTCCTTTCAAGAGAAGTGTGCAACGGCAGTCCCTGCCATATGCCCGAGCACAAGTACAGTACGAGCCCGCTTTTCTGCGGGCTCGCAAAACTATACACCAATAAAGTTGGTATTCGCTCTGTCCTGGGATATTAGGCCTGTGATTCGTGGTGACGGACCGCATCGAACTCGAAGGTGCGCAAAAACTGCTGGGCCCGCTCGGTCTTGGGATGCTCGAAGAACTCCTCGGGAATCCCCTCTTCTACGATGTCGCCGCCATCGAAGAAGAGTACGCGGTCGGCAACCGCACGTGCGAAGGACATCTCATGCGTGACGATCAGCATCGTCTTGCCTTCCTTGGCCAACTGCAGGATAACGTCCAGAACCTCACGCACCATTTCGGGGTCCAGCGCAGCGGTAACCTCGTCGAAGAGCATGATATCGGGATGCATGGCCATCGCACGTACGATGGCCACACGCTGCTTCTGGCCACCCGAAAGCTGTCGGGGGTACGCGTCCTTCTTGTCCTTCAAGCCAACGCGCTTGAGCAGGAACTTCGCCTCGTCCTGGGCGATTTCCTTCTTTCGCTTCTGCACCACGATGGGAGCGAGCGCAACATTATCGAGCACGGTCATATGGGGGAAAAGCTCGTAGCTCTGGAAGACCATGCCCAGCTTCTGACGCACCTGCGCCAAGTCGGTACCCTTGTCATGGACCGAGACGCCCTCGACAACAACGCTTCCGCCCTGGATGGGTTCGAGCGCATTGATGCAACGCAGGAAGGTGGATTTTCCGCAACCGGAAGGGCCGACGATGACGATTACCTCGCCTTTGCGCACTTCCAGATTGATGTCCTTCAGGACCACGTTGTCGCCATAGGCCTTTTTCAGGTGCTCGATCTTCAGCAGCACCTGGGGTTCGGCGGTATCTGCATGATTGGTCATTAGTCGGTTCCCCACTTCTTCTCAAGCCTTTTCGCAAGCATGCTGATAGGCCAGCAAATAATGAAATACAGTAGCAGGATGGTTCCATACACGCCGAAAACGGCATTGGGAGAGGTCATTCGGGTGGCCTCGATGATCTGCTGTCCAACCTTCATCATCTCCACAACGCCGATCATCAGAACCAAGCTGGTGGTTTTGACCATACGGGTTGCCAAGCTGATGGAGTTGGGGATAAGGCGGCGGATAGCCTGCGGGATGATGATGCGCAGGTACACCTGCTTCTTGCTCATGCCCAGCGCTTCGGCGCTTTCGTACTGATGCTTGGGGATGGACGTAAGCGCACCGCGGACCAGGTCGCCCAGCTCGCCGGTGCCCCAGAACACGAAGACGATGATGGACGAAAGCTCGGCAGAGATATTGATCCCCAAAGCACGGGTCGCACCGAAAAAGACGATGAACAGCAGCACCAGCTGCGGCATGATGCGCACCACTTCCAGATAGAAGCGGCAAAGCGCACGGATCACAACATTCTTGCTGGTCATGAGCACGCCGAAGAGCAAGCCCAAGGGGATGCTGATCAGAATGGAAAGCAGGCTGATACGGGCAGCAACCCACAGACCGCCCAGCAGGCGCAAGGCGTTATTGCCCATGAACAGAACATCAAGCCCCAAAAGTTCCATAGCGGAGCCTCCTTTCCAGAACAGTGCCCAGAATGGAAACCGGGAGCAGGATGATCAGGTAGAAGATGACCAACATGACCAGGCATTCGGTGGTGTTGTAGTACAGGCCGATCAGGTCCTTGGCGACGAACATCAGGTCGAGCAGGCTGATTGCGGAAAACACGCTGGTTTCCTTCAGCAGGAAGATGACGTTGGCAACGAAGGAGGGCATGGCCAGGGCAACCGCTTGGGGCAATACGATATGCCGCATCAGCTGCACGTTGCTCATACCCAAGCTCATCGCGCTTTCGGTCTGTATCTTCTCCACCGATTCCAAACCGGAACGGAAGGATTCCGCCATGTATGCACCGCCATGCAGCGCCAATCCCACGATGCCGCACATCTCTGCAGAAATGGAAAGGCCGAAGCGCGGCAGAGCGAAGTAGATGAAGAACAGCTGGATGAGCAAGGGCGTATTGCGGAAGAATTCCACGTACACGCTGGAAAGCTGCTTGAGTACCGGGATGCGGAAATGTACGATGCAGGCCACGATCAAACCGATAACGATGGAGCCGATGATACCCAACCATCCGATGCGGAGCGTCAATACCATCGCCTGCGTGTAAAGCGGCAGGTATTCGAGCATCACACCGAAGTCCACAAGGCCCCCTTTCTATTTGTAAGAAGATACCGATAGCACTTCTTTGTCTCTGAACACGCAAAAACGGCCTGAAGACACTTCAGGCACATTCAAACCTATCGAAGTATAACGGTTTAATGCTCTCTCATTGTTCGAATGAGTGCATTAATCGATTAAAAAGCTATGTTGAAGTCCTGCGTGATTAGATTTCCCAATCGAATTCATGCGTATATCGGTTTTTCTGATTCGTAATGGATGGATAATCTTATCGCCGATTCAGTAATTCTCCCCCCTTCCCTTGTGTTTGGATTCGACTCATCGAACGCAATGAACCTGGATCAGGTCTTACTTCGATTCTTTTCGATTTGTTATTGACTTCCGATTCTGTTGAAATACACTCATATCGATATGTTTCGAATTGTATTGAAGAAATGCGGGGCTTGCGCCAAGCCCGGCATTCTCAGAAAGGGATGCCATGACAAAGCTGTACGTACTAACTGGATTCTTGGGTTCGGGAAAGACAACCGTCCTCTCCAACATCCTCAAGGAGCTTTCAAGCTACCGCGTAGGCGTTATTCAGAACGAATTCGGAAAACTGGGCATTGATGGTGAAATACTTCGAGACGACAACATCACCATGAGGGAGATAAACAAGGGGTCGATTTTCTGCTCGTGCCTGAAACTGAATTTTGTACAAGCCCTTGCTGAAATGGCCGAATTCGACTTCGACTTCCTATTCGTGGAGAGCTCAGGCTTAGGAGACCCCTCGAACATCGAGGAAATCGTACTTTCGGCAAAGGAGCTGGGTGCAGGCAACTACGAATTCTGCGGGGCGATCTGCCTTGTCGACGCACTGAACTTCCTCGATCAGGTGTCTGACCTCGAAACCGTAGACCGCCAGCTCAAGCATTGTCACCTGGCACTGATCACCAAGGCCGCACAGGTCGACTCCAGCAGAATCGCCTCCCTCGAAGGAAAAATCAGGGAAATCAATCCCGTCTGTCCTATCAGAATCAGTCAAGCAGGCGAAATCGATGCCGGCTTCTTGCAGGAAGACCTCATGGCATTCCAATGGGCTGAAGGCGAAGAAACAACCAATTCCGTTGAAAACAAACCGAAGACCCTGGTCATGCGCTTCGAGGAGCCAGTGCCCTTCAAAGCCTTCGAGGGCTATGCCAAGAGCCTGGGAGAAAGCGTATTCAGGATGAAGGGCTTCATGCAAACCCTCGAGCACGGATGGATGCAGGTTGACGTGGTTTGCGGAAAAACCGACGCCAGAGAATGCGAGGCTAAAGATGAATCGAGTCTGACCGTTATCTCGAAAATCGGTCCTTCGGTGGTAAAGCCCTTGCTTGAAGCTTGGAAGGGCACGGTTGGAACGAAAATGACCCTGAAAAACTCGTGATCACCATTACGACGAAATACCGCCAATCGCAGATTGAGAGGAACCCTTATGGAAATCAAGGTAATCGGAACAGGCTGTGATGACTGCGCGAAGCTCTACGAAAACACGCTGGAAGCAGTCAATGAACTGGGCATCGAGGCAAGCGTCGAAAAAGTAGAAGACCTCATCGAAATCGTAAAGCTAGGCGTGATGAGCGTTCCCTCGCTGATGGTAGATGGAAAGCTCCTAGTGAACGGCAAGGTCGTTTCGAAGGCGAAACTGCTCAAGCTATTGAAATAGCAGCAGCCGCTTCCTTCGACCAGTGCTAACGGGTGCCCTCGATCCAGCACTTGGCGATTATCACCCACGCCCGATGGTTATCCCATACGCAAGCAGCCCCACCGGTAGATTTCCGATGGGGCTGCGGTTTTTTGCATGGATAGCCTTACGATTGCAGCATCTCCCCGATATACCGGGACGCCGATTCAAAGCCTTCCCTGCTCAGTGAATAATGGCACCATTTCCCGTGCTTTTCACAAGTGACCAGACCGGCAGCCTTGAGCAGGGACATGTGGTGGGAAAGGGTCGATTGCGACATTTCGAACTGCTCGAGCAGCTTGCATGCGCAGATTCCGGGGTTTTCAGCCACGGTATCGAGCATGACAAGGCGTTTTTCGTCGCCAAGCGCTTTGAACAGCGCAGACTCCTTAGTCCTGTCTGTAACAGAAGGGCCAGCGGTCCATCCCCCGCAGTCTTCGGGCATTACAGCCTCCTCTCGCTCAAGCGCTCCTATTCCCGCACTATTATATCCGCCAGGCAAACGAGCATCGGACGTGAAGGTCGGCCACCGCGTTCGAATCGGCGCCCGACCTGGCCCCACCCTTAGAACAACGGCTGCAGGAAATTGAACACGTACCCGCTGATTATCATTCCCACCATGCACGTGCCGATGAACACCACCATAAGGCGAGGCTTGATAACACGCGAGAGCATGGTAAGGCTTGGTATGGAAAGAACCGTCACGCTCATCATGAATGCGAGCACAGTGCCCAAGCCGGTTCCCTTGAAATAGAGGGCTTCCGCAATGGGAATGGCACCGAAGGTGTCCGCATATACCGGCGCACCGACTATGGTCGCCAGAACAACGGCAAAGGGATTATGCTCCCCGAGGACGAATTCGATTGCCTGCTGGGGAATCCAATTATGGATCAAGCTGCCTATGGCAACTCCGATAATGATATACGGGAAAACCTTCTTGAACGTGCTCCAGGTTTCTTCCGCAGCATAGGACAGACGCTCATAAATCTGCATCGAGATGAGGTCTTGGTCGGTCAGCGTATCGCCGCGTACGAATTCCGAAATATGCCTTTCCATGTGCAGGCGCTCGATGAAAGCACCGCCGGCAATTGCGATCACCAAACCGACAAGCGTATAGACCACAGCAACACTCGGACCGAAGATGCTCATGATCAACACCAGGCTTCCCAAATCAACCATAGGAGATGAGATAAGGAAGCTAAAGGTAACACCTAAGGGCAGACCCGCGCGGATGAACCCGATGAACAGGGGAATGGAACTGCAACTGCAAAACGGGGTTACCGTTCCCAATAAGGCGCCCACTACGTTTCCAGAAATCCCCTTGAAGCGGCCCATGATCCTCCTGCTTCGTTCGGGCGGGAAATAGCTTTGGATGAAACCGATAACGAAAATGAGCACCACAAGCAAAATGATTATCTTGATAGTGTCATATAGGAAAAAATGAATCGTCCCACCCCATCGTGAAGCAGGATCCAACCCGCAAGCAGAAAGCGCCGAGGCGATCATCGCGCTCAGCCATTCCATTTTCAGAACCTGATCCATAAGAAACATGCCCAACTGTTCCATTGGAATTCCTTTCACTTCGAATGTTTTCGATATATTGATAATATCGATTTGTTTCGAACTGACAAGAATGATTCGATTATTTTCGATGCTTTTGGAAGACAACCGTCTTCACCCTTCATATAGCAGAAGGTTGCTTTAGAAGAAAAGAGAACCGGGACGCAACGGACGTCCCGGTTCAGTGTTTGATAAAGGGGAATGATCTTAACCTCAAGGTCTTATCGTCAGGCGCGGAAAGGATCGACTCCCCTACCTACGGCCGTTCTTCTTCTGTACGGCAAGCATGGAAATGAACTCGAAGCAGATGTTCGCGGCAAGGTATGCAGTGATTTCCGCATTGTCGCACGCAGGGAGCACTTCAACTACGTCGAAGCCAACGAAGTTCAGGTCGACCAGCTGACGGACCAGCCACAGTGCCTCCCAGCTGGTCCAACCGCCCACTTCGGGCGTACCGGTACCAGGGGCGTACGCAGGATCGACGAAGTCGATATCGAACGTCAGGAAGACGGGATTGTCGCCCACGCGGTCCTTGATATGCTGGACCACGGCCTCCAGACCCATCTCACGCATCTGGTGGGTAGCGATGAGCTCGAAGCCCAGTTCGCGGGAAAGCTCGTGCTCGTGGGGGTCGTACAGCGATCCGCGCATGCCGATCTGGATGGACTTGGAGGGATCGATCAGACCCTCTTCCAAAGCACGGCGGAAGGGAGTGCCGTGATTGTACTTCTGGCCGAAGACCTCGTCGCAGATATCGGTATGGCTGTCGAAATGCACCAGGGAAACGGGACCGTACTTCTTCGCAACGGCACGCAGCTCGCCCAAAGTGATGGCATGGTCTCCGCCCAAGGCGATGGGGATAATGCCCTGGTCCAGAATACCTGCGATCTCGCGTTCTATGGCCTCATAGGTGGGATGGATGTACCCAGGGGTGATGGCAACGTCGCCGTAGTCCGCACCCTTCAGGTTCTCAAGCACGTTCACGCCCAAGATAACGTTATTGGGCTTGATCATGGCGGAGATAGCGCGGATGGACTGCGGCCCGAACCTGGCACCGGTTCGATAGGAGCATGCGGTATCGAAGGGAATGCCGACAATGGCGAAATCGGGATCAGTCGCATCTGCCATGCGGGGAATGCGCATGAAGGTGCCGGTGTTGCAGAAGCGCGGTGAAGAAAGCGCGCTCGCAGGCTGAAGGTTTTCCGACATGGGATACCCCTTTCTGTTTCATTGGGAACACTTATAATTGTTCGTGGAACAGAGCAAATGATACCCATCCGAAGTCTTTTACTCAAATGCGCCTGCGCCGATTCCTGCATGCGCGAACCGCACCCGGCTACAGGAGCATCCATGAAACAAGACAGCGACCTGCATCTGCGCACCGACATCTTCAGGGCGGTAATCGAAATCGACCGCTGCGGATCGATCAGCCACGCCGCTGCCAACATGTATATGTCGCAGCCCAACTTGAGTGCCCAGATACGCACACTGGAAGAAACCTTGGGATACCGCATCTTCGAGCGTTCCAATTCGGGCGTACGCGCAACGGCACAGGGGCGCATGTTCCTGGATAGCGCCCGCATCATCGTCAATGAACTCGAGAACATCAAGAACGTGCCGAGCCGCTTTTCGAGCGACCAGAGCAACCTTTCCATTTCCTGCGTCTTCTCGGTCGTTATCCTGAACCACTTCCTGAGCTTCCGCAGCGAATTCCCCGGCAACCAGGCAAACGACCTGTTCAAGGAAACGGGCCTGCGCCGTTGCATCGAGGACATCGCTTCGCGCCAGTACCGGCTGGGCTTCGTCTACGAATTCCACCACGAAGGCAGCGACTTGGAGGAACTGGCAAAGCGCTACCTGCTCGACTTCCACCTGCTCGCACCGAACATCCCCGTCCTAGCGATCATGTCGAAGGACCATCCTCTTTCCAAGCGCAGCAGCATCCCGTTGGAAGTGCTCGCCACCACCCCGCTGGTTGCCTTCGAGTACCTGAAGGACGACAACTGGCTTGAGGCGATGGGGCTTTCCAACCCCCACGAGGTGCTCTACATCAGCGACCGTGGCGGCATGCTGGAAATCATCACACGTGGGCGGCACGTGGGAATCTCCATCGGAACGCCCTTCTTCAACGTCAAGAACGAGGCGCTGGGTAGCGTGCCCATCACCGGGATCAACCGTGTGATCAACCAGTACTGGGTCAAGCCTTCCAATTACCAGCTTTCGTACGTTGAGGAGAAGTTCCTGGATTACGTCACCCATTCCGACAGCACGAGGGAATAGGACATACGTCCCTGCGCACCCCCAGCATCTGAATCGCATATGTCGGCAATCATGACGGATTCGCTTCGCGGCTATCGAACCCGTTTCAGGCTGTTCGCAATCTCGTAGGTCTTCTGGAACACCGCTCCGTTTATCACGTAGGGTCGCTCGCGTTCAGCAGATGAACCGCAGCCGAGGAACACCTCGGGACACAGAAGGCGCTCTTCCCCATCTTCACCTCGTTCGCACCACACGGGAATTTCGGAAGGCAGGCTCCTTCCAGCGCAATCCGCCAGAGAGCATACAATCCAGTCGCCACCGCCATGTTCCAGACGATCGCCCCAAACATTCTCACTGCGGTTTATCCAGTACTCGGCATAGGTGCCCTTGATGCAGGCTCCTGCCCACTCTTCGCCAGCTTTAACAGCAAGGATATATTGTGCCGCGGGAATCGCTTTCTCCCCTCCGAAGCAGTCGACGGGCGGCTCGTCACCTTCCCTGCGATATCGAATCTCACAGCATGAAGAGAAATCGTAGTTCCAGTATCCATATGACGCCATAGCCTCGATAGGGTTACGGAATGTTCCCCGCTTTTCCCAATCCTTCGGGACTGGCAGCTCTTTCAAATCATCGAAACGTATGTTGCGACCAGGTCCTTCACCACAATCGATCACATACCGAGCATTGAATTTTTCCGGGAAGCAGTCACCAGAAAGATCGGAAAGGCGCATCTTGCCGGATAGGGGAAGATTCTCGATCTTCCACACCTCCCCCATCAGGCCGCACACGAAGACCCCAGGCGCCTCGTCGGTACCATCTTCCAAGCGATTGTGGAACACCAGGCTGTCATCATCGATGGCAAAGGCATGGAACCCGGCAGTCCCGGGTTTCTTCCTGAAGATGCGGGCAGTCCCCCTCGATACGCCTTCCAAGAGGTACAAACCCGGATCCATCGCCACCTTCACCGTCGCCTTGTACCGGCAGAGCCCATAACCCATCTGCGAAGATAGGATAGCCTTCATGTTGGTGACTGAATATACGTCGTGAAGTCGGGTATCTTCCTTCCCCACCAGCTGGGAAATCCTGCCCAACCGGTCGAATGGCGCAATGAAGGGATGGCGCATCAGAAGATGGCTGTCATGGCGGCCATCGCTCATTCCCCGTAACCTGAAGTTCATTGAAGCTTTCGGGGACATGGATATCCAACCTTCGGTAAGGTACAACGCCAGCCAGCGATCATGCTCTGCACGTGCCATCCTTGCAAGCTTGCAATCCGATGCGAACAGCTGCTCTCGCTTCAACGGATCCCGCAATTGTTCGGAAAGGGGTTGGCACATGCGATCCAACGCCGCCTCTAGGAAATGTTGGGCAGAACCCCCGTAATCGGCAAGCGAGGTATTCCGACTGGAAGCCTCAGCCATATCGATGGGGTTCATTTCCATGTCGAGTCCGAATGCCCAGAGCTTCGATCTCATCGCAAGGGCATTCGCCGTACTTGAAAGCCTGCCCATCTGCCATCTGGTGTAGGAAAGGAAATCCTCGATCCGCTTCTCCCGATCGGATTGCCCATCATGGAGCGTGGAAAACGACGAATGCACCGCAAAAGCCAGGGCTTCCTGCGGAGAGGCGACGATGCTCTCCTCGGTAAAGATGCGATCCAAACTTCCATACGGGATCAAGGACAAGGGAAGCTTCGTTCCATTCATGCGCTCGATAACGGGATGCTTCGAATGGTTCTTCACATTCACGTAGATCTTCGGCGAGATCAACTGCTCGGCACCATCCCCGCTCCCGCAGAATGCCTGGCGTAAGGACAGGGCCGCATCGGTGCTCAGATCGTCCTCGCCCAAGGAAACCACGCAATACGGAACAACCTTCCCAAAGCCCTTCCCCTCGGATTCCTGGCTGATGGCCGCGACCTGACCGTGGACTTCCCTAAGGGCCTCGTTGAAGCTGCGCTCACCTGCAGCTGCCCGCCAGAATCGAACATTGGCATGATGGCCCTCGGAAGCATCGGTTCTCATGCCCCAGGACGAAAAGCATCCGTTATTCCTCAATTGCGGACACCAATAATCGACCTTGTTGAAGAAGTCTTGCCTGCTCATGCGATCGATGACGAAGATGGTCATATCCACATCGACGATTTGCCCCAACCAACAGGCTGCCCGAAAAGCCTCGAAGCCATGATCCCCTGCACCGAGGATGATCACCACCAGGTTAGCCCTGCGCGCATCCTCATTACCCTGATCAAGAAGCAGGTAATGGGGCGGTAAGGTTTTATGGAGCGGATGATTCCACATCAAGTCGTATACGCCGGCACGGGCCTCGTCGACGATACGAATATCGAAACCCCTTATACCGACAACAGAATCGAGCGTCTGCTCGTCGCTACGCCCCCTGCTCGAACAATAGATGTGGTATCGAGGCGCTCCTTCATCGGTAAAGCGCAAGGCACGCGCGTTTCTTATCTGCTCTTGCGTCGCGTCTTTTCCCTCGACCATACGATCGATTGCACGAAGGTCCGCTTCGGAGCACGTACGATCACCATAAGGGGAAGTCCACGCAGCAAGTGAGCGCATGAATCCGATTGCGCTACCCAAGTTAAGCCCGCTGTCATCGCCGAAGAAGAACACGTGCAGCGACCAGAAGGCCTTTCCATGAAGACCCCTGAACGTTTCACGGAGCAGCGTGTCACAGTCCGCGTCAATGAAACGTATCGTCCTGCAGGAAAGCGCTTTGATCTCGCCGGAGGCTTTTTCCTCGGCATTCTTGCTGACGTTGGCGAAGACAACTAAGGGAGCGACCGCACCAACGCCAATCCGATTCGAAGGATTGTCGGTCTTCATTCTCAAGTTCTTCACGAAGGCCAGGGATTTGTCGCTGATGCCATCGAACAAATAGATCCTGCTGTTCCGGGCGCGGTTCCTCATCAGCATCACCGCAATGATGAGGGATACGCGGCCCTTGAACATGCTGATTGCCGTTGCAGCGATTCCGATGGGAGCCAAGGTATACAGAACAGCAAGGAATACCACATACCCGCTTGCAAACGGCTGCATCGAAGGCAGCAAGGCAACATACTGGTTCAAGAAAGCCTGAAGGGTTGCAAGATTGCTCTCGAAGAAGAACATCGCAAGCGCGTTGTACAGCCCCATCAAAACGCCGGCAGCAATCGCAAGCCCCGCATTACCCAGGAGATCCCACGCTTCATGAACAGCCATGGGCAAGGTCGCAAAATAACAGGCTGCAATGATCAGGGATATAACAGAAAGCATCTGGCTTTTCGCCCGAGCGCTCGACTCCTTCGAGAAACTGAAGATCTTCCAGATAGACACGAAAACCGCGATGAGCAAGACGATCGCAATGCAGAATCCGCCGATATAGAGAAGCGAAAGAGCCATAGAAAAGGAAGGAGCTTGCACAAGACCATCAGCCGTATTCATCGAAGGCACCCTTCCCTTGAACCAACATCGGTGAACAGGATACTTGACGAGGTACTGTCCAGACTCTTGCGCAAATTCCAGCAGACGGCCGCCCGCCGTCGGT
>JBJEKU010000042.1:0-2837 GCA_051878795.1 Eggerthellaceae bacterium
ACGATATGGCTTCCCAGCTGCTCGACAACATCCATAAGCTCAACGGATGCGATGCCTTCTTCTCGGTCATCATCTCCCCCACCGACGAAAAGCTCTACCGCACCTTGGGAATCAACGTCTGTTGCGAGCCGAAGTACGAACTGCGCCGTTACTATCACAAGTAACCCATCTGCATTCCCATACCCGCACAGAACACCCCGCACCCCTTCTCAAGCAGAGGGGGTGCTTGGTTTCGGGCAAAAGAAAGGATCACCCGGCAAGCGAAGGACCCGTTAGGACCGAAACGCGAACATCCCTCCGAACGGAGGGGTGTATTACCGAAAAGGTAAACGGCATCACGCACGCATCAATGCCGCAGATACGAAACCGTTCCGGTTCCGACCTACTTGAAGAACACATTGGAAACGTGCTCGTAGAAGCCTTCCTTGCGATATTGGAGCATTACCGTGGGCTCTTCCCCTTTGAAGACTCGGATGCGCCTGATAGGCGTTTCGAAACCCATCATCTCGCCATCTACGATCAGCGTCGCCTCATTATTCGCGCTGTTCGATTCGAGCTCGATTTCCACCACATCCTGGGGGTCGGTCAGCAGAGCCCGTGCGACTAAGGTATGGGGTGCAACCGGCACGATCACCAAGCCGCCGAAACCGGGAGCCACCAAGGGACCACCGACAGAAAGCGCATAGGCGGTAGATCCGGTTGCAGTTGCAACCACGATTCCATCGCTTCTGATACTTGCCACGTGCTCGCCTGAAACCGAATAGGAGAGGTCGATGATCCTCCCCGAAGGACCGCGCGTCAGGGCGGCCTCGTTCAAGCCGCGGAAACGCCTGCCCTCAGGAAGCATATCGGGCGAGCAGAAGGCCGAGTCGAAGGCATTTTCGTCGTCTCCGTCGCAGAGCACTTCCACAACGAAGTTGGTACGCTCCTCCCGGACGACATCACCGCAGATTGCCGCAGTCACCGCATCGATGACTCCGTTATCGCTCTTATTCACCAGAAAACCCAGATGACCGAAGTTCAAACCCAGGATAGGCACCCCGCTCGTCCCCGCAATATGCGAGGCACGCAACATGGTCCCATCCCCTCCCAGGGACACGATAAGACCGAAATCCTCGACCTGCATATCGAATTCGTCATAGGCCCCGATAATCACCGAATCGATTCCTTGAGACGCCAGGAAGGCCATAAGCATATGGGAAGCATCGACTGCCTTGGGATTCGACTCGTTTTGTATGATGAGAACGTCCATTCGCGCTCCTCTTGACGCAACACGGCACCTGGCTCGGTTCGAAGCAGGCAAAGGAACCTGCCCCCGTGATCAACCCTGCATAGTATAGCTGAAAGCACTATTCAGGCAGTATGGTGTTTGCGTCTACAATCAAGCACGCCGCCTCTGATTTGCTACCATTTCCATTTTGGAAACAAAAGCGCCGCTTGAAAGAGAAAGCAATGCAAGAAGCCAAGCACGCAGACCAGCTGGAGGAAACCACCAGCTCGGTTATGAAGAGCACCGCATTCATGACCATCGCCACCCTCGCCTCCCGATTCACTGGTCTCATCCGCACCTGGGCCATGGCATTCGCCCTCGGCAACACCATCATCACATCCGCATACCAGGTTGCAAACAACCTGCCCAATGTAATTTACGAGCTTGTTGCTGGCGGATTGCTCTCCGCCGCCTTCCTGCCGGTGCTTATGCTGGAACGGGAACGCCACGGCGAAAAGGGTGCGAACCGCTATGGTTCGAATATCATGAATATCTGCATCGTGCTGCTGGGCCTGCTTTCCCTGCTCGCCATAGTATTCGCAGAGCCGATTATCTACACCCAAACCTTCACGATCGACCAAACCAACGATGTTTCCACTTACGCCGTAAAGTTCTTCCGTATCTTCGCCCTGCAGATCGTCTTCTACGGCTTGGGCGGAGTCATCACCGGCATCCTCAACTCGCGCAGGTCGTACTTCCTCACATCGATCGCACCTGCAATCAACAACGTCTTCGTCATCGCGGCCTTCTTCGCCTACATCCCCCTCAACGGCATCAACCCCGACCTGGCGCTGTTCGTGCTCGCATTGGGCACCACCTTGGGAGTAGCCGCGCAATTCATCATCCAGATCCCCGCTCTTTTCAAATGCGGTTTCAAATGGGAGCCTGTCATCGACTTGAAGGACCCCTCCATTATGGAGACCCTCAAGATCACCGTTCCCACCCTGATCTTCATCGTGGGAAACCTGATCGCATTTAGCTGCAGGAATGCATTCAGCCTCGTAGGCGGCGAGACCGGCCCCTCAACCCTGAATTACGCGTGGATCTGGTTCCAACTACCCTATGGCGTGGTTGCAGTTTCGCTTTCCCGCGCGATGTTCACGGAAATGAGCGATGCATCCGCGAAGGAGGACTGGGAAAGCCTGCGCACCTTCGTCAACCGGGGCATCCGCGGCACCCTGTTCTTGATCATCCCCTTGGCGGGCATGGTCTTCGCACTTGCCGACCCCCTCATCCAGATCTTCCAGGCAGGCGCGTTCAACCAAGACGACGTGTATACCGTCAGCGCCATCCTGAAGATCTGGGTCGTCGGCTTACCCTTGTACTCTATCGTGATGTACCTGTACAACACCTTTGCAAGCATCCGCAGGTTCGTGCCCTTCGCCATCCTCAACTGCGTCCTCGTCGCCCTTCAGGTCGGCATGTACTGGCTGCTCACAAGCGAGAACGCCCTGATGCTCGCCGGTGTGCCCGTTTCCGACTGCATCTATTACCTAGCGGGCACCGTGGCAGGATTGCTCCTGCTCACCCGCTTTATCGGGTCTGTGGGCGCAAGATCCATCATTTG
>JBJEKU010000043.1:0-15928 GCA_051878795.1 Eggerthellaceae bacterium
TCGTCCCGTCAGATCATCGAGCGCTATCTGCAGGCCGACCCCCGGGTGCGCGTGATAGACAAGCCCAATTCGGGATACGGTGCCTCCATGAACCAGGGTTTGGATGCCGCGCGGGGCGAGTACGTGGGAATCCTGGAATCCGATGACTTCTTCGAACCGGATGCCCTGGAAAGCCTGCTCGAAGCGGCACGCGCATGCGATGCCGACGTCGCGAAGGCGGATTTCTGGTTCTATTGGTCCGTCCCGCAAGAACGCAACGAACGGTTCGGCTGGACCGAGGGCATGCACCAAGGCTTGACGAGCCCCAAGCAGAACCTGGATCTGTTCTACCGCAAGCCGTCCATCTGGTCGGCGCTGTACCGTCGCTCCTTCCTGAATGAACATGGCATCCGTTTCCTGGAAACCCCCGGTGCTGCATACCAGGACGCTGCCTTCAACTTCAAGGTCTGGGCCTGTGCCGAACGGGTGGCCATTGTGGACCGTCCCGTACTGCATTACCGTCAGGACAATGAGACCAGTTCGGTGAATTCCCCGGGCAAGGTGTATTGCGTGTGCGACGAATACCGCGAGATGCACCGTTTCGTATCCCAGATGTCCGATAGGCAGGACAAGGTGCGCCTGCGGGCAATCCTTTCCCGTATGCGCTACGACACTTACATCTGGAACTACGAGCGCTTGAGCGAACCCTTGCAGCGCGAGTTCGTGCTCCGTATGGCGAAGGATTTCCGCGAGGACGACATTTTGGGATATACGGACCTGTCGTACCTGCAGGAAGACAAGCAGCAACGGCGTGCGGCGATTCTGGAAGACCCTCTGTTCTGGCATCTGGGTGCAACCGACAAGGCCGCCCCCGGCAAGCTGAACACTCTGCGCAGGTATTTCCAGACAGGCGGGCTTTCCTATGTGGCCCGTGCCCTCGTGCGGAAAGGCTAGGCTATGGCGCGCATTTCCATCGTCATCCCGGTTTACAACGTGCAGGATTATCTGGCGGAATGCCTCGATTCGGTGTTGGCGCAGACCATGCCGGATTTCGAGGCGGTATGCGTCAACGATGGTTCGACCGATTCGTCCTTGCAGATCCTGAAGGATTATGCGGCGCGGGATGGGCGCATCAAGGTGGTGAACAAACGCAACGGCGGGCTTTCCTCTGCCAGGAACGCCGGCATCAAGCGGTCGACGGGCGAATACCTGTGCTTCCTGGATTCCGACGATACCTTCATGCCCTGGGCATGCGAGCGCATCTGCGATTCGATGGATCGCGACGGGTCCGACGTCCTCACTTTCGGGGCGATTCCCTATCCCCATCAAGACGACGAGGATTTCAGGTACCTGGAAATGGTGCTGAGCCCGCGCGATGCCCTCTACGACGGCTTCGACCCCGAATTGCTGTTCGGGGAGTGGTCCCACCCCTACGTGTGGCGCACCGCCATCCGATCGGCCTTCCTGCGCCGTGCCGGCTTGATGTTCGACGAGAGCCTTGCCTTCGGGGAAGACGAGGCCTTCTACTTCGCGCTCTATCCCCGTGCCGAACGGGTGGGTTTGAGCAGCCTGAAGCTGGTGAACTACCGTGCGAATCGTTCCGGGTCGCTCATGCGCAAGAAGACCGACCTCGATTGGAAGGTTGCAGCCCATCTGGAAATAGCCGACCGCGTGCTTACTGATTGGGCGGAAAACGGCTTCGCCCTGCAGTTCTCTACGGAGATATTGAAGTGGTCGTGCGAATTCCTGTTCAACGACCTTCTGCGCCTGCCCGACGAACGCTGCTGCGAGTACGCACAACGCCTGCGTGACCTGTGGGAAGGCTGCCTGCCCGCGCATGCGATAGGGGAGTTCTCGGGCGATCCGGTGTACTGCAGGGTGCTCGATGCGATTGCGAATGATCCCTCGCAGTTGAGGGGCTTTGCCAAGAAGAAGCTCCTTGCGGATTTCGTGCGCAGGTCGTGCGGACGCAAGAAGATGATCGCTCAGCTGCCCGCCATCCTGCGCTCGTAGGCATTCCGGCCCTCTGCGAGCCGACTCGGCTTCGGACAGCTGTCCCGGTGCTTCCGGATGGTTTTCGACAGGGTCGCCGTCTGCATGCGGGTGCGGTCTGGCACGAGCCCTTGGCCCAAGGCCGTCGGACCGGCCCGGCGAGGACCCGTATGCCGCCTACTGCGCCTGAATCTGCCCCATCACATTCAGGGTCTGCTCGATGCCTTCCTCGATGGTATAGAAGGGTTGCCACCCCAGGCCTTTCAACTTGCTGCCGTCCATCATCGCCTTGGTTGCGGTGGAATAGCCCGCGCGTTCGGTTTCGTCGGGGAGTTCGAAGACTACCTTGGTACCGGCGGACTTGGCGATCGTTTCGGCCAGCTCGCGCAGCGTGATGTCCGAAGCGGGGTCTGCCACGTTGTATGCATTCCCACATTCGCCGGCGAGCAGGCAGAACAGCAGCGCGGCCACCGCATCGGCGCAGTGGGTGTATGAGAACTTCTGCGTGCCTTCGGACTTCAGCACGATGTCTTCATACGCCAGGCCCTTCTTCAAGAACTGCGATAGGGCTTTGGTATCGCTTGAAAGCAAGGTGGGCCCGTATACGCGGGAAAGCCGCGGAATCACTATATCCATGCCCTCCTGCTTGATATATGCCTGGCAGAGCGCCTCGCCCAGGCGCTTGCTTTCGGGGTAGCCCGCACGCAGGGTGTTGCAGTCTATGTAGCCGCAGTAGCCTTCTGCGAACAGTTCTACGTCGCCACGGTTCTGGCCGTACACTTCCACTGAAGATAGGAACTCGAAGCGTTTCGCTTTGGTGTCGGCGGCGAAGCGGAGCAGATTGGCAAGCCCTATGGTGTTGGTGGTGATGGTGCCGATGGGGTCGGTGGAATAGGCGAGCGGGTGCGTGTTCGAGGCGGCGTGCACCACGTAATCCATGGCGGGCAGGTCTTGGGGCAGGCCCTGGTTCACGTCGCATTCCACCAGGTGCAGGCATTCAGGCTCGAAGGCGCCTTCGAAGCGTGCATTCAAACGGTCCATGCTCCGTCCGATGGCGTAGACCTGTATACCTATTCCCTGGAACAGTAGGGCGTCGGCAAGTACGCTGCCGATCATGCCCGTCGCACCCGTGATCATCACTGCCGAATCGGTGAGCTTTCCCCAAGGCAGGTCCGCATCGCAGATGCGCGCCAGATCCTGCAGGTATGCCTCGTTCTCGTAGAGTTTGCCCATGGTGCGCGTCCTTCCGCTTGCTTACTTCAACCAGGTGCTGGGGTCGGCATTCAGGTAGGCTTTGAACAGCTCCAGGTCGTCTTTCGTGGTGAGCTTGATGTTCTTGTCCGATCCTGCCGCAAAGTACAGGCGCTCTCCCAATTCCACCATCATGGTGTTGGCATACGAAGAGCCATGGATGCCGATGCCCTTTTCGAAGGCCTCGTGGTACGCCCAGTCCAGCTTGCCGAACTTGTAGGCCTGGGGCGTGGAAACGCGTCGCAGGGTTTCGCGGGGGATGTAGCTGGTGGTGGAGATCTCGTCGTCGATGATGAAGATCTGCTCGTTGTAGGGCAGGGAGGTGACGGCATTGCCGTACTGATGGCACTTCGCAATCACGTCGGAGAGCACCTCGGAATCCACGAGCGGGCGGATGCCGTCATGCACGATCACGGTGTCGTCGTCCGAGCAGATGCCTTCCAGGGCGAAGACCCCGTTGCGGATGGATTCCTGCCCGGTCTCGCCGCCGGTGACGATCCATTTCAGCTTGTCGATGCCGAACTGCCGTGCGTAGGCCCACACCAGTTCTTCCCAGCCCTTGATGCATACCACCTCGATGGCATCGACCTGCGGATGGCGCTGGAAGCCCTCGAGCGTGTAGATGAGCACGGGTTTGTCGTAGACGTGGATGAACTGCTTGGGGATGTCCTGCCCCATGCGGTGGCCGGAACCTCCGGCGATGATGACGGCGACGTTCATGTTCCTCCTCGTGATGCTGCGGGCGCCTTCGGGCGCACGTCCCAAGCTTAGCGCAGGTGCGCTCAGTCGGTCTTCTTCCAGGGGTATTCTTCCCTGTGCTGGGCGAACCATTCCTTGTACGGCGTGTCCGGGTCGAAGATGGTGCTGCCGTGCATGCGTCCGTTCAATGCGGTCACGTCGTCGGGCATGCGCAGGTAATCACCGTATTGCAGGGTCATGATCTCCGGGTAGAACAGCGGTGCGCGCAGGCGCAGGTCCTCGAAGTCCAGATAACAATAGCCCTGGTACCAGGCGGCGGGCCACTGCACGTTGCCGCGCCAGTCCAGGGTGATGTCACCCGCGATGAGCGTGTCCTTCTTGGCATATTTCCCCATCACCTTGCGGTTCAGGTAGTCGAAATAGCGTTTCCTGCCGAAGGCGCGGAAGAAGGCCTGCCAGAAGCGCTCGCGCAGCACATCCATGCCATGGAGCTCGCCGCGTAAATCGAAGCACATCTGCATGCGCATCTTCTTCCGGTCCAGCTCGCGATGCCACAGCTTGCGCCGCAGCATGCCGTCGGGGACCTTGTCGAGCACGAAGATGTCCAGGAAGATGCCGCAATTCACATCCTCCTTCTTGCCGTCCCCTTCGATGAAGCCCGTGGTCTCGCTGTTGCGCAGTTGGGCGTGGGTGCGGTAGAAGGGGCCGTCTTCGGACAAAGTGGTCTGAAAGAAGTAGGGGTGGGTGAACTCGCGGTCGGCAATCTGCCACAGGCGGTCGTAATCCGCACGCGGCATGATCACGTCCACGTCGTCGTCCCAGGGGATGAAGCCCTTATGCCTGATGGCGCCCAGAAGCGTGCCCCCGTCCAAGAAGTAGGCGAGCCCGTTGCGCTCGCAGACTTCGGCGAACTTGGCCAACAGGTCCAGCTCCACCGCCCAGATGCGCTTCATCTTGGCGGTGACGGTGTATCCGCAGCGGGTCTCTTCCCGAAGGAAGCTTTCCGGCATGCTATGCGTCGGTGTGATCAAGCCCCAGCACCTCCTTCGCCTTGCGTACGGCGGCACCCAGGCCGAAATCGCGTTTGACCTGCTTGATGGCCTGGAAGGCGGTCTGCCTGCCCAATACCAGCCGGGTGAATTCGTCCTCACCGCGGAAAAGTGCGAGCAGGTATCCGCGTTCCTGCGGGGTGTACAGGCCGGTGTCGATCAGGTGGGCATCGCGCAGGCCCTCGAACTGCCTGCGCACGAACGAAGCGTATTCGGCATGATGCTCGGCGCCGATGCGCTGCATGGTCTGGCAATGCGCCCTGAACAGGCGCTCGTAGAAAGCGGGCAGCACCTGCTGCTCGAATTCGGGATGCTGCCCCAGGAATTCGCGGATCCAGTCGAATTCGGAGGCCATGGCGTATACCTTGCCGGGGTCGTGGATGGAAGAGCCCGGGTTGTCGATGCGGTAGCAGTAGCAGGGTCTGGGTACGTAGACCAGGCTTTCGGCCTGGGTGAACGCCTGCCAGAAGAAGCCGTTGTCCTGGTACGAGGCGCCCGGGGTCTCGTGGTAGCGGATGCCGCAGCGGCGCAGCAGGCCCATTCGGTAGATGCCCGACCAGTTGTGCATGGGGAAGCCGTACACCTCCACCTCGCTGTTGGGGTGGATGCGACGGTAATGGTAGGACGAATCGCGCGTCATCTGCTTGGCATCGAGCATGATGCGCCCGTTGCGTGTAGTCATGTCGAAGTAGTCGCCGCGCACGATGTCGGCATCGAATCGCTTCGCGGCTTCGTAGAGTATCTGGTAGCTGTCCGGTTGGATGATGTCGTCCGATTCCAGCACGGCGAAGTATTCGCCGGTCGCAGCCTGGATCCCCCGGTTCATCGCAACGCCGTAGCCGCCGTTTTCCTTATGGATCACCTTCACGCGCGGGTCTGCCGCGGCGTATTCGTCCAGGATCTGCGGGCACGAATCGGTGGAGCCGTCATCGACGCAGATCAGCTCGATGTCGGCGAGGGTCTGGACGAGCGCGCTCTCGATGCAGGGGCGCAGGTATTTCTCGACGTTGTAGACGGGGATGACTGCGGATATCTTGGTCATGGCACTGTCCGATCCGATGCGCTATCGGGCGCTTTCGGCCGCTTCCAGGCGGGCGGCGGCTGCGATCCTATGCAGGATGGTCTTGTCCAGGTCGCTGAAGATGGAAGGGTCTCCCACGAAGTCCAGGGTACGGATGGCGCCGCCGAAGCGCTGCACCTGCCTGATGGCGCTTGCGACGTAGTCCAGGTTGCTGGGGTTGTTCAGCAGGATGAGCGCGTTGTTGCGTGCCGCGTAGCTGCCCACGCAGAAGGCGTCGTCGGGATGGCGGGGGTTCACCACGACCAGGTGGTCGACGGGGTCTGCCCCTTCGCGGATGCGCTCTTCCTCCATCCAATCGAAGATGCGTTCGTTCGCTTCGTGCTCGTTGTTCGCGATGAAGCGGACGATCTCCACGCCCGCTTCGCGCAAGGGCGCAAGATGCTCTTCGTTGATGGCCTCTTCGCCGGCGAGCACGAGCGCGCGCTTGAAGTGCTGCTTCACCGTGTCGACGATCTGCGCGTCGAGGGTGGTCTTCTTGCTGGTGAAGAACAGGGGCGCTGCAAGCTTGGTCGCCGCAGGCAGGATGGCGAACTGGTCGCCCACGCAGAACTCGGGGCTGATCACGCAGGTGTCGCCCCAGACGCCCCGCTCGCGCCCGAACTCGAATACCGCAAGGGACAGCTTGGTATTGGTGCCTTCGGTGATCATGTTGATATGCGCGGGCTCCTTCGGCAGGTCGGCTGCGATCTTCTGCGGGTCTTGGAACAGGGTGCAGCTGACGAAGACCGCGTTGTCGGGCGTGAGCTTCTCGAGCGCCTGGCGCGTGACGTCGGGGACGCTTTGTTCCGCGCAGGTGAGCATCTTGGCTCCCAGCGCGCTTGCCAGGCCGGTGGCGATCAGGCTCTGCACGTGATCTTCGCTGGGAGTGTAGATCACGGTATCCACGTGGCCCTGCTCTGCCTGGGCCATCTTTGCGGAGGTGCCGAACTTCGTGTCGCCGTAGATGGCGCGGCACTGCACGCAGGAGGTGTTCACGTCGGTGTTCTCGAAGGTGTCCATGATCACCTTCTCCGATTCGGCGCAGCCGGTGCGTCCGCCGACCAGCTGGTAGATGCGGCAGACGTCTTCGGCCGTGCCGATCATGCGGGTGTGGCCCTTCTCGATCCAGATGGCCTTGTTGCACAGGCGGCGCACCTGCTCGTTGCTATGGGACACGATGAGCACGGTTACGCCGTGGTCCCTGATCAGTTCCTGGATGCGGCGCTCGCATTTCTGGCGGAACATGAAGTCCCCGACCGAAAGCACCTCGTCGACGATCAGGATGTCGGGGACCATGATGGTGGCGATGGCGAAGGCGATGCGCGCGACCATGCCCGAGGAATAGTTCTTCATGGGCATGTCCAGGAACTTGGAGACCTCGGAGAACTCCACGATCTCGTCGAAGTTCTGGTCGATGAACTTCTTCGAGTAGCCCAGAAGCGCGCCGTTCAGGTAGATGTTCTCGCGAGCGGTCAGCTCCAGGTCGAAGCCCGCACCCAGCTCGATGAGCGGTGCGATCTTGCCATGGATGGTGCATTTGCCGCGGGTGGGCTCCAATACGCCGGCGATGATCTTCAGGATGGTGGATTTACCCGACCCGTTGGTGCCCATGATGCCGTAGACGTCGCCCTTCTTCACTTCGAAGGAGATGTCGTCGAGCGCCCAGAACTCCTTGAAGGCAAGCTCGCGGCGCACGGCAGCGATGGCGTATTCCTTCAGGCTGTTCAGCTGCGCGCTTGCGATGTTGAACATCATGCCCACGTGGTCGACCTTGATCATGGTCTCGCGGTTGTCGGCGGCATCCAGGTCTGCGCCCAGGTTCGAGGTGTTAACTACTTCAGGCATTATGAAACGCTTCCGTTCTGCGATTGCATGTTAGACGTACAGGATGAACTTGCCTTCCAGCTTGCGGAACACCGCGAAGCCGATGGCGAAGCTGGCGAGTCCGAAGGCAAGGCAGACCAGGTTCTCCGTCAGGCCGGGGGTGTTGCCGTACAGGAAGATGTCGCGGAAGTACGTGACGTAGTGGTACATGGGGTTGAAGAATTCCGCCTTCTGCATCCATGCGGGCAGGATCTCGATGGGGTAGAACAGCGGGGTCGCGTAGGTCCAGGCCGTGATGACGACGCTCCACAGATGCAGCACGTCGCGGAAATACACGGCGGCAGCGGCCAGAAGCATGCTCAGGCCGGCGCTGAACAGGACGGTGTAGAGCATGAGCAGCGGCAGCCACAGCACGTTGGCGGTGGGCATGATGCGGAAGAAGATCATGACCAGCAGTACCGCGACGAGCGAGAAGCAGAAGTTGAGCAGATGGAACAGCACCTTTTCCAGGGGGAAGATCAGCTTCTCGATGCGGATCTTCTTGATGAGCGAGGTGGATTCCAGGATGGAGGCCATGCCGTCGCGGGTGGAATCGGACATGAGGGCGAAGATGGTGTTGCCCAGGATCAGGTACATGGGGAAGTTGGGGATGTCGGCGAACTTGATGAAGTTGCTGAAGACCAGCGCCAGCACCGCCATCATGAGTAGGGGGTTGAGTACCGACCAGACCACGCCCAGGGCGCTGCGGCGGTACTTCTTCTTGAAGTCCTTCGAAACCAGCATGCGGAGCGTGAACCAGTTGCGCCGCATGGCCGGAGTGGGAAATTCTTTCATGGGGTCGTTCTTTCCGTTCGACTGCATTTCGCGCAATTGCGCAAATCTACATTCTACTGTTTTGCGTAATCAGGGGGCGCGAATACAGTCAACGCCCACAATGCGGCAACTGCTTGCGTCCTTGGGGGAGCGTATTGCGGGTGCATTGCCTGAGGCTGCGACTGCGCATTCGATGGGCAGGCTGGGCAGGGGCGTCGAGCTGGCATGATGCATCTGGTTGCAGGGTGCGTGCGGCCGATGGCGGGTTTCTGCTACCAGGGAATGTCTTCGGGATGCGCGGCGCAGAAAGCTTCGGGGTCTTCCAGAAGCTCGGGGCAGAGCTTCCGGTCCGCTTCGGAGAGCAGGGCGGGGTCCAGGAAGCCCTGACGGTTCGCATCTTCCATCTCCGCGGCCCATCTGAGTGCGAATTCGCTTCGGTATTCGGGGGCGATGCGGTTGTAGTTCCATTTGTAGGTGGCGAACTTGACCGCGGCGAGCACGGGTGCGAAAGACTTCTGCTTCGCGGGGCGCTTGGCCAGGTAAGCCTCGGACGCGGCGAATTCGTCGCAGACGGCATAGACCTTGGCTTGGGATTTGACGGAAGAGGCTGCGTTGTCTACGCGGTAGTTCAGAAGGCAATCGGGCAGCAGCGCCGCGCGTTCGGCGGCGAACCAGGCGCGCTGCACGAAGGAGGTGTCCTGGTAGGAGGCGCCTGGGGTCTCGTTGAAGCGAATGCCGTTTTCCCGCAGCATCGACGTGCGGTACAGGCCCGTCCAGATGATGGGGAGCACCTTCACCACTTCCACTTGATCGGCGGGGCGGAAGACCCGTTTGTACTTGAAGCCCGCGAATGCCTCGATGGGGTCGGCCTTTCCTGCGCAGTATTCGCTGTAGTTGGATTTAACCAGGTCGCAGCGGTGCATGCGGGCGAAGCGGTAGAGCTTCTTGAACATATCCTTCTCGGCGAAATCGTCGCTTTCCACGATTCCTATGTACTCGCCGCGGGCGGCATCGAGGCCGCGGTTCATGGATGCGCCGTAGCCCGAATTGGGCTTGTCGATGATCTGGATGCGCTGATCCTTTGCGGCGTAGGACTGCAGGACTGCTAAGGTGGAATCGGTGGAACCGTCGTTGATGCATACGATCTGCAGCTGTTTCAGGCTCTGGCCGATCAGGCTTTCCAGGCACTGGGGAAGGTACTGCTCGACGTTGTAGCAGGGCACCAGGACGGTGACCTTGGGATTTTCGCTTGCCATCTATTCGCCTTCCGTTGCGGTGATGCGGTACAGGCGCATGTCGCCTTCGCTCAGCAGGAGCTCCAAGCCAGGGGTTTGGTCGTCGATCGCCTCGATTCCCGGCCAATCTTCGGAATGGTAGGAAAGCGTGTGGCGCATATAGCGTTCGTGAGCCAGGGTCCCCTGGTCGAGCAGGAGCACGTATCGCGCCCCCGACTCGCGCACAGCTTCTGCAACCGTTTCGTCTTCTGCCATTCTATCCGCTTCGAAGCGCAGGGTCTGGCTGGTTTTCCCGTCTTGCCTGTCCTTGTATCCGCCCCAGAAACGCCAGTAGACGTTCAGGTCCCAGTTCGCTGCGGCGAATGCGCTGCCGTCGTAGGGGTGGTTCAGTATCACGGCGTCGGGCTCCACGATGCCGCAGACCTTGTCCAGGAAGGCGCGCTCTTCGGCTCCCAGCACGTCGTCGCTGCGGGATGCGTTGTTCTCGAAGCTGATCAGATACCGCGTGTAGCCGAAGGCCGTGTCGATCATGCGGTTGCCGGGAAGGTAGTATGCGGGATGGAAGATGATCGCCGCGAGCAGCACCGAAAAGGCGCCGGCGGCGATCTGCGGTATCCGGATGCCGTGCTGCTTGGAGCGGGCCGACTTGTCCAGCGAGCCCGTACGTGCCTTGATTGCGTCGGCGATGGCGGAAAGCCCCAGGCAGGCAAGGGGCAGCGCCACGATCGAGACCAGGGCGCTGATGCGGTAGGAGTCCTGGTACCAGAAGCCCGTCAGCCACATCTTCAGGTCGCCTTCGGCGGATGCATTCACCACATACATGAGTGCGACGATGGCGAAGGAGGCGATAAGCCAACGATGCTGCTTGCGCCTGATCGAGACCCCGATTCCCGCAACCACCAGGGCGGCAAGCACGATCTGGGCGGGAGCGTCGCGCAGGGCGAGGGTCGCCAACCTTGCGAGCGCTTCGGGCAGGCTTGCGAAGGAAGGCCAGGTGAACTTGACGATAGGCGCCATGAAGGAGGTGTTCAGCGCGAAGGCCCAGGCGGCGGCTGCGGCGATGACCACGCACGCGCCGGCGAGCCAGCGCAGCTTGCTCCGGCTTCCGTCCTCGAGCACGAAGCAGGAAAGGGAGAGCACTTTCGCGCAGGTGTAAGGTACCAGGATCACCGCCAAGCCGAAGACGGCATTGGGATGCGAGAGGGCCAGGCCGAAAAGGCAGAGCAGGAAGGTGATTGCGAGCGGGATCTGGCGCCTGAGGGATGCCCTGCTTTCGAAGAGCGCCATGTAGCAGGCGGCGCTCGCGAGCATCATGGAGAAGGCGGCCATGTTGGGGTAGAGGGGGCCGTAGACCACCATCCCCCAGGGGAAGGCGGAGAATGAGAGGGGGAGCACCGCGCAGGGGGCGATGGAGCGCCCTCGCAGCAGGATGCAGAGCGCAGACCAGGCGCTTATGGGGGTGACGAGTGCCATGAACAGGGCATTCGTGGCATTGACGGCAAGGGAGACGGGGGCGTCGAAGGCGCTTACCGTAAGCGCGGCAAGGCAGTGCCACGAAGAGGGGTAGAATCCGGTCTCGTGGTCCCCGAAGGGCGGATTCTCCAGATTGAAGTTCAAATCGACGCCGATGGGCGAGAAGACTCCCGTGTCCACGTAGGAGCGGATTCTCATCATATGGGACAGGTTGTCATAGGCTTGGAAGAAGGAGTCGGCGCCGTCCAGGTTCTTCACGAAGATAAGGCCGCAGATGACGATTCCCATACCTGCGAAGGCGGCAAGGCTCGCTGCCCAGGTGCGGGTTTCCGGTAGGCATTCGCTGCCGATGAGCACCTTCTGCCGTTTCAGTGCCCGGGCGGCGATCCAGCCTGCGAGGAAGGCTGCGGCCGCGAACACGAGCACGGGCAGTCCGATGCTCGCCCAATCGCCCCAGATGCCCGCCTTCCAGGCGGCAAAGGCCCATACTTCCAGCAGGCAGCACGATATGGCGGGTGCGACCCCCAGGGCAAGGGGGCGGGCCAGGCGCAGCGCGCGTGCCAGCAGGTAGCCCGGGGCGAAGAGGAATATCGCCTCGAGGGCGAAGGATATGATGAATTGGGACCACATGGATGGGCGACCGTCCGTATCCTTGAGGGCGCAAGCGCCCTTCCGTTCAAAAGCGACAGGAGGTGCGAGAGCCATCCCGTGCGTATCCTGAATTTGCTAGGGGTGATTCTAACCGTGCCGGTGCGGTGCGTCCAACCGTGAGGGGTGCGTGGGGGTGCGCTTTGGTAGTATTCGAAGGAGACCTGAAGATGGCGGGGCTGCCCGACATCATGTCTGAACTGCGACAAGCCCGTCTACGTGCGGCGATTTGCTTTTTCTATGCGAAAGGTGCCTGATGCAAAAGGTTTCGGTGATCGTCCCTATATACAACTGCGCGGAATACGTGGCGCAATGCGTGGAGTCCATCCGCGCACAGACCCTGGGGGATTTCGAGGCGATTTGCGTCGATGACGGTTCGAAGGACGGCTCGCTGGATGCGGCGCGTGCTGCGGCGGCGGGCGATGGCCGTTTCGTCTTCTTCCGTCTGCCTGAAAATCGCGGTCAGAGCGCCGCGCGCAACCTGGCGCTGGACCACGCCCGGGGCGAATACCTGGTGCTTTTGGATGCCGATGACTACCTGGTGCCCGAAGCGCTTGCCAAGCTGGTCGCCCGCGCCGATGGCCAGCGCCTCGACGACCTGTACTTTTCCGGCAAGGCCTTCTTCGAAGACGAGCAAGCGCGCCGTCTGGTCCCGGAAGATTACCGCAACCGCCCTTCCTTCGAAGGGGTGGCAAGCGGCATGGAGCTGTTCGCCTTCTTCGAGCAACGCGATGCCTTCTTCGCCCATGCCCCCCTGCGCATGGTGCGCCGCGACCTGGTGGAGCGGATGCACATCCGTTTCTGCGAGGGTATCATCCACGAGGATCTGCTGTTCACCATGCAGACCCTGGTCGAGTCGGAGCGGTCGTCCTTCCTGAACGAGGAGCTGTATATGCGGCGGGTGCACGTGGGTTCCACCATGGCGCAGCCGCGCAGGACGGTGGAGAACGTGCGCGGGCATTTCGTGTGCCTGCAACGTATGGAGCGCTGGATGCGGGAGCACCCCGAATGCCTGGAGAGCGATTTCGCACAGGCGATGGCGCATCGCTTCGCGGCCTACCGCGCCATGATGGCGCACGATTGGAAGCTCGAGCTGACGGAAGGGGAGCGCGCGGGTTTCCTGGATTCGCTTTCCCCTTTGGAGCGTTTCGAATTCTTCAGTACGGTGGTATATCCCGACACCTATGTTCAGGATGTCTACGATTCGAAAACCTATCGCTTGGGTGATGCGATCGCATCGTTTCCCCGTGCGGTGGCGGAAAAGGTCTCCGGAGCGGTGCATCGCGGAAGGGAGTCCTAGTATGGAGGGAAGCATGCGCGTGGGTCAGGGTCCGGTTCCGGGTTTTGGAGAAGGCGCTTTGGAATTGCAGGACGTGGAAACGGCACGCGAGGACGGTGCCCCCATGGTGAGCGTGATCGTGCCCGTCTACAACGCGGGCGCGTGGATCGGCCGCTGCCTGGACTGCCTGCGCGGGCAGACCCTGCGCAGCTTCGAGGCGGTTTTCGTGGACGACTGCTCGACGGATGGCTCCGCGCAGGCGATCGAGCGCGCCGCGAAGCGGGATGGGCGCATCAGGCTGGTGCGCCAGGCATGCAATGCGGGTCCCGGACCTGCGCGCAACGCAGGGATCGATCAGGCGCGCGGGCGCTATCTGACCTTCCTGGACGTGGACGACCGCTATGGGTCGCCCGATTACCTGGAAGCGCTCTGCGATGCGGCGGGACGCAGCCGCTACGGGGTTGCCGGAGCCTGCCTTGCCAACGAACATGCGCGCGGGCGTGTGGAGCGCGGCTTCCCCGAAGAGGGGCTGTACTGGGGCTATACCCTGCGCCAGGCAGGCAATACGCCCTTCGACCGTTTCCAATTCGATTACGGTTTCCATCGTTTCGTCTTCCACAGGAGCCTGTTCGCCGACGGGGCGAACCGCTTTCCCGCCCTGCGGTATTACGAGGACCCCGTGTTCCTGGTGCGCATCCTGGCGCAGGCGGGCGGTTTCTTCGCGGTGCCCGAAAGGGAATACCTGTACCGTTGCGATTTCCGCAGGCAGCATTGGAGTACGGAGAAGGTGCTGGACTACTTGGAGGGAGTGCGGGAAAACCTGGCTTTCTCGCGGGAGCGGGGCCTGGCGCGCCTGCATTGGGCGACGGCTGCCCGATTCGACTGGGAGTGCGGCAAGATCGGCATCGGCTTGAAGGACGGCTTGGACCTCGGTCGGATCGATTGCGCCCTGCAGCGTGCCGAGGCGGAAGTGGATGACGCCTTCCTTGCGCAGGCGGGGCATGTCGAGCTGCCGTTCTGCTTCCAGCTCAGGCGCGAATTGGGAGGCCTGCCCGGCAGAAGCAGGGTGCAGATGCTTGCGGCGAAAGCGCAGTACAGCCTGGTCAACGGCCGTCTGTGGCATGCGCTCCGTCCCTACCTGAAGCGTTAGGCGCACGGGCGTTCCCGCGTCCCTTCGCGTCGCATGCTTTCCAGACCGCTTGCATCGCAGGTGGGCCCCTGCGCACGGAAAGGCCCGCCATCGGTGCCCGTTCGGGCTCTGATGGCGGGCCTTGCTGCCGTATCGGCAGGTGCGGGCTTCGTCGGGTGCCCGGCGGCGTCTGGCGGGCCGGTATTGCGGGCCTACTCGCCCTTGGCCTCCTTCTCTTCCAGCTCGCGTTCTCCGTACTGGGTTTCCTGCCAGGGCGCCTTGCTTGAGAATTGGCGCTTGAGCACGCCTTTCACCATGCGTGCGGTATAGGGAAGGCCCGTATTGGCCATGAAGTACAGCCCGCGGCCCAGCATGAAGCCGGCGAATCCCAGGCTGCTGATCTTCGCATCGTCGATTCCCATGGTCTTGGCGAACAGCTTGCGGTCGAAGGGCGGGATCTCCGGGTCGTCCAGCACCAGTGCAGGGTCCATGCGCCCGAACATGTCCCGAATGGCGTATGCCAGCCGCTCGTCTTCCAGGCTGACGAAGCTGTAGACGCCGCTCAGGTAGATGAAGCCCCTTCGGTAGTGCGCACGGAGGATGGCTTCGTCGGTGACGCCCATTTCCTCGATGATGTCCATCATGTCGTTCCAGCGGTCGAAGGGAAGCATGGTGTTATTCACCGCCACCGCGCGGCTCTTCTCTTCTGTTTCCTCGCGGTAGCAGTAGAAGGGCTTGTCCAGGTAGGCGATCTTCTGAGCCCTCAGCATGGTTTCCATGAGGAAGGGGTTGTCTGCCCAGCCGGCACCGGGGATAGGCTTGAAGCGGATGCCGTTTTCATCCAGGAAGTCCTTGCGGTAGATCGCCGACCAGATGGAGGGGTGATGCTGCAGCAAGTGGATGCCCTCCTGGATGCGGAAGAGCCTGTCTTTAGGTACGCGTCCGCGGTAGCTGCAGTTGATGATGACCTGCTGGGGGGTGTCGGGATCGATGACCCGAAGGTAGGGGGTCTTCACGATATCGGGCTCTTCTTCGAAGCGGCTCGCATACGAGAGCATGGCGGCATACATGCCCGGTCGGATCCAATCATCGGGTTCGATGATGGAGATCCAGCGCCCGTGCGCTTCCTCGATGCCGCGGTTGCAGGTTGCACCGTAGCCTTCGTTGGGCTTGTCGATCACACGGACCTTGCTGTTCTCGTTCGCATAGGCCTGCATGATGGAAAGCGAGTCGTCGGTGCTGCCGTCGTTGAGGCAGATCACTTCCATGCCCGGCTGGTTCTGGCACAGGATGGAGTCCAGGCATTGCTCCAGGTAAGGTGCGGCGTTGAAGATCGGGACGATTACGCTGATGCTGTTTTCCATGACCCCTCCTCGGATGCGGGCTCGTCGGTTTCCATGATGATACCATGCGCTGTTTTCATGTCCGATGGGGCTTGCCAAGACGGCGTTAACTTGACGGGGGTCGCACCTACCAGTTGATTGCGATCATGCCGGA
>JBJEKU010000044.1:0-2793 GCA_051878795.1 Eggerthellaceae bacterium
CACCGCACAGATCTTCCTCGAGGAGAATGCCCATTCAAGCAGGTAATAGTACGAATAAAACCGTGGAAAAAACATCGGACTATTCCTAGAATGGGGTTTACGGAGGATTTGCTCTTTGGGGGGATAGCGAGTGAACGAGGAGTCAATACGTTCGACCGGCATACGATTGTTCAAAAAGGGGAAGCAGAGCATCATCAGAGCCCTGCTCTTCAGCCGGATGGGACTGTACGTCATCTTGTTGCTGCTCCAGCTTCTCTTAGTCCTGCTGGTCTTCTACTTCTTCGTCGAACCCCCCTTGCACGTCTTTGGACTCGATCTGGTAGTGAGCATCATCATGGTGCTGCACCTGATCAACTCGCGCATGGATTCCACGGCAAAGGTCACTTGGTTGGTTGCGATCATGATCGCCACCCTGCCCGGAACGCTTTTATACGTCTTCACTCAAAGCGACTTCGGACACCGAAAGCTCATGAAGCGCATGTCGCAGATCACCGAGGAATCGGAAGGGATGCTTCCCCAGAACAAGAGCGCTTGGAATCACTTGAACCAGCGCGACCCAGGCGCCGCATCGCTTGCACAGTACGTGAACCGCAACACCTGCCACCCCGTCTACCGGAATACCTCGGTCGAATACTTCCCATGCGGCGAGGACAAGTGGAAAGAAGTGTTGCGCCAGCTGGAGAATGCAAAGCGCTTCATCTTCATGGAATACTTCATCATTGAAGAGGGCCTTATGTGGGGCACTGTCCTGGAAGTGCTCGCACGCAAAGCGAAAGAAGGCGTGGAAATACGCGTCATGTACGACGGAACCTGCGCCTTCACCACGCTTCCCTATAATTATCCGAAATTGATGGAAAGCCTTGGCATCAAGTGCAGGCAATTCGCACCCATCGCACCTGTGGTATCCACCCATTACAACTACCGTGACCACCGCAAGATCCTGGTCATCGACGGCGAGGTGGCCTTCAACGGCGGTGTGAACATGGCAGACGAGTATATCGGAGAGGTGGAGAAGTTCGGCAAATGGAAAGACACCGCCGTGATGCTGAAAGGCGATGCAGTGAAGAGTTTCACGCTCATGTTCCTTCAGATGTGGAATATTCGGGAAAAGGAAACCGAGGACTTCACTCCCTATCTAACCGACAGCGAGCCAGCACCCGCAAAGGGCTTCGTAATGCCCTACGGCGACTGCCCGCTTGACACGGACAAGATGGGGGAACGCGTGTACATGAGCATCTTGAATCGCGCGAACCGCTACGTGCATATCATGTCCCCCTACCTGATCCTGGACGACGTAATGGCGGCAGCATTGAAGTTCACAGCAGAACGCGGTGTGGACGTGAAGCTGATCCTTCCTGGCATTCCCGACAAGATCATGCCATATTCACTTGCGAAGAACACCTATGCAGAACTGCTCGATGCCGGAGTGCAGATCTACGAGTACACGCCCGGCTTCGTGCATGCCAAGGTCTTCGTTTCCGATGACCATGAAGCCGTGGTGGGTACCATCAACCTGGACTACCGCAGCCTGTACCACCACTTCGAATGTGCAACCTGGATGCACGATGCCCCCTGCATCGACGATATCGAGCAGGACTTCCAGGATACACTCAAGTGCTGTAGGGAAGTAACGAAGGACACCATATGGAACGGCTACAAGCTGCTGTTCCCACTTGGAAAAGCGCTCAAAGTGATCGCTCCGCTGCTGTAGGAAACCCCCTGCTCGCACTCACAGTTTGCCTCTCCAGAACCCGGATTCGCACTTGCAGCCCGCAGTTCGTTTACGCTATCCGCCCGGCACCCGGAGAATCCAACCCCTGCTTCCTTTCGCGGTTTCGGGTTTCAAGCCCCAAGCCTTCCGGACCCGAGAGCGCCCCTAAACGAAATTCTGCCGGCTGGATGAATCCAACCGGCAGATTTTTATCAAACCGCCTGAATGCAGACGGCGGACGCCTATTCGGACCTATTCGGCTTAGAGCTCCATCTTGGGCTGCTCGGCCTTAGCGGGATCAGCCTTCACGATCATGACGATAGCGATAATCGCAGCAACGACGCATGCAACGTAGACCATGGGAGCGGTCTGGTGGCACATCATTTCGGGCTTCATGCAGATGCCGATACCCATGGAAGATACGACGGCAGCGGAAAGCGCCGCGGTTACCAGGGTACCCAGGGATGCCATGATGCGGCCTTCCTTGGTCTTGGCGATCATAGCGGCAACGGCCATGATGATGCCGCCGATACCGATGGTGCGTGCGGCGATAAATGCCCAATGGCACTTCATGGGGACCTGCTTCTCACCGCAGGTCAGCATTTCGGTGCAGCCGCCCTTGAGAGCGCTGATCGCGACAACGGCGATCATGGCGATAGCGGCAATCGCGCCCAACACCATCCAAACATTCTTCTTCATTCTCGTACTCCTTTTCTCCGGTATTTCCAGACTGCAGCACCCCAACCCCTTCTCACGTGGATAACCGGCTGCAATCCATTACGCAAATTCGCGGAACCCGCCTACGCCTACGCTTCCTTGAAGGTCTTCCCTTCCAGGTGCATGATGCGCGTCGCTCGGGAGGCCAGTTCTTCATCATGCGTGGCGAACAGCAGAATCCCGCCATTCTTGCAGCGGTCGAACAGGGCGTCGGCAACGCTGTTGCGGCTTTCCGCATCCAGGTCGTTGGTAGGTTCGTCGGCGATGACGATGGGCGGATCCATCACGAGCGCCCTGGCAAGCGCAACCCTGCGCTTCTGACCCACGCTCAACTGGTGCGGGTAATGCAGCAGGCGCTTTTCCAG
>JBJEKU010000045.1:0-15682 GCA_051878795.1 Eggerthellaceae bacterium
ACGAGGAGTTTCACAAGAGGCCTTTCATTGGTAAGATTGTTTGTCGCAATTATTGTACCTAATAAGGATTTTACCCGTGTATATCGACAACCAAGCAGATCTGAACTCATTTGTTAAACGAGCGCTTAAGTCATCCATCCTTGCCATTGATACCGAATTCCTTCGCGAGAAGACCTACTTTCCCAAGCTCTGCCTGCTTCAGATGCAGACTATGGAAGAAACCGCGATCGTCGATCCGTTCTGCATCGATGATCTTCGGGTGATCAATCCGCTTCTGGAAAGCGAAGAGGTCTTGAAGCTCTTCCACGCCGGTACCCAGGACCTGGAAATCCTCTATGCGGAATGCGGAGTGGTGCCCCATCCCATTTTCGACACCCAGGTTGCAGCGACCCTTCTGGGCCATACCCAGCAGATCGGCTACGGTGCGTTGGTGAGCAGCACGCTCGGGGTGAACCTGAAGAAATCCGACTCCTACACCGATTGGTCCCGCAGACCCCTTTCCCAATCCCAGTTGGAATATGCGGCAGACGACGTGATCTTCCTGCCGCGCGTATATGAGAAGATGGCCCAACAGCTGGAAAAGCTGGGTAGGACCAAGTGGCTCGACCCCGATTTCAGGGCGATGGAGGACCCTGAGCGCTATATCGTGCATCCCGAGACCCGTTTCCGCAGGTTGAAGCGCGTGAACCAGTTGAAGCCGCGCCAGCTTTCCGCTGCACGCGAACTGGCTGCGTGGCGCGAGCGCCGTGCTATGAAGCTGAATATCCCCCGGAAGTGGATTATGAGCGACGAGCAGATTGTGGAAGCTTGCCGTCGCGAGGCTCAGACTATCGACGATTTATTCATGGTCCGCGGCATTTCCGACAAGGTTTCCACCCGTGTTGCGAGGGAGATGGTGGAGGCGCTTCGCTCCGGATTGCGCAAGCCCTCGACCGAATGGCCCATCCTGGATTATCCAGGCAAGAACGAGGCGAATGTGGATGTTGCCGTGGATGTGATGTCTGCTTTGGTAAGGCAGCGTGCAAGGGAAAACAACATCGCCCCCCACACCCTTGCAAGCAACAGCGACCTCGCCGAGGTCGCCCGAGGCCACAAGGACGTGGATGTTCTGAAGGGTTGGCGCCGCGAGATCGTGGGCAACGACCTCCTTTCCCTGCTCGACGGCAAGATCAAGCTGGGTCTTAACAAGGGGAGGCTGCTGATCATCCGCAAGAATTAGCCTTCTTTGCGATTTCTTCTCTCATGGGGGATTATCCATGCTCGAATGGAAGATCGTCCATGGGATTCATTCGATAGCGAAAGCCGGGAAGCGTCATTCGGGGTGTCCCGGCTTTTTCCTTTGTAGGAAGGGTGCGTGCAGGGTAACGAATGGTTAGCGTTGCCTTTCAAAAGCGCATCGCTCTATCGTGGCGGATTGCTCTTTCGATATAATCCAATCTGTTCGAATGGAGGTAACCGCATGTCGTATTTTGCTTTGATCATTATCTCAACCTTGATCGGTGCTGGCGCCCAGTGGTATGTCCGCCACCAGATCAAGAAGTATTCTTCCGTCGCTTCATCCTTCAGCATGAGCGGTGCGCAAGTCGGCCAGCAGATGCTGCTCTATAACGGCGTTCCGGTCATCCCCATTCGTAGGGGTGGTCACGATCAGGATCATTTCGACCCCAGGGACAATTCGATTACGCTCGACCCCCATGCCTACGAATATAACAGCGTTACCGCTGTGGCGACTGCCTGCCATGAAGCCGGCCATGCCTGCCAGTATGCAAAGGGCTTTATGCCGATGAAGATCAGGTCTGCGCTCGTCCCCGTTGTCAATTTTGCCTCGAACACGTGGATGATTGCTCTCGTGCTGGGCATCTTCCTGAATATCGTCGGCTTGGTCGACCTCGCAATCATCCTGTTTGCTTTCGCGGTGATCTTCCAGCTGGTTACGTTGCCCGTTGAATTCGATGCAAGCGGCCGCGCTATGAAGTACCTGCAGGCAGCAGGCATGCCGCAGACCGAGCTTGCCGGTGCCGGGCGCGTGCTGCGCGCATGTGCGCTTACCTACGTTGCCGCCACCTTGGTTTCCGTATTGCAGCTTCTGTGGCTGCTCAATGCCCGTGATTAAGGCTCTTTAATGGCAAACGAGCAACAAGGGCCGCTTTCGGTATCGGAGGCGGCCCGTCGTGCGAAAGAGTGCTTCGAGCGCATTCGACTGACTATCGAGGGCGAGGTATCGGAGCTCACCGACCGTCGTGGATATAAGAGCGTCTTCTTCACCATCAAAGATGAGCATGCCACCTTGTATTGCAAGATGTGGCGCAGCATATACGACAAAGCGGGGATCCAGCTGGAGGTTGGATCCCTTATCCGCATCACGGGTCGGTTTACCATTTGGGCCGAAAAGGGGGACATAAAGTTCGAGGCCTCGTCGATCGACTTGGCAGGCGAGGGAATGTTGCGTCAGAAAGTGGCCCAACTGGAACGCACCTTGCGTGCCGAAGGCCTGTTCGAACCGTCTAGGAAACGGCCTCTTCCCGCATTTCCAGAACGCATAGGACTGGTTACGTCGCCTCGTGGGGCTGTGGTCCATGACGTTCTGCGCACCTTACGCAGGAGGTATCCGCTGGCAACCGTGTACTTTGCCGGAGTACCCGTCGAGGGCAAGGGGGCGCCTGAAGCCATCACCAATGGCCTGCGCGAGGTCTATAGGAACAAGGTGGAAGTGATCCTGCTCGTCATCGGAGGAGGAAGCTTCGAGCATCTGATGGCCTTCAACGACGAGGGGCTTGTCCGTGCGATGTCGAAATGCCCCACACCCATCATCACGGGTATCGGGCATGAGCACGACAACTTCTTGGCCGACCTGGTTGCCGATGTGCGCTGTACTTCGCCTACCGCAGCAGCCGAAGCTGTGGCTCCGAGTACCGAAATGATCGGCGACTACTTGCAGTCGTATCTCGATCGCATGGATCGCGTGGTCGATTTGAAGCTTCAGAATGCCCGCTTACGCTTGGAGAAGTTCGAAAGCCGTCCGATCTTCTGCGATCGCTATCAATTGCTTGCAGACAGGTCTCTGCGCGTGGATTATCTAGCGCAACAGCTTTCGAAGGTGCTTCCGCAGCGGATTACAGGATTCCGCGACCGGCTTTCCACGCAGGAAGAGCGCTTGAAGCGCGCTATCCCGGGGACCTTGGCTGCCGATTCGGCTCGTCTGGAGCTGCTGGGGTCTTCGCTTGGAAGCCAGATGCCGCGTTTGCTCTCGTTGGAAAGGCAAGGTTTGGAAGCAAGTGGAGAACGGCTTCGCTCTACGGGAAAGAACCTGCTCGCCCCTTATATGAATAGCCTGGGGCTTTCTGCCTCGCGATTGAATGACTTGTCGCCCTTGGCGGTGATGGCGCGCGGTTATTCCATTGGCAGGACGACTGGGGGGAAGGTAGTCTCTTCGGTTTCCCAGATTGCGCCTGGGGATGGATTGGATGTCCAGATGCGTGATGGTTTCGCCCATTGCCGCGTGGAAGATATCGAACGATCCCAGATGGACTATTCAGAATCAGACGAGTAAGGATATGGAATCGGGAACGAAAGGTACATGATGAATCAGGAACAATGCCCGCAAGGTGGGAAGGTCCAGGAAGCGAAGGACTTTGCGCAGATGAGCTTCCGCGAGGGAATGGCGGAATTGGATCGGATCGTTGCAAACCTTGAAACCAACAGTATGGAACTGGAAGAAAGCCTGTGCGCATACGAGCATGGGGTGAAATTGCTTCGCGAGCTGAGGGGACGCTTGACTTCAGCCGAGCAGCGAGTGGTCCAGTTGATGGAAGAGTTGGAGGACGTTCCCGCCGATTCCGAAATCGACGGAGGATTGAGCAAGGCGTAAGCCTAAGCAGTTTGCAACCTTCTTCTACCGTTCCGGTTACAGAACCTGGCTGCTTGGGGTGAAGGGCATGGGAGTTCGGGAAGAAAGCATCCCCCAATTCTCAACCCCAAGATCCGGCTGCTTGGGTTGGGGTATGAGCGAAGCGTTTCGCCCTTGCATGGGGACGCGAACAACGAAGAAGGAGGACCATTGCGGTCCTCCTTCTTCTGATTTCTGCCTTTTGAAGCTATGCGGTGAAGGGATAGATGTCGTTATTCGGCTGCTTCTTCGGCTTTCTTGGCTGCTTCGGCTGCGCGCTTGGCGTCTTCGCGCTTCTTGTTCTGGGACTGGATGCAGACGATGGCGATGTTGCCGATGATGTCTTCGACGGTAGCACCGCGGGAAAGGTCGCCGACGGGATAGGCGATGCCCTGGGTAACGGGGCCGTATGCTTCTGCGCCTGCCAGATGCTTAACTGCCTTCTTGGCGATATTGCCTGCGTCAAGGTCGGGGAAGATGAGGACGTTCGCCTTGCCGGCAACGGGGGAATCGGGTGCCTTGGATGCGCCTACGGAAGGAATGATAGCTGCGTCGAACTGCATCTCGCCGTCGAGCATGATGTCGGGGGCGAGTTCCTTTGCGATGCGGACCGCCTCGATAACCTTGTCGCGGTCAGGGTTCTTTGCGGCACTGCCATAGGTGGAGTGGCACAAGAAGGCGACGCGCGCAGGGGTTTCGGTGAGCATTTCCCAGTTGCGGGCGGTATCGATACCGATGTTCGCCAGCATTTCGGGGTCGGGATTGATGTTCAGGCCGCAGTCGCTGAAGATCATGACGCCGTCCATGCCGAAACGGGTGTCGTTCTTCATGACCATGACCATGAAGGTGGAAACGAACTTGAATCCGGGTGCGGTCTTGAGGATCTGCAGGCTTGCACGCAGTACGTGGCTGGTGGGGTGGCAAGCGCCGGTTACCATTCCGTCCGCCATACCCTGCTTGACCATCATGGTGCCGAAATAAATGACGTCATCCATCATTTCCAGAGCTTTTTCGGGAGTCATTCCCTTATGCTTGCGCAGCTCGTAGAAGGCATCTGCCAATTCCTGACGGGCTGAGTCGGTACGAGGGTCGATGATCTGGGCACCTTCCAAGTTGTAAGGCGCTGCTGCGATCTCATATGCGTCGCCGAGGATAATCACGTTGGCGGCGTCTTCCCTCAAGATGGTTTCAGCTGCGATGAGCGTACGACGATCGTCGCCTTCAGGCAGAACGATGGTCTGCTTATCGGCACGAGCGCGCGCAATCAGGGATTCAGCGAATGGACGCATCTTGGTTCCTTTCGTGTTTTTGTGATTGGTATGATGTTGTCACGTATTCTGATTACGAATGATTAAAATAACCGAGCGTCAACGAAAACACGTCTCGAATCTGAATTCATTCGGTGTTCGTAAAGAAAAAAACGGTATATGCACAAATTTGTGAAAGGGAATTTGTTGAAGACTGTCTCATTTGCGATACCCTGTTTCAATTCGGCAGAGTATATGGACAAGTGCATCGAATCCGTCTTGAAATGCGGCGATGACATCGAAGTTATCATTGTGAACGATGGTTCCACGAAGGACAATACCAGCGAGAAGGCACACGAATGGGAAGCCCGTTTCCCTGGCATCGTGAAGGCGATCGACAAGGAAAACGGGGGCCACGGTAGCGGCGTGAATACTGCTTTGCAAGAAGCGAGCGGCCTGTATTTCAAAGTCGTCGATTCCGATGACTGGCTTGATGAGCTGGCGATGATTCCCGTGATGCGCTATCTGCGTTTGCAGATGGAGCTTCCCAATCCCACCGACATGGTGATTGCCAATTACGTGTATGAGAAGGTGCACGAGAACACCCGCACGGTCATGCACTACCGTAACGTCTTCCCTGTTGAAAGGGAATTCACCTGGAGCGAGATCGGCCATTTCAGGCAGAGCCAGTACCTGCTCATGCATTCGGTGATCTACCGAACCTCCTTGTTGCGCGAGATCGGCCTCACCCTTCCCGAGCATTGCTTCTACGTTGACAATATCTTCGTCTACGAGCCCTTGCCCTACGTGAAGACCATGTACTATCTGGACGTTGATATGTACCGGTACTTCATCGGCAGGGAAGACCAGTCGGTTAATGAGAAGGTCATGCTCAGGCGTATCGACCACCAACTGAAGGTGACCCGTCAGATGATCGATGCGGTGCATCCTGCCGAAGATGTCTCCGAACCGAAGCTGGCCAAGTACATGGACGGCTATCTGACCATGATGATGTCCATCTGCAATGTCTTCCTGCGTATGGAGGAAACGGAGGAAAACGAGCGGAAGCGCTTGGACATCTGGAATTATCTGAAGACCCGGAATCCATCATCCTACAAGAGGGTGAAGCGCAGTGCTCTGTCGACGGTGGGGAACCTGCCCACCCACCTGGGCCGCGACGTGCTGATCGGCGTCTACCATATCGCCCAGAAGGTCTTCAAGTTCAACTGATCGATCCGAAAAACCGGATAACCCTGCAGACGGAACGCTTGCATTACCTATCCCGACTCAGATTCTTCGTCGATTCGGGGGCGTGCAGGCGTTTTCTTGTTCAGGATCTTCGTCGTAATAGGGTCGATTTAGGCTTGTTTCCACCTGTTTCAGGTAGGGGAATATGCAAAACTATGAAAAACGCTTCGAATAAATATGCAAAATAATGTGTATTAAAATTCTGTTTCATGGGATAATGCCACACGATGCTGTTCCGAAAGGAGAATTCCCATGGCTCAAGATGCATCGAAGCTTGCATCTCAGGATGTCGAAGCGGCAAAAAGGCGTTCGCGATTGATGCGAAGGTTCCTCGTCCCTTCGATTATCGGTATCCTGCTTTTCATGCTCCCATTCCCCTTGCAGGGCACCTGGACCATCATGGTCAAGGTAATCGCCGACTTGATCGGCAGCGCCTTGGGCGGGGCGCTGGTTTGGCTCTGCGTGGCGGTCCTGACCGTGTCTTCCATCGGATCGATTGCCTGCCTCATCTGCCCGAAGCTGCTACGGGGCCATGTTCTTTTGGAAGAAGCTTTCAAGACCACGCCTGTGTGGGCGATTATTCGAACCATCGGCGCTGTCTTCGTGTGGCTAACCGTTTTGGGTATCGGTGCGGAAGATGAGTCCACGGGTATTCTGTACATGATCACCTGCGCCGATGACGGCGGATTCGTGCTCGACGAGCTGCTTACCGTGCTGGTGGTCATCTTCGCTATCGCTGGTTTGCTCCTTCCCCTGCTGCTGGATTTCGGGCTTCTCGAGTTCATCGGCGCCCTGCTCACGCGTTTCATGCGCCCCTTGTTCAAGATTCCCGGTCGCGGTGCGGTTGACTGCGTTACTTCGTGGGTGGGTGACGGTACGTTGGGCGTTATGCTCACCTGCAATCAGTACGAGGGCGGTTATTACTCCGCCCGTGAGGCGTCTATTATCTCCACCACCTTCTCGGCGGTATCCATTACCTTTTCGATCGTGGTTTTGGCGCAGGTTGACCTGATGCAGTACTTCGGCGTGTATTACCTGCTTATCTGCCTGGTTGGTGTTGTGTGCGCCATCATCGTCCCGAGGATCCCGCCCCTTTCCATGAAGAAGGATACCTATCTGGTCGAGGGCAAGGCCATGCCCGAAACCATCCCGGCTGAATATGCGACCACCCTGGATTATGCCGTCGATCTTGCTTTGGGAAGGGCTGCGGAATACCAGGGAATCCGCCAGTTCCTGCTCAACGGCCTGAAGAATGCGGTGGGTATGTGGTTCGGCGTTCTGCCTTGCGTCATGGCGATCGGTACGCTTGCATTGCTTCTTGCGAACAACACCCCCATCTTCGAAGTGCTGGGCACTCCCTTCTTGCCATTGCTCCAGCTGCTCCAGGTTCCCGAGGCGGCTGCGGCATCCCAGACCATGATCGTCGGCTTCACGGATATGTTCACGCCTTCGGTTATCGCCGCAGGCAGTATCGCAAGCCCCATGACCCGCTTCATCGTTGCAGTAGTTTCCGTAACCCAGCTGCTCTATCTGTCCGAGGTCGGTGGCTTGATTTTGGGATCGAAGATTCCCGTGAATATTCTGGAGCTGTTCCTTATCTTCTTGGAGCGAACCGTTATCAGCTTGCTGATCGTGTGCCCCTTTGCCCATCTGATCTTCTAGCGATTCCCTTTCGGGTGGTGTATTCCGCCTGGAACAGAAAGCACTTGCAGAGCGCCGGAAAGCCGGCGCTCGTTTTATTCGGGGACGGGATGGCAGCTTGAAGCGGAGCATGGCAGACGGAAACGGAACCCGAGGCTTGTCCTTGATGCAGGTATTGGTCCCTACCATCTGCAAACGTTTATGGGCTACCCCAGATGTTCGAAGCATGACAGGTTCGGCGAGTGGTGGGGTTAATTTGTTTCAGGATGCTAGCGGAGCGGCTTGTAATCTGCAGGATTCTTGCTGCCCGAGCCTGTCAGGTTCTGGTGGGTGCGTAATTCCCGCCCAAAGCTTACCGCGCCTTCCCCGAAGCGGTCACGCACGATGTCCGTTGCTGCGCTTAATCCTGCACGTTTTTCCGAAGCACGTTTTTCGACTTCGTACTCTTCGGTGTTGAAGAGGCTGTCCTGGACTGCTTCTTCCCTTTCACCCAAGCGGGTTGCCGCCATTCCCACTAAGCGGACGGGTGTGCCCTTCTTCCAAATCTGCGGCAACGCGGAAAGAAGGGTGCGTGTGAATAGGTATTCGTTGTCGCTAGATGCTTCCAGTCTGCAGGCATGGGTATGTGTTTCAAAGTTGCCGAAGCGGATTTTCAGCGTGATGGTGCCTGCCTTCAGTTCCGCCTTGCGAAGCCTTCGCGCGACCTTAGCGCAAACAGTGCCTATCGCCGCTTCGAGGTCTTCCTCGCTCGAGATGTCTTCGGCGAAGCTGATTTCGTTGCTGACCGATTTGGCTGGCTCATATTCCGGGTCGACTTCTGCATCGATCCCGCGGCATCGGTCTCGCATCATCTGGGCGTTCTTGCCGAAAACGGATTTGAGGATGGATTCGTCGGCCGTTACCACCTGCCCCATGGTGCTGATGCCGAAGTCATGGAGTCTTTTCTGCGCCACGGATCCGATTCCGCTCATGCGTGCGATGGGGAGGTCTTGCAAGAAGGCGGCTTCGCGTCCCGGGAAGACCACGGTAAGGCCACGCGGTTTGTCCATGTCTGACGCGACCTTGGCGATGGACTTGGAAGTACCCAAGCCGATAGAGCAGGTGATGCCCAGGTCGCAGACGCGCTTTTGTATGCGTTGGGCAATCGACACGGGGCTTTCGGGGTTATAGGCGGAAGGGGTGATGTCCAGAAACGCCTCGTCGATGCTCACTTGCTGCAAGAAGGGGCTTTCGTCGAGCATAATGGACATGACCTTGGACGACATTTCTTTGTACCGCGCGAAGTTGGATGATGCCCAGATGGCATGCGGGCACAAGCGGGCAGCCTGCGAGGCGGGCATGGCGCTTCTGACGCCGAACTTGCGTGCTTCATAGGAACAGGTGGAAACGACGCCGCGTTTGGATGCATCGCCTCCTACGATGACGGGCTTGCCGCGCCATTCGGGATGGTCCAGTTGTTCTACCGAAGCGAAGAAGGCATCCAGATCCAGCAGGATGATCGCCTTCCCCTGCCAATCCGGTGTTCCGTATGTCGTCTTCGTCTTATCCATGAGCTGATTGTACCGTACATGCGTTTGCATCTTTCCGGGAAGGCGCCTCATCTCCGAATCTTACAGCAGCTGTGCCATGATAGGTACTGTCCATGGAAGGATTGCAAGGACCATGCGAAGCGGGGTTCCTCGCATTTCGCCACTGTTGCATTACCGGTCATGCGTTGACCGAAGCCTTGGGCATCCATACAGTATTGAAAGGGTCCTTTCGCAAAGCTTGGGCGGCTTTTCATAGAACGGGCCCGGTGAAGTCGAATGCATTGAAAGAAGGCAAACATCAAAGACATGGGTCAGAAGCGTGCGCAGTATTTGACGATGCTCGGGCATCTATCGACGGATATAAACCAAGGCGCCCTACCCGCGCTCCTGCCATTCTTGATTGCAGCCCATGGCTTTTCGTATACGGAAGCGGCATTCTTCGTTTTGGCTTCCAATATGATTTCGGCGATTATCCAACCGTTATTCGGCTGGTTGGGCGACCGGGTATCGAAACCCTGGTTCATGGCAGCCGGTGTGCTGCTTGCCAGTGCGGGATTTGCCGGTATCGGATTCGTCCAATCCTATTACGTCATGCTGGCGCTCGCTTGTGTGAGCGGTATCGGGGTGGCCCTCTACCATCCCGAAGGCGGCAGGCTTGCAAACCTGGCTTCGGGGAAGACCAAGGGCAAGGGCATTTCCATCTTCAGCGTAGGTGGAAACCTGGGTTTTGCCATCGGCCCCATTCTGGTGGTTGCCGGTATGGCACTGTTCGGTTTGAAGGGAACGGCGCTTACGATGATCACGGGCGGTATTTCTGCCGCGATTCTGCTGTCCCAGAACAAGATGCTTGCAGCATTGAGCAAGCAGGGGACCCGGGAAAGTGTTCGGAGCGGCGAGCAGGATGACGTTCGGAGCTTTGCAATTGCGTTGATTCCCGTGTTCATGCGCTCTATCGTATATTACGCCGAAATCACCTTTATCCCGCTGTTCTTCGTGAGCGTTCTTGGAGCTACCGAAAGCTTCAGCAGCCTTGCAATCACCTTCTTTTCCATAGTGTCGGTGATGGGAACCGTGCTGGGCGGTCCTTTGGGAGACAGGGTTGGTTATGTCAGGGTGATGGTCGTGTCGTATCTGCTGTTGACTCCCATAGTGGTGCTGTTCGCCCTTAATCGCATCATGCCGATCGCGCTGCTTCTGATGGCTGCGATGTCCCTGATAACAGCCATGATCACCCCGTGTTCCACGGTGACCACCCAGCGCTTCCTGCCCCAACATCTGGGAACGGCGTCGGGCATCACCTTCGGAGTTGCAGTGAGTGTCGGCGGGGTCATGTCCCCGGTGTTCGGGGCGATCGGCGATGCCTTCGGTTTGACAGCGAGCATGTTGATAGTCGGCGGAATGGCGGCCGTGGGGTCTGCGGGGACCTTCTTCGTTCCAAGGGAAAAACGCAAGGAATAAGACTTCGTGCGGCACCATCATCTATGGGGAGTCGGATTGATGAATCCTTCATGGGATAGGGCGATTTCACGCGATTTCAATCAATCCGAATTACAAAGAAGGCTCGGAGTTCGAGCTTGCGTTTCAGGGGTCGATTAAGGGCGTCGATAATCGATTCGGGCAATCGAAGCTAATCCCAACAACAGAAAAAGGCTCGGGGTTTTTGCTCCGATCCTTCTTGATGATATTTGGGCGAGGCGGCATCTAGTCCTTGTCGACGAAGGATCCGAATATCGCGCTCGCGATGCTCACCACGATTGCGGCGAGGAAGGCGCTGCCGAAGCCGGAGATAATGATGCCTGCATTGAAGATGCCGTTGGTGAACCATGCGGCAAGCTCCAGCATCAGGGCATTTACGACCAAGTGGAAGATGCCGAAGGTCAGGATGGTAAGCGGCAGGCTCAACAGCTGCAGAAGCGGCTTCACGCACGAATCGACCAGTGCCAGGATGAGTCCCAAAGCAGCAACTGAGAGGATTGCGGTTCCGCCCACGATGCTCATGCCGGGGACGATCCAGATGGCAAGGCCGACTGCAAGGCTGGTGACCAGCCAGCGGGGGATAAACTTCATGGGTTCGCCTTTCTGTAGGGTCCGTTGCTCAATATGGTACCAGCCCATTCGATAGGGGAGAGCTGCGTCGGAAAGCTGTTGGGAATGCGTTATCAGAGAGGCCAGTTCGGTCGATTGGCGGTCGTTTGAGAGTCTTCTAACCTAATGCAGGTTTTGGGATGTTCTCTCTTGCTATCTTCATTGAGGGTGCATTAATAAAAACAATATGAAAATAAGCAGTATTAATACTAATAATATTGTGACTGAAAAATCGAAGTACATCTAATACTCATTGGCTAAACATTCAAATAGATAATATCTATCAATACTCATCATATAGAATAGTTATCAGTATTCACTATCAGTAAATTCTCTCGTCTTGACCTGGTAATAATTCACTTGATACTATCGGAAACGCAATAAATAGCCGTGATAGTTAATGAATAAACCTACGCATAATGGTTTGCATCAAGTTATTTCTCGAAACAGAACGTGAAAGGTAATCAGCGCATGATCGAAATCACGAATCTGAAGAAGGTTTGGGAAAGCGACGGTGTCACGGTGCTCGATGACATCAACCTGTCTATCCACGATGGAGAAATCTATGCCTTGGTGGGAAGGAGCGGTGCTGGTAAATCCACCCTTCTTCGATGCATCAACGGCTTGACCTCCTATCAGGAGGGTAGCCTGAAAGTGGATGGACGTGAAGTCCGGGACCTTTCCAATGCCGAGCTGAGGGAATTCCGCCGTCATATGGGTATGATCTTCCAACACTTTTCCCTGCTTGAGCGCGAGACCGTTTACCAGAACGTCGCCCTTCCCATGAAGTGCTGGAAGTACAGCAAGGAAGAAATCGACAAGAAGGTCATGGAACTATTGGAACTTGTCGGTTTGGCCGATAAGAAGGATGCGAAGCCCCGTAATCTTTCCGGTGGCCAGAAACAACGCGTGGCGATTGCCCGTGCCCTCACCATGGACCCGAAGTATCTTCTCTGTGATGAGGCCACAAGCGCCCTCGATCCCAAGACCACCAATTCCATCCTGGACTTGTTGATGGAAATCAACAAGAAAATCGGCATCACGATCATCATCGTTACCCACCAGATGGAAGTAGTTCGCCATGCTTGCCACAGGTGCTGCATCTTGGAGCACGGAATCATTTCCGCTAAGGGCAGCGTGGAAGAGATCTTCGTTGAGCAGCCAGCATCCCTTCAGAGACTTTTGGGTGAAGAAGGCCACAAGCTATCCCAGTCCGGCAGGACCATCCAGATCTGCCATTACGTCGACGAGCCTGGCAATGCCGGCCTGCTCGGCGAGATGGCCATCCGTTTCAACAAGGCATTCCCGATCACGCAAGGTCTTATCCAGGCATATCGCGGACGCGATCTGGGTATTTTTGCGATCAATGTGGACGACGACCTGTTCTCCCAAGTATGCGAATTCCTCGATGAGCGCAATGTGGAGTACAAAGAGCTCGTTGCCCTCGATGAAGAAGAAACGGAGGCTGAGTAGTCATGACTCTTGCAGAAATGGGCCTTGGGGAAATCTTCCAGCTCCTGATCGTCCCGGCTTTCTTCGCAACCTTGCGCATGCTCGTTATCTCGGGCGTGCTTTCGACGGTGTTCGGCTTCTTCCTGGGTATCGTTTTGGTTATTACGGAAAAGGGCGGTCTTTGCGAAAATGCCATCATCAACCGTCTGTTGGATATCGTGGTGAACATCATCAGGTCGTTCCCCTTCATCATTCTGATGATTTCCATCATTCCGCTGACAAGGCTTATTACCGGCAGCTCCATCGGCGAGACCGCGGCCATCGTCCCGCTCACCGTCGCCTGCACTCCCTTCCTCGCACGCATCTTCCAGAACGCTTTTAAAGAAGTGGATCCCGCCCTTATCGAGGCGGCCCAGTCCTTCGGTGCGTCCAAGCCCCAAATCGTCTTTCGCGTAATGCTGAAGGAATCCGTTCCCGCAATCATTTCGGGTGTTTGCCTGGCGATCATCAACCTGCTCAATTGCACCGCAATGGCAGGAACTATCGGTGCAGGTGGTCTTGGTGCCGTGGCCTTGACCTATGGCTATCAGAACCTCAACCAAGACATCATGTATTCCATCTGCGTTGTCCTGGTGATCCTCGTCGCCATCATCCAATACGTTGGCGACGTGCTGTATCGCAAATTGAAGTAATTCGTAGAAGGAAAGGAAACGAATGAAGAAGATGAAGCGCTTCGCTCTCGCTGCATTCGCTGCTGCGCTGGCTGTATCCGCAGTTCTGGTTGCAGGTTGTGCAGGCAACGGCGGCGAAACCAAGGAAGCCGAAGACACCCCCGAAAAGACCGAGATCGTGGTTGGCCTGCGTGCCGATGGTGTCGACATGTTCAATGCGATCAAGCCCAAGCTGGAAGAAGCCGGATACACCGTGACCACCCAGGTTTTCGATGACTCCATCCAGCCCAATGTCGCGCTGGGCGAAGGTGCGGTCGACATCAACTGGTTCCAGCATGTTCCCTATCTGAACCAGTACAACGAATCCAACGGCACCGACTTCGTCATGGTCGAGCCCTACACCCATTACCCTCTGTTTGCAATGTATTCCACTAAGATCGATAACTTGGAGGATCTTCAGGATGGTGCCAAGATCGGCCTGTGCAACGATGACTCCAACCGCGCTCGTGGTCTTCGCCTGCTCGAGGAAAACGGCCTGATCAAGATCAAGGAAGGCGTAGAGACCCCCACCGTCTTCGACATCGAGGAAAACCCCAAGAACCTGGAGTTCATCGAGGCTGAGATGTCTGTGCTGCCTCAGTCCATCGATGACGTCGATGCAGTTATCCTGGCCGCTCAGCACATGTTCAACGCTGGCAAGGATGCTACCGACTTTGTGGTCGAGTCTTCTGACGGCAAGGATTATCCCCTGGGTTTTGTAGTACGCGCTGAGGATGCCGATGCACAGTGGGCGAAGGATTTCGCAACCCTGGCACAGTGCGACGAGTTGGCCGATTGCTTTGCAACCACCTATGGTGGCTGCCTGGTTCCCATGTGGGAGTAAGCGCCAATCGTATGTAAATGCCGCATCGTAGGTATTATGCCGGCCTGGATTTCCGGGCCGGCTTTTGTTTGGAGGAATGCAATGGACCTGATCAAACCCGAAATGACACCGAAGGAACGAGCGAGGGAGTATTCGGCAGGCAATCGCGTCGATCGCATCCCCGTTACCTTCTCCATCGGTGAGACGATTCCGCCTCTGTACGGTTACGACATCTGCGACTACTACTTTTCCGTCGATGCCATGGTGGATGTGGAAACACGTGTCGCCCAAGACTTCATGGCCGACAATATGGGCATCGGTTTGGGCTTGCGCACTATGGTGGAGGCCATGGGAACGCGCATGGCCTATCCCAAGAAATCCGTTTCCTACATCGATAAGCCCTTAATCGATACGCTCGATCAGGTCGACAACCTGAACGTGGTGGACCCCATGAAGGATGGCAGGATCCCGCTCATCATCCAAGCTTTCGATAGGTTGCAGGATCGTTTCGGGGATGAGCGCAATCTAAGCAGCGGCTTGGCAGGCCCCTTCACCGCTGCGGCAGGACTTTTCGGAACGGAAAAACTGCTGCGTGCTACGCGGAGGAACCCCGAAGGCGTCCATAAGCTCATGCGTTTCACCACCGAGTGCGTCGTAACTTGCGCCCATGATCTTCACGAGCGTCTGGGGATAAGTTTCATGTTGGCCGAACCCATGGCCTCGCGCGATGTGATCGGCAAGAAGCAGTTCGACGAATTCTTCCTGCCGTATCTGCGCGAGTGCGTTGAGCGGATGAACGCCTTCCAGGGTGCTACCTCGCTCCATATTTGCGGCCATACTTCTGACAGGTGGGCCGATTGCGTGGATGCGGGCATTTGCGCTTTCTGGATGGATAACAAGGAATCCCTGGCATCCTTCAAGCGGCTCCATGGCGATCGCGTTGCTGTGAGTGGAAACGTCCCGCCGGTTGAAGTGCTTGCCAACGGCACTCCGCATGACATCGAGCGGGCAATCATCGCCTGCCTCATGGAGGGCGCTGACAATCCGCGTGGGTACACCTT
>JBJEKU010000046.1:0-15642 GCA_051878795.1 Eggerthellaceae bacterium
AACAAGATAAGCGACTATAGATTCTATTTCGGTCTGAGCGTTATATAGAACCTCGAATTTACAGGCCATATTTCTCCCTCAGCGACTTAAAGAACTCCTCTCCATCAGAGAACTGACCAGTTGCATACTCATGCTCGGCCTGCGCAATACGGCTCAGTAGCTTCGTCTTCGCGAGTTCCATCTGTATAGCTTCGTAGTCGTCGGACCTCATCACAACAAACGCGTCATAGCCGTTCTTGGTAACGGTAACTGGACCCGGCGCTTCCTCAACAGTCCTCGTGAATGCGGCCGTGTCTTTCATCTCCTTAATCGGAACACAAACTGGCATAACCGAACCTCCTTCATTCTATGGCCTAATTATACCATCACTTGATTTATGACCAGATTGCCGAGGAATCTCACATTTATTCCGAATGATAAGTTGAACAGTTGGAACGGGAAGGCTTTGGAAACAGCAACATAGCTGAATTCCCTCATGGGGTTTCTCCCAGCACACTGAACTAATATCCCAACACAACTATTAATTTGGGAGAAGAGTATCATTTCTAGGAGATGGACCATCCACATAAGCGCCCATGTTGCACGCTAAACACCTGAATCTCATGCACTCAACCCCTACCAATATCCACATACAGAATAGAAGCGTGGATTCGCGTGACGAAACTGCTATCTCAACCCTTGCGCTCGCTTCCCCTAAGCGGAAGTTCGTAGCTTTCGACAAAGGCATCCGTCAAGGCAAAAGTGACCGGATTGCGAAGCCCGACCTTCCTGACGATCCCCTTACTCTCCAGCGAGACAATGTGCCGCCGCGTCATCTGCGGTTTCAAGCCCAGGTAAGCAGCGATTTCCTCTAAAGGAGCATCGCTGAGCAAGCCGAACGCCTCATGCTGCATCAGCATGTAAACGATCCCCAACCCCTGCTCCTTCAAGCCTTCCTTTTCCGATATCACCTCCATGCGCACCTCGAACTCGCGAAGGGTCCCGATGTTCTTGAGAAGAGCTGTCTCAAGCCGGACCTGCGCTTCTCTAACCAGTTCCAGCATCGAGTAGATGAAGAATGTAAGTTCCCCTTTGTTCATGGTTCTTTCGGTCGTTTTGAAGGCCCTGTAGTAAAGATCCCTATTCTCGGCAATCGTACGCGACAGAGACAACGCAGTAGCCGAAGAGAGAGTTTCATTCAACATCAGGGAAAGAAGATACCTGCCGGTTCTTCCGTTCCCGTCATAAAAAGGATGTATGTACCCGAATAAGTAATGCACGGCAAGGCCACCATACAGAGCGGGAATCTCGTCCGACGCGGCGATCTTCAACATCTTCTCGATTGCTTCGATTATCCTAGACTCGGGCTCGAGCCCACTGTGCACGACCTTATAGCCGCCTTGGACAATATCAACGCCTTGCGCCCTGAAAAGCCTTCCGTCGGGCATCTTATCAGAGGGAATCTCACCGCAAGTGACTTCGTCGTACAGTTTTCGAACGTCCTCTGGTGTCGAAGGTATAACCGCACTTCCATTAATGATATCGAGGTAAAGGGTCGCAAGCTCTCTGAAGCGCTTTGCAGGTGCAGGCGCGTCAGGCGCGACCTCAAGAGCCTTCTTCACCTGCTCGCGCGTACTGCAGATATCCTCGATTGCATTCGTGGAGACAACCTCATCCAAGACGAAGCCTCTCAGTACAGCACTCGAAGCAGAAGCGGGCATGCTCTGCAGCATGCTTGAAATCCTCCGCTCGGTCCGAAGAATCTTCTCTGTCAACAAGGACATCTCGCGGGGAACCGCAATGAACAATTCCCCTTCGGGGGTATCGAATCCAAGCCTGAACGTCGATGCGGCCTCGAAACGCATACGGTACTCCCTCTCGAGCGTCGCTTCGAAATCGTTGCTTGAGTCGGCGTAGGATACCCTGGAGAGCTCTTTGTACTCCATTTGGCCTCACTATCATTTAGCAAGTGATTATGTGGCTGCAAATTATACTATTTTGTTTTTAGTATAATTTATCTTGCGCCGAACGTGCAGTAATTTGCGTTGTGGGCGATATACTGGTAACCAACTTCAAAACCCAAGACGAAAATCCAGGAAACCGCAGATAGATGGCGATTTAGCTGGTGAGAGGCCGTAAAATGGCAAGAACCCAGGGCTCCTGGAAGAAGGTTTTTTCATACCCTGAAGAGGGTTCGGAAGGCTTGGAATCGGGTCGATTGGAAGCCGAAATCACTGAGGTCAAGTTCACCCCGGCCTGTTCCCCGAAGGCGACTCGCTGGAGAGACGCCTGGAGAGCCTCGTCAGCGAATTCGGTACCATGCTCAAGCTCCTGGACTACGCCGGGTACTCCGTGGTCTCCAACACCACACGACTACCACGCAGCCCTCTGATGGACAAGCGCTTCGACGCGTACAAGGTCCCGATCCGGATAATAGGTATAGACCAAATCAAAAGGATTGACGGCGACCTTTCGGACGCCGACGCCAAAATGTTCTCTGATCGATTGTGGGATATTTGAGCTACCGAACTCACCAAACAACTCAATATTGTCGAGGTTCGCCAGAATTCTTGCCTCAAGCTTTGAAGACTTGATTAGAGCAAGGTCTTTAACGAAACGCTCAGAGTACTCAAGTCTAGGCATGCAGCGCCTCGCGCCTCTTCGCGACAGCTGCCATCATTTCAGCACGGGAGGCATAGCGGCGACCCTCCTCAAAATCGGTACGCGACTCGGCCAGCGCATCTGCAAGGCGCTTCTCATACAAAGCGTCTTCTACAGCCTGCTCGACAGTACGTCGCAGCACGTCCTCGGACATGAACACATATTTTCCCCAGCCATTCTCAGTAATGTGCACTATCTCATTGTCTGCCTTGGCTTTGATTTCTCGTTGCTGATTTTTAAGCGCTGTGGAAGGATAGATTGCAGTCATTGCGTTCTCCTAGTTAACGACCTAATTGAGTACCTAATTACGGTCTCAATTATATTGCCTTTTCAAGGAATTGAATACCCTTACGAAGCATCTCAGAGCTCAATCACTTGTCTTGAGCCATTTTCCCAATTAGCGGCATTTCTATCACCTATCTGCCACGCACCGGTAATGCCGCTAGGAATTCTGAGGTGCAAATCACGGTTGGAGCCTAGATAGCCGAGGTCTTCAACGCACCTGGACCCGATTGCGATGAGCCCTTTCGTCAAGACAAAAAAATCAGAAAAGCGCAGGTAAAGGGCGATTTCGCTGGTGAGAGGCTGAGCTGAGGCCGATGTGCAGGGCTCCCAACGAGGGTCTTTTCAAGGTAGTGGGGCACCGCATCCGCGATTCGGCGCGTACCGAAAAATGACATGCGGACATTGATGCTCCCGCTCTGTTGTCTGGCGTAGAGTAAGAATTACGGGAGGGGATGCTGACGTAAATCCGTACATTATGGGACGGCGCACCTTCGCACCTGCTCCGCACACATCGGCCCCCAATCCCGCTGCCAACTCCGAGGAAGACGCGCGTCCACCATCACGCCACGCACGTGCAGCGGCACGATCGTTCGCACTCCTGATTCCGTGCTTTCCAGCAGCATCGGCATCACTTCGGGAATCGGCCGCACACACGCAAGCCCCGTCATTCACCCGTGCGATTTTTCGAGCATTCCCCATATCCCTACAAACCATCGAATCCTCCTTCGCTTCCAAGCTCTCAAGGCGCTTTCCATTTTGGAAAACGCCTTGAGCTAGAAGGATTATTCGTTTAGGTTGGGAATATGCTTACAGGCAGAATGCCATGTACAGCGGAAGGAAGATTCGATCCCCTTCAGCGCGCAGCTGCTTGGGATACAAGACATACTCCATTCCGATTCTTTTCCGGAAGCGAGAGCGCATCTTGTCAAGGGACTTGAGAATACACGTTTCCGCAGGTTTGCCAGCATCCGCCCATACACGTTTCCGCACGCTGAAAGGTGTCGTTCCGTACGCGTTTTCGCAAGTGATAATGAATCTTCCTTATCTGAACAATTCGTCGTGGCTACCAGTTCGCTCGAAAAATGCAACTTTGTCATTCGATGACCAGATGACAAGCCAGTCACCCGAATTAGCCACATGGCATTCATTCCGTCCAGCCCAACTTCCAGAGAGCCTGTGCATATTGTGGCGTTACTTCAATATCTCAATCGATTCAGGCGTGTTCTCCAGCACAAGGTCAATCAGGTTCTGAAGTTCGGACAAATCCCAATTTCGACGTTTTGCCTTCTTCTTCAAATCCCGAGAAAACGCTGCTGAGAAATCAGCGGAAAGGCGCCCCGTTACTCCATCGCCGCCGCAATAAGATCAGCTCCGTTATCGAAACGCCCCTGCCTACCGGAAGCAAGGAAAACATCACCTTCGGCAATTGCCTCAAGGCTTTCCTCGTTCGGCTCTTCGGGGGCGAAAGTCAAGGGAATGCGACGAGTGTTGACCATCTGCTTGAAGAACGCCCGCGTGACAGAGGAAAGATCGAGGCCATAGTAGCTAGCGACTTCAGAAGCCCCTCGCTTCAAATCCTCATCGATACGGATGGTAAGCGTAGAAGTTGCCATTTCTCCTCCAAAGCTTATTGTCATTACATCTTGATATTATCGCACTTACATACTCATACATATTAATTAACCCTCAAGATACTATTCTGAAAAGAACCGTAACATCATCTGATCCTTTCGCTCGAAAGCGCACTCCCAGCAAAACGATCATCCGTCGAATCCCAACGCCCTAACCACCCTCCAAACAAAAACAGGGCCCGGATTGCTCCGAGCCCTGATGGCTTTGCTTGTTCGCAGCTGCATGCACCTACAGATCCCTGTGCGTGAAATGGCGCTTGCCGGATGCATAGTCGCCCACGATATGGCCCTGACCCACCAGCTTGTACTTGTAGGTGACCAGGCCTTCCAATCCAACCGGGCCACGTGCATGGATCTTGCCAGTGGAGATACCCACCTCCGCGCCGAAACCATAGCGGAAACCATCGGCAAAACGGGTGGAGCAGTTGCGGTACACCCCAGCGGAATCCACCATCTGCACGAAACGGTCGGCCGCCGCATCGTCTTCGGTCATGATGGCGTCGGTATGGTGCGATCCGTAACGGTTGATATGGTCGATCGCCTCATCCAAGCTGTCTACCAGACGCACCGATGCATCCAAAGACAGGTATTCGTGCGCGAAGCCATCTTCGCCCAAGGGCTCGCAGCCGATCATTTGGCGCACCTCGTCTTCGGCGTGCAGGGTCACACCTGCGTCCGCCATTGCGCGCGCCAGCTTGGGCAGGAATTCTTCGGCGATTGCACGGTTCACCAAGATGGTCTCCACCGCATTGCATGCCGCCGTGTACTGGGTCTTGGAATCTACCAGAACCGGCAGACAGGCGTCCTGGTCGGCCGCTGCATCCACATAGATGTGGCAGATGCCATCTGCATGGCCCATGACCGGGATCTTGGTGTTGTTCATGATGTAGCTGACGAAGGCATTGCTGCCGCGCGGGATGAGCAGGTCCACGCTCTCGTGGCAACCCAGCAACTCGTCGATCTCGCTGTGCGCTTCGGCCTGCAGCAGGCATTCGGCGGGCAGGCCCGCCTCCACGGCAGCACCCTTGATGATGCCGAAGAGTGCTCGGTTGGTCGCCGCGGTTTCCCTGCCGCCCTTCAGAATGGCGCAGTTGCCGCTTTTCAGGCACAGGGTGGAAATTTGCACCAGGGCATCGGGGCGCGCTTCGAAGATCACACCGATCACGCCGATAGGGCAGCTGAAACGACGCAACTCCAAGCCCTCATCCAACTCGCGAGCCAACTGCTGCACGCCCAGGGGGTCGGGAAGGGAAATGAGCTGCTCGATGCCGGCGATAACATCTGCCAGCTTAGCCTCGTCGAACTTCAGGCGCTTCATCACAGGGGCAGCAACGCCCGCTTCCTGGGCCGCGGCCATATCCTGCGCATTCGCAGCAAATACGGCATCGGCACCCTCGCGCAGCCGACGGGCCACCAGCTCGAGCGCGGCATTGCGCTGCTCGATCGGGCTTGCAGCCAGAACCGGCGAGGCCAGCTTCATATTGCGAGCGTCTTCCTTGATTCCCATAGGGCCTCCTGTTCACCACCCCGCAACGCGGGCGTTTCGTCACTGCCCTTCATTCTACTTTACCGAAAGGAAGACAGCTGAAACCCGGCGCCAACGGCGCGATGGCTCTTCCCTTCGCCATCTTACGGACGCCTCATTTGAAGAAACGCCTATGCCTCAAAAAGTTCTTCGGAATACCCTGACCGCCTGCAGGCACCCGCCTACCCGATAAGCCGCTTCACCGCAGCGGGGATTTCACGCGGGCTTTCCACTGCCACGGTAGCTTGATCCAATTCGCCCGGTCGAGCGCATCCGTATCCGCAGCCGATGGAAGGCACGCCTGCCCGGACCGCGGCGTCGATGTCGTGGAACCTGTCCCCCACCACCACGTAGGGCCCTTCGAAACCGGGCAACGCCTTCTGGAAGTACTCCCACTTCTCCATACCCGGATAGTCGCCTGCGATAACGTAATCGTCGAACCAGCGGTCCAGGCCGAACACCTCGCGATGCCTATTGCAGTACGCATGCTGGGAATTGGAAAGCAGCACCAACCCGTACCCTTCGGCCTTCAACCGGTCCAAGGCATCCTCCACGCCATCGTAGAAACCGGCATGGCCCTCGTCGATCAGACGGAACATCTCCTTGCCGATCAAACGGGAGATGGGGCGCCACTGCTCTTCGGTAAGCTCCGGCATGAAAGCGTGCCACATATCGGCCACGGTCCAACCCAGCCAGCCGGCAATCCATTCGTCGGTGAACTCCCGCGGCTCGGCCAGCCCCTGGCTCACCAGCTGCGCATATCCCGTACGGAAGGCAGGCGCGTACACGCGGATGGTGTCGTGCAGGGTTCCGTCGTAATCGAAGAAGACAGTGGGCATATTCGCCTTCCTTTCATGTGTTCATGGTCGAATGAGAGCCGAGGAAGAAAAACACGCAAGCGCATCCGGGGCACATGGCTTTCCCGCAGACATTCGGACGCACACGCGAAACCGCCAAGCACCCCGCGCATAAGCGGAGCCCAGGACGTACCCAGGCTCCGGAAATGTTGCCAGAAACGCCGGCAAAGCTTACAGCTGGCGCAGGACGTTCACCATCTCGATGGCTCCCACAGCGCACTCGGAACCCTTGTTGCCCGCCTTGGAACCGGCACGCTCGATGGCCTGCTCGATGGTGTCGGTGGTCAGAACGCCGTTCATGACGGGCTTGCCACTCGCCAGCGCAACCTGCGCGATGCCCTTGGAAACCTCGTTGCACACCACGTCGTAATGGCTGGTCGCACCACGGATAACCGCACCCAGGGCGATGACGGCATCGTAGTCCTCGTTTTTCGCCATAGCCTGCACCACCACGGGGATCTCGAATGCGCCGGGCACCCAGGCCACGGTCACGTTCTCTTCGGGAACATCGTGACGACGCAGCGCATCGAGCGCGCCATCCAAGAGCTTGCCGGTGATGAATTCGTTGAAGCGGGCGCAGACGATACCCACCTTCATACCGCTATTGACTGCCTTGCCTTCAACAAGCCTCACTGCCATGTCCTATCCTTTCCTGAAGGGCCCGAAAGCCCTTGCCTCCATTGATATCCCAACGCCGTAAACGGCGGATAAAGCACTCGTTAATCTTGCCTTCCCCCTTGCGCATGCGAGAAAGGGAGGGCCCGCAAACCCCTACAGCACCGAATCCAGCTTGTGCCCCATACGGTCGCGCTTGGTTTCCAGATACTTGCGGTCGTATTCCTGGGGTGCGATCTCGATGGGCACACGCTCGACGATCTTCAGGTTGAAGCCGTTCAAGCCGTACACCTTCTGGGGGTTGTTGGTAAGCAGGCGGATGCTGCGGCAGCCCAGGTTACGCAGAATCTGCGCGCCGCTCCAGTACTCGCGCATGTCTGCATCGAAGCCCAGGGCAAGGTTGGCATCCACGGTATCCAGGCCCTGCTCCTGCAAGGCGTAGGCCTTCAGCTTGTTCATCAGCCCTATGCCGCGTCCTTCCTGGCGCATGTACAGCAGCACGCCGCGGCCTTCCGCCTCGATCTGCTGCATCGCACGGTGCAACTGGTCGCCGCAATCGCAGCGGCAGCTGCCGAACACATCGCCGGTCAGGCATTCGCTGTGCACGCGCACCAGCACGTTCTCGCCGTCGCCGATTTCGCCCTTCACCAAGGCAACATGCTCTTCGCCGGTGATGTCGTTCACGAAGCCATGGATCTGGAACTCGCCGTAGGCGGTGGGCAGCTTGGCAGTCGCCACTTCTTCCATGTGGTTGTCGTGCTCGCGGCAATAATCCTGCAGCTGTCGGATTGAAATCATGGTCATGCCCCATTCGGCAGCCTTTTCCAACAGCTCGGTCGTGCGCATCATGGTGCCGTCCTCGCGCATGATCTCGCAGCACAGGCCGCAGGGCTTCAGACCCGCATGGCGCATCAAATCCACGGTCGCCTCGGTGTGGCCGTTGCGCTCCAGCACGCCGCCCGGCTTCGCGACCAGGGGGAACATATGCCCAGGGCGACGGAAATCCTCAGGGCGGGTACCCTCTTCCACGCACTTCATCGCGGTCACCGAACGCTCGTAAGCGGAAATGCCCGTGGTGGTATCCATATGGTCCACCGATACGGTGAATGCGGTTTCGTGATTATCGGTGTTTTCGGAAACCATCTGCTGGAAATTCAGCTTGGTTGCCAGCTCCTTGCTCATGGGCATGCAGATGAGGCCCTTCGCATGACACGCCATGAAATTGACGTTTTCCTGGGTGGCGAATTCCGCCGCGCAGATCAGGTCGCCTTCGTTCTCGCGGTCGGGATCATCCACGACCAGCACCAGCCGCCCCGCGCGCAGCTCGTCGATTGCGTCCTGCACAGACCCCATCTTCTGCATGTTCTCGGACAGCTCTTCGTTCAGATCGATATCCATTGCACGTCCTTTCCTTCGACACGGTTCATCCGGTCGCTAGAAGCCGTTGGCTTCCAGAAATTCCATGGTCAGACGCGATTGCGGCTCGGGCGCCTGCTGCGCCTGCCCCATCGCATTGCCCAGTAGCTTTTGCACGTATTTGCCTACGATGTCGTTTTCCAAGTTGACGGCGTCACCGGGCTTCTTTCCCAGAAGGATGGTCTCCTGCCCGGTATGCGGAATCACCGAAACCTGGAAATCGGTCGCGCTCACGCCCGCCACCGTCAGACTGATGCCATCGATGGCGATGGAACCCTTTTCCACCACCAGCGCAAGGATCTGCGGGCTTGCCGCGATGCGCACCCACACGGCATTCTGCTCGGGTCGCATTTCCACAATGGTGCCTACCCCATCGATATGACCGGATACGATATGCCCGCCGAAGCGCCCGTTCGCGGCCATGGCACGTTCCAGGTCCACAGGGGACCCCGGCTTCAAGGCACCCAGGCCGGTTTTTGCAAGGGTTTCCGGCATCACGTCGGCGGTAAAGCAATCATCGGCCAGCTGCACCACGGTCAGGCACACGCCGTTGACCGCGATGCTGTCGCCCACCTGGGTGCCTTCCAGCACCTTACGGGCCGCGATGCGGATCTTGCCCGCACACGCACCGGGGAGCACGGTCCTGACCGAGCCCACCTCTTCCACTATACCCGTGAACATGACGCGCCTCCGTCCATCTTGTAGGTGATCTTCACGTCATCCCCCACCAGCTCGACCGCAGGGCTTCCCAAGACCGCAGCCTGCGACATCAGGTCGAATCCCGCACCGCCGACCGGCGCCGGGGATGAGGATCCGCCCACGACCTTCGGCGCCAGATACACCACCGCCTCGGAAACGAGCCCTTGGGAAAACGCCGCCCAGTTCAGCGTGGAGCCGCCTTCCAGCAGCACGGAATCGATCTTGCGTGCACCCAATTCCCTCATGAGCGCCGGCAGATCCACCCGGCCCTTACCATCGGGCAGGCTGACCACTTCCGCACCCGCTTCGAAAAGGGCTTCCACCTTCGAAGCAGCTTCGCCTTCCAGATCGGCCGCAGTCGCCACCAGCAAGCCACATTCAGCTGCGCTTTGCACAAGTTGGGAATGAAGGGGGATGCTCAGCATCGAATCGCATACCACGCGCAGGGGCTGGCGGCTCGGTTCGTCGCGGCGTGCGGTGAGCAGGGGGTCATCTGCCAGCACGGTACCGATCCCCACCATAATGGCCATGCAATCGTGGCGCATTTCGTGGACCTGCGTCCGCGACAGCTCGTTGGAAACCCAGCGGGAATCGCCCGTATGTGCGGCGATGCGCCCGTCGGCCGTCATCGCCCATTTGGCGATCACATAAGGGGTGTTCGTGGTGATGAAATGGAAGAAGACCGCGTTCAGCCGGTCGCATTCATCACGCAGGAAATCCTCGATCACCTCGATGCCCGCTTCACGCAGACGCGCATTTCCCTTGCCGGACACCAGCGGGTTGGGGTCGCGCGAACCCACCACCACGCGCGCGATGCCCGCCTCGATGAGCGCATCCGCGCAAGGGGGCTGGCTGCCGAAATGGCTGCACGGCTCCAAGGTAACGAAGATGGTCGCGCCTTCGGGCGACTCGCTGCAAGCAGCAAGCGCATTACGCTCGGCATGCAGGTCGCCATAGCGTTCGTGGCAACCCTCGCCGATCACACAGCCGTCCTTCACCACAACCGCACCCACCATGGGGTTGGGGTTCACCCACCCATGTGCCGTGCGCGCAAGCTCGATTGCGCGGCGCATATACACCTGACCTGCGATTATGTCGAAGTCATCAGTCGTTGCCGCCACTCGCATCACTTCCCTTCTGCGATTCGCACGATCCGCACACGCATGCCCAGGGAAAAAGAAAGCCCGCATGCAATGCGGGCGACAGGAACGCCGGCAACACGACGCACCCTGGCGCCGCTGCCGTACAACTGTTCTTCCATCCGGACTGTACCGTTGGTTCCGGAATCTCACCGGATCGGCCCCGAAGGCTCGCGGACTAAGGACGTGCCCATTACCGCCAGTGGGGAATCTCACCCCGCCCTGAACAATGACTGCGGTCAGTATAGTGCCGCAGCGCATTCCGAGCAAGAACGGAAGGCGCAAAACCCACGGCAAGCCCACCAAGCGTCCATACGACTACGTGAACGGTAGGCAAGGGTCTTCCAATCGAAATAACCCGCATACTGCGCATCGGACGGCACGAAGGCGACCGTCACCACCGCGCAAACGAAGGACACGGCAAGCACGGCATTGCCGCGGATGAAGCGGGAGAGCGTTCCCAGCATCAGGATACAGGCCTATTCGCCCTTGTCGATGAATCGCTCGTACTGGGCACGCTGCAGAACATCAAGGGACTCCGCAAGCTCTTCCGGCACCTCCCCGGACTCGGTGTCATACCAAACCCCATCCGCATCGCAAACGCCGAAGGCGTTATAGGCAGGGGTAACATTGCTTTCCTGCAGCACGGTTTCCTGATAATCGCTCAAAGGCACGCCCGCCACTTCCACGGCAAGCGCAGAAAGGTTTCTGGTGGTGACCATCTTCATGTCCTTGAAGCGATCAGACCCCGCCACATCATAGTTCGCCCAGATGAAAAAGGAGGTGTGGTAGATGCGTTGCTGGTGCTCGGCGTTGTCCTCGTCAGGGTAGAACAGATCGTTGATATCCCTGCTGAAGCCAGGCTGATGATCGCCGAAGAACACTACCAGAACGGGACGGTCCAATTCCTCCAGATCGGAAATGAACTGCCTCAGGGCGTCGTCGGAAGCCTCGATGCAACCCAGGTACTCGTTGATCTGCTCGACCAAGCCGGCATCGTCCACCCCTTCCGGCGAATAGTCCACCTGATAGCGCTCGGGGATGCCTCCACGCGAATAGCCGCTGTGGTTCTGCATGGTGATGTTCATGATGAACTGGGGAGACTCATCCGTTTCCAGCAGCTCGATCACCTTATCGTAGGTCGAGGCATCTGACACTTCGTTGTGCACCGTTTCGTCCTCGGTCGAGAAATCATCCTTGGAAAGGAAGGTATCGAAGCCCATCTTCTCGTAGATGACATCGCGTTTCCAGTTAGTGGGGAAATTCGGATGGATGGCCGTCGTGGTGTATCCCAGCTCGTTGAACTGCTTCGCCAGGTTCTCAACCCCATCGAACTTGTATGCGGAATACGGATAGATGCCGTTTCCGAAGAAGGCCATGTTGTTACCCGTCAGGAATTCGAATTCGCTGTTACAGGTACCGCCTCCGAGAACGGAAACCGCGCACTCCCCGTTCACGATGGTGTCCTCCATCAAGCTGTTGTAGAACCGGGGACCCTCGTATCCGCAGTGGAGGTTCTCGTACTGCGACAGGTCTGAGAAGGTCTCGTTCATCACGCACACGATTGCAGGCTGTTCTTCTTCGAACTGCGCCTGGGCATCCGCACGGTCACTCGTTGCGGCGGATTCCTTCTCGTACTGTGCCGCCGTTTCCTTGACGAGCTCGCGCGCATCCTCGGTGGTATAGCCCGCGGGCTTTTCCACCACCATGCCCTGGGCGACGGTGATGAAGGAATTCAGCCAACCGTACTTCTTATAGCAGTCGTAGGTGAACCAGCTGTCGATCTTGATATCGGCGTCTTCCTTGTAATCGGGAATGCAGACGAACCCGGCGAGCAAGCCCAATACGATTGCAGCGGAAATCAAGTTGAATGCATACCTGCGAACACGCTTACCATCGCTCTTCCACGGCACCGCGAAAGCGAGCAGGCACAGTGCCGCCAGGGCAAAGCCGGCTCCCTGCAGAACGCCCCCGTTGATTACGTAGTCGTAGTTGCCGCTCACCGCAAGGGCCGTCCCCAGAACCATCATGTCCGAGGGAAGGATGGGAGCGAGCTTGAACAAGTACAGGAGGTACTGGCCCACACCGATAAGGTAGACAGAGACCACACCGATGGCAGCCCCCGCTCCACGTCGCCCGAAAAGCAGGTACAGGAATGAAACGAATCCCAGGATGATAGTAGTCTCCATCAGCTGGTAACGCGGCGCTATACCGAAGGCCCAGTCGCTGTATGCGCACTCCAGCGCCCACATGGACAGATACGAGACCACCAGGATAATCGCAAGCTCCGCAAAGGAATGCCTGAGCATCCGCTCGCTGCCGGCGCGGGCCTTCCTGACCATCAAGCAGGTGTCCCTATGGGCGACGATCGATGCCAGCACCACATCCACCAAGGTGAAGACGACGACCTTCCAAACGGCATCGCCATACAGGCCCATGCCGCAGAACGCAGCGACCGCAAGCAAGGCGATAGCGTATAGGGCAAGCCACACCAGGGTCCCCTTGGAACACGCCAGACGCCTGCCGGCCTTCTTGGAGGAAGGCTCCTTTTCACCGCCACCCTCTTCAGCAGCACATTTCACGCCGTGCCCCTTCGGTCCCTTGGCAAAAACATACGCAAGCGCAATGATTGCCAGCACACCCAGAAGGGGAATGATCGCGCACCACGCAGGTGCAAGCACCACCTGATCGGTCATGGAATAGGTCCTCGTCTTCAGTCGATCAACTCAGTCGAAAAGAAACGGCGGATTGTTCCGCCGAATTAAATTTGCATCAAGGTATTGTAAGACCCTTGCTAACAAACCTGCAAATTCCTGAAGTCCCTTTTCAGAGAAACGACACGTCAGGACAAATCGTCGAAAACCACGGCTCGATGATTGCAGGGCATTTCATCAGCAGAAGAGCCGCTTCGCAAAGGCTCCTTCCCTGGGCAGACGCAGCGCCGGACCCCTTTGCACCCATCTGCCCTTCCGCACCAAATTGGAAAGGACGAGCGGCTAGATTACAATCCCGTTGCAGTGGTCGATCTCATGCTGGATGATCTGAGCCGTCCAACCGCTGAACTTCTCGGTATGCCAGGCGAACGATTCATCCTGGAAGCGGACCTCGATCCTCTTGTAGCGGGTGGTCGCCCGCACGCCTTCCAGAGAAAGACATCCTTCCTGGGTCTCGAAAGGCTGCTGCTTCTTCACGATTTCCGGATTGAACATCAACCTGTGCGTCCCATCGTGATCGAACACGATGATGCGCTTCGCCTGACCGATCATGTTGGCAGCCATACCCACGCACTCGTGCGAATGCGCTGCAAGCGTATCGAGCAGATCCCGTCCGATCTGCACGTCGGCCTCGGTTGAAGGAGCTGCTGGAAGGCTCAGGAAGACAGGCATCCTCATAATGGGCTTGATCATGGAAAAGGCCTTTCGCAAAAGGGTGAACACAAAATGTAACGCCTGGTACCATAGCAAGAAGGCGTTCATATGGCGCATTCACGCGCAAAGACGCAGGTAAACAACATCCACCGCAAAATAGGCAACGGAGGTACACCCCCATGGGCAAGCAAGCAGAAACCGATCTGGACACAGGCCTGTTGGCGCGCTGCTGTGCAGCAGGGGTGGCCTTCACTGCCACGATGGGGACCTGCATTGCGGGACTCGCCTGCTTGAAACGCATCCGTCCGCGATGCAGGCGCACGCTTTTCGGCACCGCCTGGACATACGACATCAGGACGGGACGGGGTGAGAAGCTGCGTATGCTCGTGGTCGACGGAGCCTGCCAAGGCGCAAGCTTCCACGGGGAAAAGTGGAACGCGCTCCCCTTCGAATACCTACGCGCCTTCGACCGCATGTTCGCAACGGGAAAGCACATCGGACGCGTGCTGATGATCGGCGGAGGAGGATTCGCCTACCCCAAGCACCTGCTCACCCGCAGGCCGGACGTGAGCATGGATGTGTTGGAACCTGACGCGAAGATCATCGGCATCGCCTTGGAGGAATTCCATCTGAACAGGCTGGTAGACGAATGCCCCGACCGCTTGCGGATCATCGAATCCACGGGTGAGGAATGGCTGGAGTCCTCGGAAGATCGCTACGATGCGATCGTGAACGATGCCTTCACCGGCTACGACCCCGTACGGAGCATGGTGAACGCGGAATTCCTGCGAAAGGCAAAGGACCATCTGACGCCTGGCGGCCTGTACCTGGCCAATGTGGTGACTTATCCGAAACTGGGAGATTATTCCCATCTGGAATGCGCGGTCGATTCGCTGAAGAAGGTCTTTGCAAACGTGCAGGCCATCCCTTCGAGCGACGACTCCTTCTCCGACGAGGAAAACTACCTGGTCATAGCAAGCGATAGTTCGCTCGGCTTCGAGGATGGTTTTTAATGATCCATGTCGATTATTGTTTGGAATTCAACAAAACCACCGAGAAAAGTGTTATCCAAGTCTTCTATTTCTGCACTGATTGATCATATTTTCTATCTTATAAACGAATAATGAAAGGATAATGCTTAGAACTGCAATAAATAGATACTGAATAGGTGCCCCTTCAACATAGAATGGTGAAAGTGAATAAACCTGATTTAGCATAATATGTGAGCAATATAATTCAAGACTACATTTTCCAAGATTAGATAGAATTAAGAGAAATTGGTGACCGATCATGCCAAGACGAGAAACTACCTCAAAGAGAAATGCCATGGCATAACATCCAGATAATCCTCCTAAACCGTATAGTAAACGACGAGATAAACCGGAAAAAGTAGTAATACACTGAGATATATAAATAAATATGCAGAACATTACAATGATTACTGGAACAAATAACCAGTGAACTGTT
>JBJEKU010000047.1:0-2760 GCA_051878795.1 Eggerthellaceae bacterium
CCGGTACCTACCGTGGTGTAGTAGTAATCATCCAGCTTTCCGATCTTGCCTTCCCTCTCGTACTGGCGCAGCGCGTCCACGGGAACGGTGATGTTGGGATCGTTGTCGCCGGCTGCCGGATCGTAGCCCGCATGGATGACTTTATGGCCGCCCTCCCAACGGTTGGGCAGCTTGTCCAGACCGGAGATACCGTAGCGGCCCCAACGGGTTGCGGACGCGGACTGGATGCGGTCGGGATTGTCCACGGGCACGATACCGCCCGTAGTAACGATCGCAATCCTCGCCTTGGACAGGTCCGCAACGGGCTCTGCAATGGGTACCAGGTCCTTTTCGGGGATGACCAGCTCGGTCTGGAAAGGCTCGCCCTTGATCCTCTTGATCAGCATCTGAACGCCGCGATAGGCCGCAGTGTTCTCGTGCTTGTCTTCCAGGAATACTTCCTTTCGGCAACCGCGGGGGAAGTAGCCTTCTGCGGCAGCCCCCATCAAAGGCTCGCCGGAAAGCAGCTTATTCGCGAAGGAGACCATGTTCTTGACGTCCTTGCGCATACGGGCAGCGGCATTTGCGCCATCCATGATGTAGACGTCCTTCTTGAACATCTCCACACCGGGATTCTCGCAATGCATGGAGGACATGACCTCGACGCCGTACTTTTCCTTCACCGCTTTGCAGATGTTGCCGCAGGCAACGCCGTAGCGGCCTGCCTGGAATGCGGGGCCCGCGATGAACAGGTCCATTTCCTTGCCTTCCAGCATTTCCAGGATGCGCGCGATAGCCTCTTCGGTATTGGAACCCATGAAGTTGTCGCCGCAGATGATGGTATGGGTCACTTCGGCATCCACCAATCCCTCGCTGATAGCAGTCGCAGGACCTGCAACGCCTTCCTGGATGGTGGGCTCATAGTCGGCGGTGTCCTCGCCGCCGATGCCACCGAAGAACTGGTTCAGATAGCAGATAACCTTCTTCGTCATTTCCAAGCTCCTTGCTTATCCACCGGTTCCTAGAAATCGACCATGATCTTCAGGCTGTTGCCCGAAGCGCAGTCGCCGCAGAACCAGTTGTTGTCTTCCATGATGATGGAGCCGTCGTCGCGGGCGGACTTGCCCAGCACCTCGTCATAGCCCCAGGATCCGGACAGGCCGTCGCGGTTGAGGGATTCGAGGTTGCCGATGACGGTCTTGCATGCGGGCAGCTCGATAAGCTCGCCCACGTTTCCGCAGGAAACGAGCGCCTTGAGCTTCTCGTCGAGAACGACGAGGGGCTGGCCGAAGCCGTCGCGGCCATCGGATTCGTTGGCGATGCCCACGACCTTGATGCCCGCATCTTCCAGAATCACCTGGCAGCGCACGTAGTCGGTATCCGGGTTGCCGTAGCCTTCTTCGGTGACGATGGCGAAATCGACGCCCAGGTTAAGCGCCATATTGCGCACCATGACCGCGGAGCGCTCCTTCTGGTCGAGCGCGACGTTGAGGTTGGACATGATCACGCCGACGAAGTTGTACTCGATGCCGTCGTACTTGAAGAGCTCCTTGATGCTGGGGAAATTCTGGAACTGCCAGGTTGCCCACTTGGAGGAAGCCGGCATGAACGAACCGGAGATGATCGCGCCGTCGAACACTTCCGTGGGGCTCATGAAAGTGGGTAGGAAACGGTTCATATCCCAGCCGTACAGCAGGTCGTTGTAGCCAAGGGCCTCCATCTGGGACTGGGGCTGCAGCACGATCGCGACATTGGGGAGGTCCTTGCGGACGCCCTCGCGCTTCAGGATGGGATCGAACTCGTAGACCTCGGTGTCATCGGGCTCGATATCCTTTGCGACCTGGCCCAGCCATTCGGCGAAACGGTGGCCTGCCCAGCGCAAGGCGTGGTTCTTCTTCTGCTGCTCATGGCGCTCGAATTCCTCATCGGTGTCGCCGACCAGACAGATGTTGATGAGCTTGGAGAACTCGGTATGCTTGGCACCCTCGCCTCCCATGTCGATAACGCCATCGCCGAAAGAGCCCCATTCCTTGCCTACCACGGTCACGCAGCAGTCCTTGAAGGCCTTCAGTTCGCCGTCGCCGCAGGGGACCACCTCGCCGGTGACGCCGGGGAACAGGCAGCGGCCGTCCATGCGCACGCGGGGCTCGATGGTCTCGATAACGGGCACGATGCGTGTGTCATCGCCAGGCCGGGCAATGACGATGTCCAGGCTTGTGATGTGGTCGTCTTCCGCCATCAGGTACTGGATGGCGCCTTCCTTGTCGATGGTGAGGATCCCGTCTGCGAAGGAATTCTCGCTACCGAGCACGACGTCACGCACATGCAGGTTGCCGATCGTCAGCTTCATGCGCGTCCCTCCTTTCCTAGAGGATCATTTACTTCTCAAGATTAAGTTATCTTGATTTGTTTATCGTTATTATCACTGGCTATTCTCAAACATCAATCATGATTTTCTATCATGATACGAGAATCTCATTTTCGCTTTTGAGCTGGGATTATTACCGCTTTTGATATGAAGGCGCAACAAACCGAGGCCTGCTCAAAGGCTTGATTTGAAAACGCTATTATTGATATTCGTGATTATTTATCATGGCTTGCGAGCAAATAAAAAACGCAACAGCAATAAGCAAAGCTGTCGCGTTACGGATGATTGCCCGGCGTCTTTTCGGAATTCCCATGCAAGGGAAACGCACCTACAGGATGCACCCCTCAAAATCGCCGGAAAAATCATGACCACCCGCAAAGCGGGTGGTTTGCTCTTAGGGTATAACCCATGGA
>JBJEKU010000048.1:0-15151 GCA_051878795.1 Eggerthellaceae bacterium
CTTTTTTTCTAGACTATGCTGCTGCCAAAGTGCGCAAGAAATTGTACGTCACCTCCTTGCTCCCTGCTTTTCTTCCGTATGTTTGCAGCTCGGATTTCCATGTTGCATTTTCCCAGTTCAGAAGTGGTTGCAACCGCTGGTTGACAGATTGCAAGGCCAAGTTGGTGGAGTGCAACGCGCTCAAAGTCCACCATGGCGGCTATCATGAATTCCCGACGGAAGAAGGAGGAGACAATGATCCTTGCCGATAAGATCATCGATGAGAGGAAGAAAGCCGGTTGGTCCCAGGAAGAACTGGCTGCGAAGCTAAGCGTTTCCAGGCAGGCGGTAAGCAAGCGGGAAAGCTCCCAGGCGACTCCCGACCTGCAGCGCATCGTGCAGATGGCAGGGCTGTTCGGGGTGACGACCGACTATCTGCTGAAGGAAGACTGCGAGACCATCGCCAAATGCGAGGATGCACCTTTCGTGGGCGAACCCGTCCTGCGTATGGTATCGCTGCAGGAAGCCCAGGATTTCCTGGAGCTGAAGAAGTGGCAGGCGCCCCGCATCGCCTTCGGCGTCGTCCTGTGTATCACAAGTCCCGTTGTTATGCTGATATTGAGCGGTTTGCTGAATGCCGGTGCTATCGGCATGTCGGATGATTCCGTGGTCGCGGCGGGCATGATCGTGCTGCTGCTTATGGTGGCAGCTGCGGTGTTCCTATTCGTGGCGAGCGGGATGAGGGGTAGGAATTTCGAGCATTTCGAGCGCGAGCCCTTCGAAACCGCCTATGGCGTGACCGGTATGGTGAACGAGAAGAAGCGGGCTTTCGAAGGCGGCTATGCGCGCAAGCTCGCATTGGGCGTCGCCCTGTGCATCCTGTCCGTGATACCCATGTTCTTCGCGGTGCTGCTGGGCTTGCCCGACTCTTCCGTATGCATGACCGTCGCCCTGCTGCTGGTGATCGTGGCGGTGGGTGTATACATGATCGTGGGCAGCGGTATCGTCAACGGCAGCTACCAGATGCTATTGCAGGAAGGCGATTATACGAAGAAGAACAAGCGCACCGAGCGCAAGCTGGACCTGTTCGTGGGCGCGTACTGGTGCCTGGTCGTGGCGATCTACCTGTGGTGGAGCTTCAGCACCATGGCCTGGGAGCGTACTTGGATCATCTGGCCGGTGGCTGCGGTGCTGTTTGCGGGGCTCTATGCACTCGCAAAGGGCGTCATGCAGTCGAGGGAGCGGGGATAACCCGACCTTTCAGGCTTTTTCGGATTGAGGTTCGGTCTTGCGTGGAATACCGTGATGGAGCGGTATCATTGCAACGGGAAAATAAGTGCTTTGAAGCGCTTCTATTGAATGCTTGCGAAAGGAAGAGAAGATGTATTGCACCAGTTGCGGCGCCCAGATGTCTGACGATGCGAAATTCTGCACGAGCTGCGGTGCGGCTTTGCGGGCTGACGTTCCTGCCGAACCCCAGCCCGAAGCGGTAAGCCAGCCCACTTCCACGGACGATATCTTCGCCTCCTATCAGCCGCCTGTGGCTCCCGAGCCCGAACTGGAACCGTATGCGTCGCCTGCTGCTTCCCAGCCCGCGTATGTCCAACCGACGTACGCTCAGCCGACGTACAGTCAACCCACCTACGTTCAGCCCACCTACCAGGAAGCGACCGCAGGCGCCCTGTATCCCATGACCGATACCGACCGCACCCTGCGTCTGATCTCCTTCATCTTCTGTATCGTCTGCCTGATTGCCTGCGGCTGGGCGATTATCCCGCTTGCGTGGATGATTCCCATGTCCGTTCGCGCATGGGGCATCTACAAAGGCACCAAGCCCAATACGGTGGGCTTCGATATCTGCATGCTCATCTTCTTCAGCCTGGTTTCGGGCATCCTGCTTCTGTGCTCGCATAAGGACAACTAAGAAGGGAAGCGAGCCGGTCGTATCTTCGGCTTTCGAGAAAGATCGGAAAAGGGGCGATGGCCTATGCCGTCGCCCCTTTTCTACGCTGGGCGGCTTCTTTCGTTTTGGAGTGTCTGCTTCCCATGCGAGAAGTCGGTCTGCAATGGTGTTTCGCAAAGGGGCTTTCGTCGAGGTGCCGGTCGATCTCGTTCGATCTTGCTTGCGGTTTGCGGTCCGAAGCCCTTTGTTCGGCGGCTCGTTGACAAGGCGGGATGCGCGTCTACGAAGCGGGAATTGCGCGGATGATGTCGTAAGGATGCGCGGGAAGGTCGATGAGCGCGAAGTAGTATTCCGCCGGGTGGTCGGCGATGTCCACGGGGTAGGGCTCTTCCTGGCGCGGCTTCCAGCCTGAAGTGCCGCCATCGGTCAGCACCACGGCGCGGCTGAGCGGGTCGTGCATCAGATGGGTCATGCGCACAGGGCGGACCGGCATGTGCGGGGAAAGCAGTTCGAGCGCATCGGTGGGGCTGAATTTGCCGCGGCATTTGAACCGGATGCGCCACAGGCCGTCTTCTGCGGCTTCGCAGTCCAACACCTGCGCCGCCCAGACCGTGTTGCGGAAGTACACCAGGTTCTGCGGGGTCTGGTGCGCAGGGCCGAAATAAAAGCCGGTGGAATAAGGGCGGTGCGAGATGCTCTCCAGCTCCGGCATGAACTGCGAGGCGGGTGCCCCGTCCAGCACCTGGCGGTAGGCGTTGACCACGCAGGCCACGTAGTAGGCCTTCTTCGTACGGCCTTCGATCTTGATGGAATCGATGCCGGCTTCGCGCAGCTCGTCCAGGTGCTCGAGCATGCACATATCGTCGGCGTTCAGGATGTAGGACGCCTTTCCGTCTTCTTCCACGGGGAAGTACTTTCCCTGGTTCCAGGACTCCATGAGCGCGTATTGCCAGCGGCAGGATTGCGCGCAGTTCCCGCGGATGCCGCTGCGTCCGTTCAGGAAGTCGCTGATCAGGCAGCGCCCCGAATACGCCACGCACATGGCGCCATGCACGAAGGCTTCCAGCTCCATGCCCCGGGGCATTTCCCGTTTCAGCTCGGCAAGCTCGGAAAGCGACAGTTCGCGCGCCGCGACGATGCGGCTGGCGCCCAGGTCGTGCCAGACCTTCGCAGCCTGCGCGTTGCAGACGCTTGCCTGGGTGCTCACGTGCAGCTGCACGTTCGGTGCGTACGTGCGGGCAAGGGATGCCGCACCCAGGTCGCCTACGATGATCGCGTCGATTCGGGCGGCGTCGGCCCGCTCCAGGAAGTCGGGGAGCTGGGCAATGTCTTCCCCGTGCATCACCACGTTGCAGGCAAGGTGGACCTTCACTCCCGCAGCGTGGGCTTTGGCGACGACGCGGGGCAAGTCGTCGGTGCAGAAGTTCGTGGCACGCGCCCTCATGCCGAAGCGCTCGCAGGCAAGATACACTGCATCCGCGCCGAATCGGATCGCATAATCCAGCTGCTCTTCTCCGCCAGCGGGTGCCAACAGTTCCATGGGTCTCCTTTTCGTGTCGGACGGAAGGCTAACGTCCCGAGGGCGTGCGTTGCCAGGTGGGTTATCCTCACCCGGCTGATATGCGCGCCTGTGCTTTTCGGGTGCGGGCCCGACACGCGCACCGGGCACAGGGATTATCCCGCATCGGCGGGCGATACGCCAATCGAAGTGGTGCAAAGCCTTATCTCGTTTCCGGAAGCGGAAGGCTTACGGAAGCGAAACCCGATTCGCTTTCGTAAGGATGGAAGTAACGGAAGTGAAATGACATTCGCTTCCGTAAAGATATCGGTAACGGAAGTGCAATGGCCTTAGCTTCCGTTGATGCGTTTTCTCCAGATAAGAGAAGGCCCCGCCATGCTTTCCGGGAGGAAGCGGTGGCGGGGCCAAGGTATTCCGGTTCGAGGCTCGATCCGTTACTGCAGCTTCACTGCAGTGCCGTAGGCGATGACCTCGATGGTTCCTTCGCAGACGGTGTCGTTCATGAAGCGCATTCCCACGATAGCGTCGGCTCCCAGGCGGGTTGCCTGGTCGACCATGCGGGCTTCGGCGATATCGCGTGCCTCGTTGAGCATGTCGGTGTAGGAATTGATCTCGCCGCCGGCAAGGTTCTTGAAGCTTGCCATGATGTCGCGGCCCAGGTGCTTGCAGTAGGCGACGTTGCCGCGGACAAGGCCGAGGGGCTGGTAGGCGCGGCCGGGAATGACATCGGTAGTGGTAATGAGCATGGGCGGATCCTTTCGCACAGGGATATCCCCTTCGGGTTTCGATGGCATCAGTATACGGGAACAACGGCCTGTCGGATTCGTGGATGGGCATGCAATTGCGTTCGGTTGCATGGGGCGGCGTATGCGCGATCCCGCTTCCCTTCCTGCGTTGTTTATGGAAGCGAAATAGCTTTTCACTTACTGGATGATGCGGGCGGGGGACCCGCCGCCAAGGCGATTGCGTATGGCTTTGACGCCTGAAAACGAAGCGTTCTCCAAGACTTAGGAGGAATGCGTCAAAAACTTTAATGTTACACCCGTCTCACATATTTCGGGTTTCCTCTTGATTAAAACCTAGAATTGGGTCTGTTGCAGGCTCTATTCGAACTCATTAATTCTTGCATTCACTCTCGTTAAAGATTGCCAGCCGCCCCCTTTGGTTACGAAACGGTGCTTCAATCTTTTTTTGGCCCGTTGGCAAGGCGAAGCGCTTTCGCGTGGAAACACCGGCATCGTCAACGGGAGGCCTTGCAAAAGGTTGCCAAAAAAGAGGAATGCATGAATTCGATAATTGAAAAGGAGGGGTGCCGATGAATTCCGATGAACAGCAGTCGAAGGCAGGTTTGATCTTCGACATCGCTTTCGAGCTGATCCTGTGCTTCGTGGTCCTGATCGTGGCGATGCTGCTTTCAAGGAACGACATCATCGGAGGGCCGTATGCTGTGGATGCGGCGTTGATTGCGAAGATAGTAATCGCCGTGTGCCTGGTTGTCGGCTTGATTGTGTTCATTTCGGTGAAAAGCACCAAGGACATGGACGAATCGATGAAACAGCTCCAAGAAGAGGGTTTTTTGGGTAAGGGTGATCAGCAGTGATAGCAACGATAGCGAACATTGCCGCCTGGGCGGGATGTGCAATCCTGGCGTTCGCCCTTCTGAAGGATTTCATTTCGGTGGAACGCGAAAGCAAGAAGCTGGAACAGAGCAACGAGGAAAGAGCTGAGGCCAATGGCGGAAAGTAATGTAGGCAAGAAGCTCAGCGCCGTCCACGTTTGGGCTCTGGGCGTCGGCATCGTACTCGTCGGCGAATTCATGGGTTGGAACTACGCGGTCAAGCTGGGTGGTTCCATGGCGCCGCTTATCGGCGTGCCCCTGGTTATCATCATGTACTACTTCGTGGTGAAGATGACCAACGAAATGGCCTTGGTCATCCCCGAATCAGGTGGTCAATACAGTATGTCGAAGTTCCTCATGGGTCCTTTGGCAGCGTTCAACGTGGCTTTGATGATGGTGCTGGAATACACCATGCTGGAGGCGGGCGACGTCATCGTCGTCGGTCAGATCCTGAACTCCATCAATCCGGGTATCCAGGTTCTGCCCTTCATGCTGCTCAGCCTTCTGGCGCTCGCGTACATCAACTACCACGGCGCGTATGCATCGCTGACCCTGAACTTCGTCATCACCGCCATTGCATTCGGCTGCGTGATCATGCTTTTGGTCTTCAATAACCTGGGCGACCTGAGCGGATCGATGGAACAGCTGAAGACCATCACCAACGGTATCCCGTACGGACCCTTGGGTATCATGGCGTCCCTGCAGTTCTGCTGCTGGTTCTTCCTGGGCATCGAGGGTACGGCGATGACCGCCAACGAAGTGGGCAACAAGAAGCGCGACCTTCCCACGGGCTCCCTCCTTGGTCTGTTGACCTTGTTCCTGGGCGGTGCTGCAACCTGGTTCATCTGCTCCACCACCATCCCGGCGGGGCTGCTTTCCGACTCCGTCTACCCGCTGTTCGAAGCGGCGCAGGCGTCTGGCAAGTTGTTCCTGGTCATCGCATTGTTCGTGGGCACGGTGTTCGCCTGCCTGGCTTCCGCAAACGGCTGCATCATGGACGCTGCCCGTGCATGGAGCGTCCTTTCCCGTGACGGTCTGCTTCCGGAAGTCTTCGGTAAGTTGCACCCCAAGTTCAACTCTCCGTATCGTGCGATCATCTTCCTGATTCCCATCGCAGCCGCTGTTGCCATGACCGGCTTGCTCGATCAGGCGGTAACCCTCTCCGTCTTCTCTGCAATGGCCGTTTACATCCTGACTGCGGTCAAGTTCCTGCGTTTCCGCAAGATCTATCCTTTGGACAAGGTCAAGCGCGTCACGACCGTGAAGCTGCATCCGCTGCCTGCGTATGCCGTCATCGTCATCTGCTCGGCGGTCCTGTTGGGCATGACCATCAATTACGGCACTACCATGATCGCGGCAGCCGGCTTCTATCTGGTTTCTTCGGCGTGGTTCCTGCTGCGTCGCCAGAAGATGATGAACACCCGTGCGTTCTATGCATCCGCAATCGACGCTCTGGGTTATCCCGTCCTGGAGAAGAAGAAGGCCCACGAAGGTGCTGGGGAGGCTCCTGCAGCCCAGCCCGTCCTCCAGCCCGCACCTGCGCTTGCTACCGCCGGCGCCGTTGCTGCGAGCGACGAGAAGCGCTGCCCCTACTGCGGCGCGGTTATCGGCAAGCATCGTTACTGCCCCGATTGCGGACGCCAGCAGTTCCCGCCCTTCCAGACCATCGAGCGCGGCGACATCTTCCGTTTCGGCAACTACCACGGCAACATGGACTGGGTGGTCCTGGACAAGGCCGATGGCAAGCTGCTGCTTATGACCGAGGAATGCATCGACTGCCGTGCCTTCCATCACGAATGGACCGACGTATCTTGGGAAACCAGCGACCTGCGCAAGTGGATGAACAAGGACTTCCTGGAAAAGGGCTTCAACGAAAACGAGCGGAGCATCATCGTGGAATCCCGCGTCGCTCCCGGCATCAACCCCAGTTTCCAGTCCTATCCCGGCCAGGCAACCATGGACAAGGTGTTCCTGCTGAGTATCTTGGAAGCCGAAAAGTACCTGGATAAGACCGACAGCGACTGCTCCATGCAAGCCGAGGCTACCGATTATGCGAAGGAATGGGGCGCGTGCATTTCCGAAAACGGTAAGACCTGGTGGCGCCTGCGTTCCCCCGGTATCGACCAACGAAGCACTGCGTACGTGGGACCTGGCGGCCGTATCGTCGCAACCGGCATGGATGTCGATTACGCCGCGCACGGCATCCGTCCCGCTATGTGGATCTCCGTCGAGTAGGCAAACAACAACCCGAAGAGCGTTTCCTTTCGTTTTCCTCCGGAGACGCCCCTTCAAAACGAAAGGCTGTCGCACCGCGGCAGCCTTTCGTTTTCGGCCGTTGGCTTATCGGGGTGCCAGACCGGCTTACGCAAGCGCATTCTGCACGACATCGCTGGTTGGAATCCCTTCTTCTTCGCAGACGGATTCCACAAGGGTGGGGACTATCCGCTCGATGAAGCTTCCGGGAAAGATGTCGGAAATGGATTGTGCGTTCTCGATATTCTCTTCTTGGAAGAGGGCGCCGAGCATGCCGCATGAGGCGTATCGGATGATCGTCTTGGTCTTAGGCTTCAGGGTCTTTTCGGAGCGGTGGATCAGCTGGGACCACATGGTGCAGACCTGATCGGAGATAATCCTTTGAACGGTGCCAGTACCCCCTTGGCGCATTGCGACGGAAATACGGTGGGCAGAAGCGCTCATATCGTTGTTGATGTAATCCTGGTATTTCTGGCTGCTGAGCACCGAGAAAATGAACTTGGGGAGATTTCCGGATTCCAAGATCTCGACCGCAATCGCTTTCTGCAGCAGGTCGTAGATGTCATTGAAGTAATAGTAGAAAGTCGTTCTGTTGCAGTGAGCGGCCGAGGTTATGGCTTTGACCCCGATTTTGGATATATGGGTCTTTTCGAGCAGAATCCAGAATTCGTCGATAATACGCTGCCTGGCATCAGGTTCATTCAGATTCTTCTTGGGGCGGGCCATTTCTGCTTCCTTGTTCCTTAGAGTGGTCTTTCCCTTCAATCATTCCGGTAGCTTATTGACTATAGGGCTTTTCCAATGGACTGGACCGTTCGCGGGGTATCGGTGTCTGAACTGTCAAATTCGCTATCATCGACCATAACCCGACGAATTTGAGAACTTGTCTGTTTTTTGGTTCACCAGAGACACCGATAATCTGAGGAGCAGGCGATACTGCTGCTGTGGGCAGCAGGGCGAATGCTTGCTCCGGTGGCAGGGCCGATATGTTCCATCTTGCAGTATCGCGTATTACTCGATCGGCCTTGCGAATGGATGATGCTTTCAGATTCGTGAGAGGACGGATGCATGGGCTCCGATCGCGTTCCAGTGCGCCTGAATGTCGGGTTCGACGTCGGATCGACTACGGTGAAGGCGGTTGCGGTCGCCACCGATGATGGCAAAATCGTGTTTCGAGAGTATAAGCGCCATGGGGCCCGTCAGGTTCAGAGCGTCATCGAATCCCTTGAATCATTGAAGAGGGCTTTTCCCGATGCCTTGATATATTGTGCGATCACGGGGTCGGGAGCGGACCCGATTGCACGTGCGATGAAGGTGCCCTATATCCAGGAAGTGGTTGCGAATTCCATCGCCGTGCAGCGCTTGTACCCTGCGGTCAACACCGCCATCGAACTCGGTGGCCAAGACGCGAAGATAATCTTCTTCTCGCACGACGCCCGAAGCGAGGGTGGGCTTTCTGTGGGCGATATGCGCATGAACGGCAGTTGCGCCGGTGGCACCGGGGCGTTTATCGATGAGATCGCCTCGCTGCTCTGCGTTCCTGTCGAGGAATTCAACGGCTTGGCTCAGGCGGGAAACCGCGTGTACGATGTGTCGGGGCGATGCGGCGTGTATGCCAAAACCGATATCCAGCCCCTGCTCAACCAGGGTGTTCCCAAGCACGACCTGGCGCTTTCCACTTTCCATGCCATCGCAAAGCAGACGATCGGCGGCCTTGCCCAGGGACTGGACATCGTGCCCCCTGTGATTTTCGAGGGCGGTCCGCTCACTTTCAATCCGACTTTGATCCGCGTATTCGCCGAGCGTTTGGGGCTCGAATCGGTTGACGTGGTGGTTCCCGACAATCCCGAGCTCGTCGTCGCTTTGGGTGCGGCGTATTCCGTGGGGGATATGTTCCCCGAATCCGAATGCATTTTGGATGGCGGGCGTGCGATCCCGTCTTTGGAGGCTCTGCTCGAGCAGGGCAGCTGCCTTGCCGATTCGGCTCCGAGCTTCTTTCGGAGCGGGGAGGGGAGGGATGCCTTCGAAAAACGCCACGAATTGCCCCGGTGGCAGCCGGTTCGCGTGTCTGCGGGTGACGAAGTCCGCGGATACCTGGGCATAGACTGCGGCAGTACCACGACTAAGTTCGTCCTTTGGGGGGAAGACGACGTCCTGTTGGATGCCTTCTACGCTCCGAACGAGGGCGAGCCCCTCGATGTGGCTATCGGGGCGCTCGTGGAAATGAACGATCGTTTCCGCAGGCAGGGTGCAACATTGCATGTGCTCGGAGTCGGCACGACGGGGTATGGCGAGATGCTGATGAAGCAGGCTTGCAAGGCGGATTACCACGTCGTGGAAACGGTTGCCCATGCCAGAGCTGCCCGCGCCTGGCTTCCCGATGCCAGCTTCATCTTGGATATCGGCGGACAGGACATGAAGGCCATCTGGCTGAACGACGGTGTGGTGACCGATATCCTGGTCAACGAGGCCTGCTCTTCGGGTTGCGGCAGCTTTTTGGAGAACTTCGCTTCCAACCTGGGCATTCCCGTGCGCGAGATTGCCGACCGGGCATTCCAGAGCACTTCCCCGGCGAAATTGGGAAGCCGTTGCACCGTCTTCATGAATTCCAGCGTGGTGTCCGAGCAGAAGAAGGGGAAGACCCCCGATGACATCATGGCGGGATTGTGCCGCTCGATTGTCGAGAACGTGTTCACCAAGGTTATCCGCTTGGGCAATCTGGACCGCTTGGGTGATCGAATCATGGTGCAGGGCGGAACCTTTGCCAACAACGCCGTGTTGCGGGCGTTCGAGGAATATGTCGGCAAGGAAATGACCAGGGCGCCCTACCCGGGTCTGATGGGGGCGATCGGCGCGGCGATGCTTGCGAGGGAGCACATGGAGCAGGGGAGGGATTGCCGGGGCAGGCTCCCCGAAAGCAGCTTCATCGGCTTCGATGGCCTTGCCCGCTTGGAATACACCCGCGAATCGAACCTGACCTGCCCCTTCTGCGCGAATCACTGCAATCGTACGAAGATCGCCTTTTCCAATGGCGGGGTGTTCGTGACCGGTAACCGCTGCCCGAAAGGCGAGATCGTGGGCGATCCGGCAGATGGCTCCGTCCGCCAACAGCTGAAAGAGACCGTCAGCAAGATGGGGGCGGTTCCCAACCTGTTCGAAGAGCGCAAGAAGATGCTCTTCGACGATTACCCTTATTCGCAGCTCTGTCCCGACAGGGGCACCGTGATCGGCTTGCCGCGCGTGCTGGCGTTTTGGGACTATGCACCCTTTTGGACCACCTTCTGGAAGTCCTTGGGTTTCCAGGTGAAGCTGAGCCCATCGAGCACCCGGGAGCTGTACGAAGAGGGCCTTCATGCGGTGACCAGCGACACCGAATGCTTCCCCGCAAAGCTGGTGCATGGGCATATCAGAAGCCTGGTCCGTTCGGGGGTCGACCGCATCTTCATGCCGGTGATCACTGTGGTGGAAAGCGAAGGTGCCATGTCCACCGCGGAAAGCAAATGCGCCATCGTGAAGGGATTCCCCCTGGTCGTTGCCAATTCCGATAATCCCCAAGAGAAATGGGGCGTGCCCTTCGATGCGCCGCTCTGGCATTGGTACACCCTGAAGGACAGGGACCGTCAGCTGACTGCCTGGATGCGCGAGACCTTCGGCATCGAAGCTCCGCTTGTTCGCCAGGCGCTCGAGCAGGCGGACAACGCCCAGCGCTCTTTCCGTGCGGGCTTGCAGTCCCGTGGCGTGCAGGTGATGGAGGAAGTCCAGGCGAGCGGGGGTTACGCGGTCATTATCGCGAGCAGGCCCTATCAGAATGACGACTTAGTCAACCATGATATCCCGCAGATCTTCGCAGAGCAGGGTGTTGCGGTTCTGACTGCAGATTCCATACCCCAGATCGCCACCGAGGATCTTTCCAACAGCCTTCTGGATGCGGTGAACAACTTCCATGCCAGGATGCTTTCCACCGCCATGGTGGCGGCGAGGAGCCCCTATCTGGAATATGCCCAGATCGTGAACTTCAACTGCGGGCACGACGCCTACCTTTCCGACGAGATCGTGCGCATCATGGATAAGATAAGCGGGAAGGCGCCTTTGATTCTGAAGGTGGATGAGAGCGATATCTCGGGTCCTTTGAGGATGCGCATCCGCAGCTTTGTCGATACCGTGGAAACCCGCAGGAAAACCGGGAGGTCCCTGGAAGCCAAGCCCCTGGAAGATCCGTACCATTCGAAGTTCTCGAAGGACATGCGGCGTGGGGGAGGAAACGAGAAGACCATCCTCGTGCCCAATACCTCGCATGCCTTCAGCATGCTCATGAGCACCGCTTTCTCTTCCCAGAACGTTGATGCGGTGAGCCTGCCCGTGGGTAGGGAAGAGGCGATCCGCCTGGGAAAGCAGTACGTGCATAATGACATCTGCTTCCCCTGCCAGATAGTCATCGGAGAGGCACTCGCCGCGCTCAAGAGCGGTGATTGGGACCCCGATAAGGTGGCAATCGGCATGGGCAAATATTTGGGAGACTGCCGCCTGACCCATTACACCGCCCTATTGCGCAAGGCGCTCGACGATGCAGGCTTTCCCCAGGTTCCCATCATCACCAACGACGACGCGGACTTCCATAATGTTCATCCAGGCTTCAAGATGAGCCTGCTCACTGCCTTGCGCATCGCCTTCGGGCTCCCTATGATTGATGCGCTCGAAGAACTGCTGCGCAAGATCCGGCCCTACGAATCAGTTCCGGGGAGCACCCAGGAAGCCTTCGACGAGGGCTTGCAGCTGACGATGGATGGCTTGCGCGAGCATGGTATTTCCGGCATGAAGAAGGGTTTCGCGAAAGCAATCGATCTGATGTGCCAGGTGGACTACGACCGCGGCAATCCCAGGCCCCGCGTGCTTATCGTGGGGGAATACCTGCTCAATTTCCATCCCGGCTCGAATCACGATATCGAGAAGTACCTGGAAGACAACGGCATGGAGGTTATCGAGGCCCGCATGACCGATGTTATCAGGAAGTCGTATTTCTACAAGGATACCCAGGTCAAGGAATACAAGCTGGACAAGCCGATCGGTTATAAGGCGCTCTTTCGCGTCGAGAACAACATCTTCAACCTGGCACACGATACGGCAGATGCCATCGCAAGCGCCCATCCGCTGTACAGCCCCGCGCCGCGCATACAGGATATCGTCAAGGCGAGCGACCCGATCATCCACCACACCTTCGACGCGGGAGAGGGTGTGCTCATTCCCGCAGAGGTGCTGCATCATGCCCAAGAGGGATGCAGGTCGTTTATCATCCTGCAGCCCTTCGGCTGCCTGCCGAACCATATCGTGGGCAGGGGCATCGTCAAGAAGCTGAAGGAGTTGTATCCGGACGCCTGTATCTTACCGCTTGATTACGACCCCGACGTTGCGCACGCAAACGTGGAGAATCGATTACAGATGCTCATCATGGATGCGAAGGCGAGGGCATGAAGATGCGGATAGTGCAAAGAAGGCCGTCCGGATGCTTTGCCTGGCTCTGTAAATCGGATCGCCGGGGTGTTCTGAGGTGCTGAAAACGGCAGGCGACGAGACCGGGCAGTTCCCCCTGCGGGGCTAACTGCCGGTGTGGTTTCCAACTGGGTCTAGGGTGGCAGTCGAGCAATCTCGATCAGGTCGTTTCAGCGGTCGATAGGAAGGGTTCCCAATGGATGTATTCGAAGTAATGGAACAGCGGCATAGCGTTCGAAAGTATCTGGATAAGCCGATTTCTTCCGATGCGGAAAGAAAGCTTCGCAAGGCTGTCGAGGAAGTGAATGCAAAAAGCGGCCTTTCCATCCAACTGATGCTCAACGAGCCCATGTGCTTTGCTTCCAGGATGGCGAGGTATGGGAAGTTCTCCGGTGTGAAGAACTATATCTCGCTCGTGGGTCCGAAAGGCGATAGCCTGGATGAGGCGTGCGGGTACTGGGGTGAGCATCTGGTCCTGCTTGCCCAGGAGATGGGCCTCAACACCTGTTGGGTGGCTCTGTCCCACGGAAGGAGCGCCGCAAAGGTTGCACGCGGACAGAAGGAGGTGTGCCTGATCGCGGTCGGCTATGGTGCCAACCAGGGCTTCAAGCACAGGGTGAAAACCCTCTCGCAGCTGACCGACCTGGAAGATCCCATTCCCGATTGGTTCATGGAGGGCTTGTATGCCGCGCAGCTTGCTCCGACGGCGATGAACCAGCAGAAATTCGTGTTCAGCCTGGTTGATGGCGAGCCGGCTGCCCAGGTTTGCGGCCACGGCTTTTATTCGAAAGTCGACCTGGGAATCGTGAAATACCATTTCGAGGCAGCGACGGGGAGGAAGGTCCGCTGAGCAGGCGGGTTTTCCCCTATTCATTCCCCCGAGAATTCTTCTTGTTTTGCGGTGGCGCTTCCAGCGTCGGATCCGCATACGCTATTTGCGCATTCACAGAACATCGCAGTGTTGCGGATTGCGGAAATGGGGCCTTCCGCCCATTTCGCATGGAAAAAGGGCTTCAATGCGATAGAATTACAACACCATGTTTGTTTGATGGCGTACTGCGGGTTTTTCCGCCTGCATGAAGAAAGAGGTTGGAATGAAGAAGAAAGTCCTGGCGCTCGCAACTGCGATGGCAATCTCCATGGGCCTTCCCACTATGGCATTTGCCGCTCAGTACAACAGCCCTTCGGGTACCACTGCAACCGATCCCAACGGTATCGCCCTCACCGTTTCCGGCGGTACCGTGTTCGGCGACGGTTTCATCCATGTCGATCCTGTAAACGATGCTGCCTCCAATGTTCCTGAAGGTGCAAATGTGCTGGCCACCTTCCATGTATGGGGCGACGAAGGGGTCGAATTCGACAAGCTTACCCTCACTTTCAATGTGGGTGCTCAGTATGCGGGCAAGACGGTGACCATGTACATCCAGTACGATGACGGCACCACCGAAGTGAAGGAAGCAGTCGTCGAGCCCGATGGCACCATCACCCTTGAAGTAACCAAGGCCTGCACCATCTCCCTTGTTGTTGATGAGGTAATCGCTCCCGCCAATGGCCAGGGCGGCGTTACCGCAACCGGTGTGAAGGTGGACTCCGGTTCCAAGTCCCCCCAGACTGGCGCGGGTATGGGTGCTGTTGCCTGTGTGACCGTGGCTATGGCTGCCGGTGCCGGTGCGACCGCCTTCGCCCTTCGCAAGAGGCTTTCCGAATAATCCGTGCTACCAGCGGGCCGGATTCCATCTGGTGAATGGGAATCAGTCGAAGTTGAAGAAAAGGAAACCCGCTTCGGTGGGTTCCTTTTCTGTTAGAGGGAGTTAGCAGAAGGCGGGTATCGCATGTCCTTTGATGACGGGACGAAAAGGGAAGATGGCGTGCAGGTTGCTGCCAAGGATGCGGACGCGGGCGTTGTCGCTGCATCGTCCCCACACGAGGGGGTGCCAGATCCTGGTTTGGATGAAGCCGCTGGGGATGGGGGTTCCCAAGGGGAGGCGACGGCACTCGCGGAATCTGCGCTGGACGGGGCTGTGGGGGATGGAGATTGTCAAGAGGGGGCTATTGCCGGGGAATCTTCCCCAGCATCCGCTCGCAAGAGCGGCGTGCTGCCCTTGGCGGTTCTGCTCATCGTCTTTCTGTGCGGGGCCGTTGGGGGCGCTGGATATCTGCTGTGGCAAAAAAGCGGTACCGATCACATCACCTCTCAGGAAGTCGCTGCTGCGGATGCGGGAGAAAGCGCGCAGGAAGAAACCCCCAAGGTAAAAAACCCTATAGATTTCGACGCCCTTCAGAAGGAAAATCCTGAAATCTATGCTTGGTTGAGCATTCCCGGGACCAAGGTGGATACCGCCGTGCTGCAATCGGCGACGGATGACAACTACTACCTGAATCACAATGAACG
>JBJEKU010000049.1:0-14949 GCA_051878795.1 Eggerthellaceae bacterium
GATACGGTATCGTCGAGCGATGCGCATATCCTGGAGACCTGGGATGCGCTCATCTGCGGGATCCCCATCCGGGAGGCGATGCGCTCCACCTTGCGCGTGGAGACGCCCTTGGCGACCATCTCGGACACGGCTCCTATCACGGCACGGTCGGTGCGGCTGTAACGCTCGATCAGGCCGTCGGGGAAATAGCTCCCCATCCTGACCTTGGGGATCCTCATGCTGATGGGGCCGACGCTGGTTATGAGCGTGCGTTCCCTGTAGCCGTTGCGGGCGTTCCCCTGCTCCTCGCACATGATGTCGGCCTGGGCGCTCATGATCTCGTTGACGAGCGATTCGGCCATGGTCCTTATGAGCTCCCTCATATCGACCATCCCGTCGTCGAATCTGGGCATCTCGGGCAGGGCGAGGGAGATTTCGGTTAAAGTGTTCATTGCGGTTGCCGCCTTACTCTAGAAGCTTATTTTGGTCGATAACGATTCTAAGGGCGGCAGCCGTTTCCCTTTGCCCTGTGTCGCCCAGCGGGCGGACTGGGGCTAGCTTCTACACCAACAATCGGCACATGATCCGAGAACCTGCTGATGGGGGATATATTCGCAGTTGATACAATTGTCCCCACGCATGACATAACCGCCGTCGTAGAAACCCACTACGCGATGAAGGATATGTTTTTCTCCTATTCGGAAGAGGGCGATATCGTTTTTCTTCAATGGTTCCGTAAGAGGTACGACAAGGAACTGATCTTTCTGGTGGCGCAAGAGCGGCCACATGGAATTGCCGTTCGGTAGTCCAAGATAGTAGCCTTCTGTGCTTAGGACTTCTTCGATGGTTTTTGATGTACTAGCAAATGGAGTGTAGAAATCATCCGGGCTTTGGGCATTGCTATGAAAGGGTTTGGTCGTTGTATCGGATATGACCATGCGAGCGTCTGATTGCGTGATGAAGATCTGATTGGGTTGCTTCGCCATGGTGCTATCGCCTCGTCATTTTGAAAGCTTCGAAAAATGCCGATGGTTTTGGCGTGCAGCGGAGCAGGAAAAACTGGGTTGTGTCGAGGAGACGGTCGAGAAGATTGAGTTGCATCATGGCACTTTCAGGCTTGCGTGCCACTATCAGCTGGTTTCCCAGGCGCCCAAGGATCTCTGTTTCGTCGTTTAGTGGTTCCAATTTGTCTTTAGGTGCCCGATAGATGAAGCAGATGGCTTCGAGCGGGGCCGAGATATTCTGCCCCCATCCCTCCGTGCCTTTCATGGGGGAACCGTACACCGTGAAGCCGCCGTTTTCATAGCGAAGCAGCGGCTTGTCCCCATTAATCACTCGAACCTTCGAACGCAGCTGGTCGCACCAAAGCCTCACGTGAGTCAACTTGCCGGTTCCGCTTGGGGCGCAGAAGGCGTAGGCACGTCCTTCGTATTCTATTGCTGCGGCATGCAAGAAAAGGATGTTATACGCCAGCAGCTGTTCGCAGATCTTGGTGTGCAAGGCTATCGCTTCCGAATATCCAGGTGTAAGGGTTTGGGTTATCGGGCGGTTTTCGTCTTGGGCTTCGGCTTGGACGATTTCTTCGACGATTGCCTGCACTTCTTCTACGCTTGCGCTGACGTGGAAGGCGCACTCGTTTGTTGGGATATCTGTCAAGAAGTCCGCACAGAGCTGTTTCATGCAAGTATGACGGGCATTCACTGCAATAGGGACTCCTGCGAGCGTTATCGAGAACAAAGAGGCTCCTTTTCTGCGCTTAAACCGAAGGTGATTGGTGGTTTTGCGGTTAGTAGTTCTGGGTTTCTGCTGCAGCCGCATGCCCCTTACGATTTGGTAAGGGGCATGGGCTATGATACGTTGAGGAAACAACGGTGGGTAGATTGTACGTCTGCTTGCCGAATAATGCGAACAAGTAAGCGAAGGGGCTTTCCAATGAAGATAAAACCGGATTTTGTGATGAGGCGCGTGGGGAATTCGTATGTCGCAGTTGCAACGGGAGCGGCGGCGAAGTCGTTTAACGGGATGCTGAAGCTGAACGAGAGCGCGGCGTTCTTGTGGGAGAGTTTGCGGAAGGGCGCCACCGAAGAGGAGCTTGCTGCGCGTTTGACCAGCGAATACGAGGTGAGCTCCGAGAAGGCGCTGTGTGACGTAAGGAGGGTTTGCGAGCAGCTTCTGAAGGCGGGCATCGCCGAATAGATGCTTTGGGAGAGCGTAGACGGCATAGTGGACCTTAGGACCGGGGTCCTGGATTCTCTGGAGGTGACGATGAGCCTTTCTGATGCGGAACGATATGCGGTTGAAGCAATAGCTGCGTGGAACAAGGGCACAGCATTGCCTGCTTTGTCTTCGGAGCTTGCTCCTGCCGTCTTGGATGAGTTATCGAGCCAGACCGTCCTTGCCTCGATTGTTGATTCACTGCTGGAAGCAGGCTTACCAGATCGAGATGCGGAAGAGTGCCTGAAAGAAGTGGGTGCGGTGCTGAATACCTGGTTCCGGGTGATGATGTGCCAGGACGAGGTGCTGGGGCTATTGAGGGAAAGCGGTGTTGCGGTTGCCGTTCTGAAGGGTGCGGCTGCTGCGATGTACTATCCCGAGCCCGAACGTCGCTACTTGGGTGATATCGACCTGATTGTGCGACCCGAAGAATTTGCTTCTGCGGTGCAGACGATCCTGGAGAATGGCTGGAGCGAATTGCCGCCTTGTGAGAAGGATCCCAGGCATGTTTGCTTCACGAAGGAAGGATGTCCCGAGGTAGAACTCCATCATAGGTTCAGCACCGGACAGTATGGAGTGCAGGATGAATACCTGGACAAAGTAATTTTCGAGGCATTGGAACATGTGCAGGTGGTTGAAGTTGGCGGTTTCGAGGTGCCCATGCTTCCCGTGCTTGAAAACGGCTTAGTATTGCTTGCGCATGTACGACAGCACCTGAGTGTGGGTATCGGGTTGCGCCAGGTTCTTGATTGGATGTTCTATGTTGAGAACGAGCTAGATGAAGTTCTTTGGGAGGAAGGATTCGAGCAGCTTGCGGAATCAACAGGAATGAAACCCCTGGCGATGGCATTGACTCTCATGTGCAAGAGGAATCTTGGCCTGAAGCGGGATGTTCCTTGGTGTGGGGCGTTTGACGCTTCTTTGACCGATGTGCTTTTGGGTTATGTGATGTCCAAAGGCAATATGGGTCATAAAGTGAGCGATGAAAAGCGTGCAAGTTTGAAGATCATCCACGGGCTTAGCCATCCTGTCCGTGTTGTGAAGATGCTCCATTCTTGCGGTTGCGCACGGATTAACCCAACTCAGAATCAGCGGGTTCCGGCGATTTCTGCTGTGTTAAATGGAGCAGCGTTCTATCTTCAGAAAAGCCTGAGCCATGGTGTGAGCCTGAAAAGCCTGAGAGAGGAATCAGATGCTGGCTCGAAGGAAATGCAGCTGTTCGAGCGATTGGGTGTGACCCGGTTGTAGGCTTTTGGAGCTTGGAAAGAGCGGCGGGGATTGGAGGCTGTCTTCGAACTCCGCCGTTTATGTATGCATAGGTCCTGCTGAAGGATGGTCCGGGCGGGAGCTTGGCTATCGCGATAGATTCTTCGTGTGCTGGCTTTTCGATGTTGGCTTATCTGCCGCGATGGGGGAAATAGAATGCGTTTAAGTATCAGGTCCCCATGCCTCCGCACTGTCCCTAATGGGTCTGTTTCATGCTTCGATCAACCCTTTATTCTGCTTCCAGCATTTCCAAGGCTTGGGCGTATTTCTGCAGGCGCATCGTGTCTTTGTGAGTGGGGTTGGGGATGCGCGATAAGTCGGAGTTGTGACGCAGGTCGGCAATCTTCACGGCGGTTGCCAGCGGATCCTGCCTGATAGAGCGGATGTATTCGAAATAGGTGACGCCAGGGTCATGGGTGAGAGCTGCGACGGCTTCAACCTGCTCGCCGGTGAAGCCTTCTTTTGCTAGGTCGTCGAGCGTCCAGTTGGAATCTTCCACTACATCGTGGAGCAGGGCGACGACGGTTTGATCTTCGGTTTCCATCTGCTCGGCTAGGTGGACGGGATGACCGATGTAGGGCTGGCCGGCCTTGTCTGTTTGCCCGGTATGGGCTTGGGTTGCGATTTCCAGTGCACGCAGGGTCAGTTCGGTTTCCAGCATGATAGTCCTTCTGTTTGAGAACGATGTGCTCGTATCGTTGTGCTGTGATTGGTATACCAGATTAGTGACATTTCTCGCGCGGAATCTTGATTCGATTTGTGATTGGATGTGGTTTAGCTCCATCGCGGGCACGTCTCTTTGTTGGAGATCTATCCGCAGGTGCCAGCTGGGGGATAAGATGGGACGGGGAATTAATCGGGCTCATGGGTGCTTGTAGCGTTCTTAGGGAGTGGAAGTGGTTATGAAGACTATCGAGGTAGTAGCGGCGGTTATCAAGCAGGGAGACGCCATCCTGGCAACTCAGCGCGGGTATGGCGACTTCGCCGGCGGATGGGAATTCCCTGGCGGCAAGATGGAGCCGGGTGAAACGCCCGAGCAGGCGCTGGTCCGCGAAATCCACGAGGAGCTGGAAGCCACCGTGGCTGTGGATGACTTCTTGATCACCGTGGAATACGACTATCCGAAGTTCCACCTGATCATGCATTGCTTCGCCTGCCATGTTGAGGAAGGCAATCTGAAGCTGCTCGAGCATAGTGCCGCTAAATGGCTGACGGTGGAAACCCTGGATTCGGTCGATTGGCTGCCCGCCGATGCTCCTGTGATCGAAGTGATCCGCGAAAAGGTGCTGGTCGGATAGTGTAATAGCGCTCTACCATGCGTAGGTTGTTCTGTGCGGGGTGCGCCTGCACAATGGACCCATGGATATCCTGACTTGTGGAACGACGTTAAAAGGAGCAATCATGGGCGAATACATCTGCGGCGAATCCATCCGCCGCTTGCGCGAAATGGCGCAGCTGACCCAGAAGGACCTGGCGCAGGCAATCGGGGTGACCGACAAGGCCGTATCGAAGTGGGAAACTGGGCGCGGGCTGCCGGATATCACCTTGCTGGACCCTTTGGCGAGGGCGCTGGGGGTTTCGCTTGCAGAGCTTCTGGCGGGCGACCGTGTGGTGAACGCCAACAAGGCCGCCAACATGGCGCGCAGCTGCTTTTACGTGTGTCCTATCTGCGGGAATGTGCTGTTCGCCAGCGGTAATGCGTCTATCAGCTGCTGCGGAGTAAGCTTACCGGCGTTGGAGGCGGAAGAAGCTGCGGACTCGCACGCGATGTCGTGCGAGGTGGCTGATGGGGAAGTGTACGTGACGGTGGACCACCCCATGAGCAAGGACCACTTCATCAGCTTCATCGCGTACGTGACCAGCGACCGCGTGCAGCTGAAGAAGCTCTATCCCGAACAGCTGGCGGAAGCGCGCTTTACCCTGCGGGGGTCGGGCAGCGTGTACTGCTTCTGCAACTGGCACGAGCTTTTCAGCCAGCGCTTGCACCCTCCAAAGCGTACCGCACCTATCAACAGGTTGGTATAGGGGGCTTGTGCAGGTTGGCCGGAATAAGCGAGGCCTCTCATTTCCGAGTAGGAGATGAGAGGCCTTTCGTTGCGTGCTGTCGTTATAAACTTTTAGAAACTTTCTAAACTTTTAGAAAGTTCAGATTCTTTTAGAAAAGCAGGCAAGCGGGGACTTTCCTTGTTGATGAGACATGGATTGCGCCCCTTCGCTATGGGGAACAGTCCGAGGCTTTAGTTCAGGAGCGCGATGAAAGGTGGAATGGACTTTTGGAAAGCGGGTTTGGGTTGTGGGCTGACTTGATATGGTAACTGTTTATCAGCAATCAACCTGTTGGATACGGATAAATGGTTGTGTTGGGCTAACATATCGACTACGAGGGAAAACGACCTGATAGGAGAAGACTATGGCTTTGATCAATATGTCAGGAAGCGCCGATATCAATGCCGGCGTGAAGGAATTCGAAAGCACCGAAGGCGCGGTGCTGCTGGATGTGCGTACCGCAGAAGAATATGCTGACGGACATATTCCCGGCAGTATGAATATCCCACTCAACACCGTTCCTGTTGTTCTGGAACGCATCCCCGACAAGAATACGCCCTTGTTCGTGCATTGCCTAAGCGGTGCGCGCAGCGGCAAGGCAGTGGCCTTCCTGAAGAAGCAGGGCTACACACAGGTGAAGAATATCGGCGGATTCAACCTGTATACGGGACCCATTGAGAAGTAGTTAGCAACCGCAACAAGAACCGGCCAGTTGGCAATGAGCCAGCCGGCCGGTTTGCGCGTTTGGGAAGAATATCATGCTAGCCGTAGATGTCGCGTCTGTGGCCAATCTCGATTGCCAGGACGACAAGGTTTTCATCCCTGATTTCGCAGAGCACGCGGTAATCTCCTATTCGGTATCGCCATTTGCCCGATAGATTAGCAGCCAATCCTTTTCCGTGGGCCCTGGGGTCAGAGCAACCGTCGATGTTCTTCAGCAGCCAGGCAATGATCACACGTCTGACACCGGGGTCCATTTTCGACAGCTGCTTGTCGGCCCGCTTGGAGAATTCCAATCGCCACATGCTAGAGGTACTTCTTTGCCATCTCTGCAGCGGAAATGGTGACCGGATCGGCATCGAATTCGGCTTTCGCTTCTTCCCAGGCCTTGAGGTCGAGCTCGTCTTCGATGCGTTCGAGTGCTGCCTTGCGCATGAACTCGGAGACGGAGGTGCCGAATGCCGCGGCATAGTTGGAGATAAGGGCCTTTTCCTTTTTGTCCAACCGTATGGTCATGGTTGCGGTTGTCATTTGAACCTCCTTCAATATGTAAGACAATGTAACACATTTACTGCTATTGCGTCTGTGCCGTTGACTGAAGCTCACATAATGTAATGAGGGTATCCAGAAAACGATATTGCTTGGATCCGTACTCTGATTCACCTTGGTAAAGTTGGAGTGCGAGGTTGCAAAGAAACCGGCCAGTTGGTAATGAGCCAGCCAGCCGGTTTGCTGCTTCAGCATGCGATTGGTGCCGCTATTCCATCTTGCCTTTGCTCAGGCATTTTCCAGGGCGGACGGAAAGCCTTTCAGCGTGCCAGCGTTCTACGCACCAGTCCTTGGTATGGCAGTGCGGGCAAGTAAGCCGGCGGGTATTGGGTTCGGTCCATGGCTTTGCACCTCCTTCTAGCTGCGGTTTTACGGCATGACGCAGCGTGACGAGCAAGGGGTTTCTTGGAAAAACCTATGGAAGGGATTCGCGACCGTGCGTCATATGCTGCGAAGCGGGTGCGAATAACAGCGCACTGGAGTTTTTGGCTAGAACAGGCAGGAGTCGATGACCTGCTTTCCGCGAAGTTGCTCGACCCATTCGGATGGAATGGCGTCGTAGCCGTAGATGGCACCTGCGAGTGCGCCCGCAACGCATGCGGTGGTATCGGTGTCGCTGCCTAGGTTGACGGCAGCAAGGACGCAGTCGCGGTAGCTGCTGGTGCCGAGTGCGCACCAGAGTGCCGCTTCCAAGGTGTGCAGCACGAAGCCGCCCGAGCGGACGCCGTCGCGCTCCAACTGGTCGATGCTTCCCATGAAGGCGAAATGCGGGTCTTCGGGGATACTCTGCTCGATGGCGCTTTGCAGGGGAATGCCGCTGAGTACCTTGCGCAGGATGTGCACGAACGCGACGCAGGATTCGGTGGAGATAGGATGCGCGTGGGTGATGGCGGAAACGCTTCGGATCTGATCGTCGCTTGCGTCGGTGATGGCGAGCGGTGCGATGCGCATGAGCGATCCGTTGCCGTTCGACTTCTCGTGCGAGCAGCCGAAGCCCTGGTCGAGCGCGGAAATAGTTGCATTTCCCACGTCGAAGACCTTGCCGTCGGCAGAATAGGCGCCCTCGTAGCACCACAGGCGGAACCTAGCGCGCATGTCGTCGGTGTCAATGCGCTTGGTCTTACGGATGCTGTCGCAGGTAGCCAACAGCAGGGAAGTGTCGTCCGAGAAGGTGCCTAGCGGCATGTTGTGGAAGCCGCCGCCGCACATGCCCTCGCATACGAAGGTATCGCGATGCAGGAATTCGAAGGGAACGCCCAGGGCGTCGCCCACAGCGGCACCGTATACGACTGCTTTCAGCTGGGAAAGATATTGGGTTTGCATGCTGGTCTCCTTCATGGGGAAGAATCGCAGATGGGCATGTCCTAAGGTGATTATTCGGGCAAAGCAGAACTGCGGGCAAGCCTTCCGCGAGGGAGTGGCCTGCCCGCAGCACGGAATGCACAATCGGGGATTGAAACTTCCGAAGCGGAATCGCTGACTGAAAAACGTTGGTGGGGCAGCTACTTCGCGGGCAAAATCTCCAGCCAGCAGCCATCGGGATCTTCGATGAAGTAGATGCCCATGCGCTGGTTGACGAAGCAGATGCAGTCCATTTCCTCGTGGCGGGCACGGAATGCGTCGATATCGTCCACCTCGAAGGCCAGATGCGTGTCGCGGCCACCATTGTTGTAGGGTTCGGTGCGGCCCTTGTTCCAGGTCAGTTCCAGCTGGAAGTGGGTTTCGTCGTTGCCGATGTATACGTTTTCCCAGGAACCGTCATCGGGACCCATGCGGTGCTGCACGGTCAGACCCAGTGCCTTCTCGTAGAATTCCAGGGACTTTTCCAGGTCGAGCACGTGGATGCACTCGTGGACCATCTTCGCCTTCATGCGGGCTCCTTTCGGTTGGGGGTGTGACCGCGTTATTGTACCGTATCGCCAGGTGGGGCTTTGATTTGAATATTATTGACTGTTCTAGTTGGTGGGCGTTCCTGGAACATGGTTCATTTTGGTCTCCAGTACACGGTTGACCTACCCCTTCTTTCGGTAGATAAGGTGCCTTCATCTACCATCTTCGCGAGGTATCTCCTGACCATTCTCTCCCCGATAGATCTTACTTCCGCCGATACTTCTGATGCCGCGATTTCTCCGTGATCTTTCAGAAGGCGATCGACAACGGCCTCTACCTCCGAGAAGGCCTTCTTTGGCCTTGCCTTGTCATCATGGGATTCGAGTGCGTTGTTTGCGGTTGTGCTTCCTGGGGTAAGGGGCGGAATTGGGACGAACGCATCGAAGAAGTCACCGTCTTCTATTTGGGGTGAGAGGCCGGTGAAGAGCTTAGAACATTTGTACAGATTTCTGACGCCGCTCCCAAGTTCCTCTGATCGGCCCATTTGAGTGAAAATGTTTGCGATGATGGGGTTCTTCGGTGTTGGGTCGAGGTTGTCTGGTGTGACAGGCCCTGCAAACAGGGCACGACTGGCGTTGTGGGTGCGGATTCCGTCGGGATCGATAGTGATCCTCGCAATGTGCGGACTGGTGTACTCGCGATGGATAAGGGAGTTTGTTACCAGTTCGCGGATTATCACATCCCGAACGTTAAGCCTGTTGCCGTTTTCACCTAGGGCGAAGGAGTCGGGCAGCCACTTCCTGCAGAACGATGAGATTTCACCGTAAGCTTCTACCAAGTTTTTCGTGCAGACAAGTCGGTCATCGTAGCGGTCGGTGCCGCTTCGACGTAAGATAACATCGGTACGATAAACGGGTGCGACATCCAGTATTGTTTCCTGTTTGCCGATGAGCATTACTGCGGCTAAATTAAACCCATAATTTCCGGTTGCAGGGTCACGGGAATAGAGCCTCGCAGCTCTCACCAGCTCATCGTTGCTCAAGGAGAGCCAGGGATGCTGTTCGCGAGCGGTCCGCACTTCCTTGCGGATTATTTCCAGCAAGCTGAAATCGAGGTCTTCTTCTGTTACCCATGGATACACGGTTTTTTCGGTGTAGTAGCCTTGCTTTCTGATAATCATGGCAGCTTGTTGGGCTTCTGTCCTGATTTTCGTATCGACGTCCGCGATTCTGTCGTACACAATTCCCTTGTACGAATAGAGGGCAGGACCCATAGGGACCCAAACCCTGATGACTACAGCGCCTCCTTCCCCTTCAAGCTTTTCGAATTCGAGTGACGGGGTAATGTTGAACTGCTTAGGGTCATTTACGACATTGACGATGTTGCGTTCGATGGAGGTGAAGGCTGCTGGAGGAACGCCTGACACCGTTCCATCGTCAAGGACTCCAAGAAGAATTGACCCGCCTTGCCTATTCGCGAAGGAGCATATCGTTTCGAAGACATCACGTTCTGGATTGCCGCCACAACGTTTGAACTCGAGGTTTAAGCCCTCGCCGGCAGCGATGTATCTTTTCAGCTTCTCGTCCATCTGGATTCTTTCGTTCTATTTTGGACATTTATCCGGTAATAATATACTGAGTTCCAGAATATGTCCAATTAATGTCCAGATTTGCAATGCTTTTGAGGTCCCTACGCCTCTGGTTCAAGCGAGAGCAGGGGTGTTAAGCCTGTCCGGCGACGATGCGGTAAAAGTCGATGAAAGGGTTGCCTGCTTTTTGCCATTATAAATTGTTTGCGTTCAATGATGATTTGCTCTGAGGGCAGATATAGCCGAGGGGGCGTTCTGGCTGTTTCCTTGCGTCCGCATCGAGCCGTTTATGCGTGAAGGCACTTGTCGAATTTCTTCATGGCGCACATGAAGTCGTTATAGCCGCTCGCGGAGTGGGCGTCGCTGGCGATGTAGGTGTACAGCCCTTTCTTGAGTATCTTCTTTGCAGGCGTGAGGGCGCCGGTTCCTTTGCCTCCGGAAATGAAGTCGCCAGATGCCTGCAGCTTGCAGCCCATCTGAACGAGCCGCTGTGCAAGGGAGATGTTCTCCTGGATGGCGAAGACGCGTTCGGGGTGGGCGATGATCACCTGATAGCCCATGCTCTGCAGCCTGAAGATGGTGCGCTCGTATTCGGCGAAGTGGTGCGAGCAGCTGCGGCTGGAAAGCTCCAGCAGGAATTCGTCGCTGCCCTGGAAGCACAGGCGCTTTGCCCATTCGAACCCTAAGTCTATGAGCATCGCGTGGTTGACCTCCCAGCCCATCTGCAGGGGGAATCCGTCGGCGTGCTCGCAGAGTATCTGGAAGGCTCTGCGCATGCCCCGGTAGTCGAAGAAGGGGTCGCGCACATGCGGGGTGCAGACGATAGACATGATGCCCGCCGCCTGGGCAGCGCGCAGCATATCCAAGGATTCTTCCAGGTCGCGGGCGCCGTCGTCGACGCCAGGGAGTATGTGGCAGTGGATGTCTCGCATGATGCGAGTTTAGCGCTTCTTCTTGGTGTGGGCGGGCTTGGAATGACGCGCCATTGCATGTAGGGCGTCGTCATCGTCATCTTTCCTTGAGGAAGAGAACAGCTTCCTGGGCTTGCTTGCCGGGGACGACTCAACGACGGCTGCTTTGCCGGCACCCTGCGCCGTCTCTTCCTTGGGGGCAGGCTCGCCACTGGTTGCATCTGCCGGGGTTGCATTGTCGGCTGCGTCATCGGTGGGCTGATTTGCGGGGGCGGAATCGGCTTCCTGCGCGGTTGCGTTCGAGCTGTTTCCGTCGGCGTCGGTTGCTACGCCTTCTTGCTGTGCGTCCTGCGCAGCTGTGTCGGCAGCGTCGACCTGGGTGTCGGCGGGCTTCTGATCGTCCAAACCTGCGGAATCGTTCTGGGTCGGGGATGCCTCTGCGGCGCTATCGCTTGCCATGCTCTGGGATGCAGTATCAGCCTGCGCGCTGGCTGCAGGCTCTGCTCCGGCAGCGGTCTGGTTGGGTGCGCTTGCGGCATCCGCAATTGCCGCGCGCTCGATCTTGTCAAGCGAGAACCTGGAGGCGGCATCACCGGATGCGACGGGATTTCCCTTGCTGTAGCCGCTGTAGTACTTGTAGTACGAGCTGGAGCCGATTTCCTTTACGCAGCTGGCGACCGTGCCGATGACGTTGGCGCCGGATTTACGCAGCTGCTCGTATGCGTCTTGCAGCACCTGGCGCTTAGTGAAGTTCATACGCACCACCAGGATGGTGGCATCCACCAGGGATGCCACGATGGCGGCATCCACCAAGGTGGCAACCGGGGGAGTGTCGAAGATCACGTAGTCGTAGCGGGCGGAAAGGTCGCTTACCAGCTGCTTGAAGCTCTCCGATGCGATGACGTCGGTGGGGTTGGGGATGCCCGGTTCCACGTCCAGCAGGAACATGCCGGGGTCGGAGGTTTCCGCCACAGCGTCTTCCAGCTTGGTGCTGCCGGTCATGACGTCGAACATGCCTGCGGGGCAGACGGTGCTCAGACGCGCGCTGAGGCCGCGCTTGCGGATGTCGGTTTCCACCAGGATGACCGACTTGCCCGATTCGGCGATGGTGCGCCCTAGCTCGATGGCCGTGGTGGTCTTGCCTTCGCCGGGAACCGCGCTGGTGACGGCGATGGAACGGATGGGCTTGTCGGGTGAGGAGAAGCGGATGTTTGCGAGGAGCGTCTTCGCGGCGTTATCGATTACCTGGCGTTTTGCCTGTTTCTTGTCGGCCATGGTGATGCACTACTCCTTGATGACGGGGAAATGTCCGATGGTGGGGATGTCCAGCAGCTCCTCCACTTCCTTGCTGCTGCGGATGCGGGTGTTCAGCATGTCCAGGACCAGGATCAGGGCAACCGCTGCGAAAAGGCCGCCTGCGAAGGCGATACCGATGTACTTCAGCCGGTCGGGGCCGGTGGGTACGGTGGGTACGGCCGCTTCGCTGAGCACGCTAACGCATTGGACGTCCATCGCCTCGTAGGCGACGTTGTTGGTGGTTTCTGCCAGGGTGTTGGCAACCTGGGCGGTGAGCTCGGGCGAGGTGCCTTCGACGGTGAGCTCCACCAGGCGTGAACCAGAGGTGGTGCTTGCGGTGATGGTAAAGGCGTTAAGGGAGTCGAGCCCGAGCGTCGCTGCGGTATCCGCCTTGACGCGCGCGCTGGTGAGCAGGGGGATGACGTCGTTGGAGAGGGTCTGGCCAGCAGAGAAGTCGCTGCTGGTGGGGCCGGTTTGTTGGATTATCTCGCCGTTGGAATCCAGCTGCACCGTGTTGGTGCGCAGCTGGGCCAACACGTAAAGGGAGACCTTTGCCGTGTATTGGTCGGGCATGAACTTGTAGGCATAGCCTGCCATTCCAGCCGTGCAGACCAAGGGGATGACGATTAGGAGGACGAGGTACTTCTTAAGAAGTTGGAGCAGTTCGACAAGTGTCATATGATAAGGCCTTCCTATATCAATAGCCGCATGTGATTGCGGAAATTTCGATCAATGATGAGTGGGTCTGTCCCAGATGGCTCATGGCGGGAATGCTGTCGAAAACGCTAAAACGAGCTTTTGCTATCCAAAGTGACAGAGCATCCAGAAAAAGACACAGAGTATGAATCACTATAGCAAACGAAACGAATCCATGGGTTCGCAAGGGGGTTGTTTGGAAGAACTCCACGCCAATGCGCAAGGCGACAGTTCTAATTCACTCCATCACCCAGGCGATGTGTTCCTTGAAGGCGTGAGAATAGCGCGAAGGAATGGGTGCCGATCGCTGCTCCGAGGGTGTTGCAGATGACATCGGTGAGCTGGGCAGTTCCGGTGCCTGCATAGTATTGCCAGGACTCGATTGTCGCTGAGAGCAGGAAGGATATTGCAATGGTGACGAGGATGGGGATGCGGGTAGTGGAATGCTTTCTGACCGCCGCATGCCTTTCAAGTAAGGCGAATGCTTGGTCCAGTGCATAGGGAAGGAATAGGCCGAAGGGGAAGTAGAGGAAAGCATTCATTACCATCTCCCTGATGAATTCATTGGAGGATGGATTGGGGGAGACAATGAAGGTATGCGTGTCGGTTGTCGTTCGGGCGATGACCGTGAAGAGCAGGTTTGCAAAGAGGCCTGCGAGGGAGAGGGTTGTTGCAGCAACCGCGAAGATGAGGCGTTTCTTGTGCTTTCTTGAAATCCAATCTATTGAGAAACTGATTGCAAGAACCGATAAGAGCATCATTGAGATTACGGTGGAAAGGTTTCATGAATAGATGTTCATAATGCTTTCGCTTTTCAGGTCGTTTTTCGGCATGAATGATGAATTGTATCGCCACACATTAGGTCAGCCTTTTCTTTAGGGTCTGGCTCGCCGAGGAGCCAGTGCTTCCGGTCGACGACCAATCTGCCGATGGTACTCCACCCCTATCCAACCCTCTCTGGCTACCACGGCGAAGGGCTGGCCGGTGGAGGTAATTCGGTTGGCTGCCCTATCTGTATTCGTCGGAGTACATGGCAGAACTTATTCAACAATTTTCTCCTCCATGCATGGGATGTTATTCGATTTCGCAAGAAGAGGTGGTTCCATTGGTTCGAGTCCTGTTCATTTCGTTTCATTGCGATTTCGAGATGCCATCGTCCTGGTGCCATAGTCGGCGAATAGGTTTCTAGTCTGTCATGTTGGTCGCTACTTTCCCGATCTCCTCAGATGGAGATGAAGCAATTCCCGGGTTAGTTCTCTGTAAGGTGATTTAGCATGTTTGTTTGCGGAAAGTATCTAATGCATTCTGTGATATTTAGACTTAAATATCACAGAATGTCATTCCTTCCGCTACAGTGACTTTAGCATCATGTCGCTTATAAAAGAGGGAACTATGGAAATATCGACGGTTCTTACATCAGCTGTAGTCGCTGCTGTCTTCGCATCGGTTGCAAATATTGTGATTGCATTATATAACGCGCATCGTATCAAGATACTAGAACGGATAAAGCGGCAGAACGAACTAGGAGATTATCGATACGAGCAATTGTTTAATATTTTGCTGAGATGGCAGGAGTTCGACTTTCCAAAAGAGCCTTGTGATGATCCGTTTGAGCTTGCAAAAATTCGTGTATTTAATAGTTTGTTTGAAAATGACAGGCGATTCAGTATTGTCTCGCCGTTATTGGATGATATCTACAAACAAGAGGTAAGATCCAAACAGGAAGTAGCTACTGAGCTGTATAAGAAAATGATGACACTTTCAATAGAAGCGAAAAACAATATTCAGATGAAATCCAAAATGAATATAGCGATATATACAGGAAGTATTGTTCAGCTGCAATAGATTATTCCT
>JBJEKU010000050.1:0-2625 GCA_051878795.1 Eggerthellaceae bacterium
TGTTCACTTCAAGCGTGTATCTCATGGCGACTCATCTCCTTTGCGTAACAGTGCGCGCTTCTTAGAGCCCCGGCTCAGGGGGCTTGTGACCGAGCTGCTTTTGTTCACGTGTGGTGCTTTTCTCAGCTGCTTTGGCCTTTGCTTCATTCATCAGGTCTTCCAAAGGCTTGTCGATCGCATCTTGTTCGAAGTGTTTGTTTGAATGAGTCAAATCGGAAAGGGATATGGTTCCGCCATCAAGCGCCCCATCTTCCAGGGCATTTTGGTATTCCTCTAAGGATTCAACCTGCCAATTGCAAGCGGCTTGCAATTGGATGTTCTGGTCTTCCTGCGACACGTAAGTATCGGCAAGGTCCTGGATGCAGCTTTCTATGGTGAGATAGCCGTTATACAGGCCCCCGTCGATCTCTTCAAACAGTCCGTCGGGGCCTTTTTCGAACACAGCAAAGTTCACGTAACCGGGTGAATCTTCCGACCAGAAGGCGTTAGCAACGATTTCTTTTCCTTCGGTCTCACCGAGCAAGTAGATACCTTCATGTCCTGTCAGGTCATGAACGGGCCATTTATCCCCGTCATCGAGATACATAGCTTGATGAATGTAGTCATCTGCGTGTTCCACAGCGTCGTAGAATGTCTCGAACAGCTGGCTATGGCCGTCGTCGCCATAGGTGAGCTGATAGGCGTCGCTGGAATCGTCGAAAACGATATCCATCAGATGATGGTCGCTGCCCTTTTCTGCTACGAAAGCTGCAACGGGGTTGTTTTCTCCCTGGTAGGCGATCTGCCATTCAACGCCGCTCAAGTATTCCGTAATAAACGGCGCACGACCTTGCGAGAGGGACTGTTCGAGATCCTGCTCCGCGAAGTAAGGGACTTCGGATATGTCATAGGAAACAAAACCGCCACCGTACTCATACACAGAGGTCGCGCTGTTTTCCTCTTGTTCCTCGAAGCCGTTCCTCTGAAAGAATCCGTACTCATCGTTTTGAACCAGCTGCTGCAATTCATGTTGCAGCAAATCACGGTTTTCTGAGATGCCGATGATCCGGAAATCACGGATGGCATCTTCATCTTCCATCGTTTCCGTCAGAACATACAGGGGCTTTTGCTCTGCTGCTTGCTCTTGATTTGTGGCGTGAAGAAGGTGAATGCCAGAATCCTGCACCCGTCCCATTTCCTGACGGATATAGGTATCAACATCCAATCCGCTTTCTTCGATAGCTTTGTCGTCGATCTCAACTTCAAGGTTGTACTTCATGATGTACAGGCCTCCTTTAAATTACAGCCCCAGCTCGGGCGGCTTGTGCCCGCGCTCCTTGTGCCGGTGGGTGATGTTCTTCTCCGCTGCCTTCTGCTTGGCTTCCTTCATGAGGTCATCGAGCGGCTTTTCTCGGTCTTGGATCGGACTGGAGATGTCGATCGGGCGCTTCCACGCCTCTTCCACGAGTCCGTATACGTTGTTCACGGTGTATTCGCGGCAGCCCGCGCCCTCGATCTGCATGTCGAATCGCTTGTCAAAAGGAATGACGAGGTCTTTTTCCAGCTGGATATCCAATGCGCTGCCGCCGCCCACCCAGGGAGCGAAGATGCCGATGGTTGCATCCTTCGGAATGGTCAACGTGACGCTTGGGTCGAGCGTCTTGGCCATATCGTTAATGGAAAGCTCGGCGAGCACCGTGACGGAGCCCATGATGTGACTGAAGTCGTTCAGCTCCTCTGCGACGGAGGCGATGAATGTGCCGTGGGTGATCTCCGCGGCGTCGAAGCCCCATTTTTGGTAGATGGCCGTGGCGTCCTTCAGCTCGGTGAGCGTGTGGCCCTGCTGTTCTACGAGCCAGGTGAGGGCGTTGTCCCGCACGTCGGCGTCCAACGGCCCCGAAACGATGAGCTCGTCGCGCATGACCCCGATGCTTGAGAAGTCCAGATTCTTCTCGGCTTCGGTGCCGAGCAAAACGTTGACCTTCATGCCTTGGTCGAAATAATGGCTGTAAGGAGGTTCGAACGAATAGTTCTCGATCAGGTAGTCGCGGGCTTCCTCGTAACGCCCCTCTGGGAACGGAGTGATGTTCGCGTGCTCGATGATGTCGTCGATGGCGGCCGATACGCCGTTCTCCCAGCTCATATCCACGGCATCGCGCAGAGAGCGGAGAAAGTCCTCGGGGGACAGCGATTGGGAGTCGTAGGCTTGCTGCAGAAGGAATTCGTTCGACTCGTTTAAGTCAGCATCCAAATGGACTGTATGGCCTTCTACGTCATAGCGATAGCGAACGGTGTCTTCAATGAACGCCTTGTCGGACTCAGAAAGCGACGGTTCGTTGCGATTGAAGGCGCCCGTCTCGATGCGCACGGCGCGGTAGGGCACGTCCGCATCTGCCGAAGGCCCCGAGTTCATCCATATGTACCCGGTGACGCCTGGTATAGGGAGCTCGTTGAACTCCCTGCAGACGTCGAGCCATCGCTGCTGGTTGATGGTGACCTTGGTGGGGTCGAGCAGGGATTCCCCGTCCCAGCCAAGTCCTTTGTATAGGGCGACGATGTAGTTCTCGGGGCCAAGGTCCGCCACAGGCGGGAGCTCTGGGTAGTCGGTCTGCTTCATGGCTGCACCTCCAAGTCCAAGCACGACAA
>JBJEKU010000051.1:0-14678 GCA_051878795.1 Eggerthellaceae bacterium
GCCGGGCGGGCGGACCGGGGCTAGCTTCTACACCAACAATCGGCACATGATCGCAATTCATGGTTCTGGCACAGCAACAATCAAGGTATTTCTGATACTTGGGAGCTAAGCGTCCCTCAACGACACTTAATTGTTCTTCGATATAGTTTTCTGTAATGTGTATTTCGCCTGTGCCAGACGCTTTTCGTTCGACCTCGTGAAGATATTTCTTCGTGCAAATGTTTTCAACATTCGCTTTAGAAATCGCACTCTATCTTCGAAAGCAAAAATCCTTTTCTTATCTGAGAGAAAGTTCTTCAGATAAAATTGCGGAATGAAATGTTGCTTTATGACTTTTTTGTCTTGCGTATTGTTCATGTGGTGGGTCTGGTCGTCGCTGTCTTATTTTTCACAAATGATGCTACCGAGAATCACCGAAATAAAAAATAGGGCAGAATCGCTTTCGCAATCCCGCCCCTAAAACCCGAGGGTTTTGACACCTAAAGTGATTCTATCAGTCCCAAGCCAGCTGTCAATGATTTAATGAATCCGAACGCCGCCCATACGGTGGAATCAGGTCCGTTCGAAGGCAGCAACGACGTGTTGCTCTCGACCCTGCTGAAAATTTCGTAGAGCTCGGATTCAGTCCGGTTTCTGGATTTCCCTGGTGGCACGATGCGCGAATAAACCACGAGAACCGTCGCGATTTGCTGTACTGTCGGGCAACTCAACCACTTCGAACGCGTTGCCTTTGAGACCTTTGCGACGGTGGCAGTCCTGGCAACCGATTTGGCAATGCGGGCCTTGGAGCCTCCACGTTCAGCGAAGGAGTTGATTATGCATGATCCGTGGGCGGCGCAGTTCCTGATGGATTTGACGTTTTTGAGGTCGTAATGCGAAGAGAGCAGCGTCTTGTCATCCCAACGGTTGGCGCTGAAACGGACGAAATCAATCAAAGTGCCGAATGATGTGAGCTCGAGGAAGGCCCAGACTGGCATATTGTCGGAGTATTTCTCGTAGACGCCGGCGCTATAGTGGCTGCGGGCGCTCATTCTGAGCTCGCGTAGGCGGTAATCCCTGTCTGAGGGATTCAGCGAGGCCATGTAGTCCGACACTATCGCGTATCCGTCTTCCCCTAGCTTCGTTGCCTTTCCTAATATCGCGACCTTCTGAAAGTGCTCTATATCGAGCGTCATGGCAAGCAGCGCGCTGCGGAACTGCTGATCGAGTGACGCGAGAAGGCGGAGCTGGGCGAAGTCGAGCGCTATGTAGCACCCCTCTTGCTTCCCGCCATTGTATTTGGAGAAGAGCTTGCGATAGGAGGCAAGCTTGAAGAAGTTGCATCTGTGCGCGAGATAATCCGCGGCATCCTCTTCGCTGCAGAGGTCGAACCTCACACCCTTCTCCTTCAGGTGGCCGATTTGCTGGTCGATGGAGAGGGCCGGCTTCCTTCCGGTCGTCGCATCCGTTTCTGTCATGTGCCCTCCTTGCATTCCAAACGTAACTGATTCTATCGGCTGGAGCCGTCTTTCAGCCAACGCTGTATTTCCAGATAGGCTTGAGTGATAAGAAAACGAAATAATTACTGTGTCTAGCAATCCTACATAGAACAATGCCACAATCCCCTCAGTCGTCAGATGGGGGTTTATGAGTCCAGAAGATCATAGAAACATGCGCAGGCAGCAGATCGAGCAGTTCTGTGTAAGCGATGTGAAGGTTGAGGAGTGGACCAAGCTCAACTATATGTGCCAGTCTGAGTATTACGAGCCATCAGCAGGGGTATTATCCTGAATCAGCAGGACGATAATTTGGCATGAGCATGAGTCCGGGTTGCCGAATTGTTTAATGCCGTGACTCGGTGTTAACAAACTATAGTATGCATTGATGAATCCATTCGATGCTTGCAGAAATAATCGTATTGAAAACGCCATCGTTCTAGTGTACGTCTCTGTCTAGCTATGTCTTTGATCGATATTTTTGTAAGGTGGGAAAACGTCCTGCACATTACATCGACACCGTGTATAATAGGCCCAACGGCAGCCTATGTCGAAGGTGGGCGCGCCGGGTTAGACTTGGCGCCGTAATGTTACTGGTTACGGCGCCTCTCTTTATGTCGTTAACTGCGTCACCCATGGCGGGCAATAGAGTGAGAATAACGGTTATTAATCCGAGCGTTGCCGAAACAAGCTCGATAATCGAAATTGCCAGCTCCATGAAACCACCTCCTTTCCTAAGATCGGAGGCGCGCCCACTCATAGGTCTTATGCCGTTGAGCGTTCGAGTATCGTACTGGGCTGGGCTTGCGTATCTGCTGCAATGACCTTGCAGATACCTTGTTGGGAATTGCCTGCAATTCCTTGGTTTTCTAGCGATAAGCCATCAGTAGACGGTTTTCGGGCGCAAATAAAAATCGGCGGAAGGGATTCCCTTCCGCCGATAGCGTTTTATACCTGGTTTTTTATTCCGTCTATTCGTCCTGCTCTTCGATAGGGTAGCTTCCTAGTACCTTCACGTTGCGTAGCTTCAGGCGCAGGCAGCTGAGCGCGGTTTGCACGTCGGGGTCGTAGACGGATCCTTCGATATCCACAAAGAACATGTAGTCGCCCAATGCCTGCTTGGTGGGGCGGCTCTGGATCTTGGTCAGGTTGATGTTCGCGTAGGCGAATTCCGAAAGGATCATCAGCAGCGAACCGACACGGTCTGCATGCAGGAACAGCGCCAAGGAGGTCTTGTAGCGCTGGCCCGTGAACACCGGCTTGGTGCCGGGGCGTGCGATGAGCGCGAAGCAGGTCTGATTGCCGAAGTGGTCTTCGATTTCGCGGTCGACAACCTCTGCTCCATGCAGCTGGGCGGCATATTCGTTCGCGATTCCCGCAATGTGTTTGTTGTTTGCGGCAAGTTGCGCGCTTTCGGCCGTGGAGCGGGTGGTCATGGTATCGCGCCCGGGGAACTTCTCGTTGATATAACGGCGGCACTGCCCAAGGCCCTGCGGGTGGGACGCGATAGTGGTGATATCCGCTGCGGTGGCACCCGGCTGCATCAGCAAGGTGTGATGGATGTTCATCACATGCTCGCCCAGGATGATGGCATCGCTGTTGAAAGCGAAGTTGTCGAGCGTGCTGGTGACGGGGCCTTCCAGCGAGTTTTCCGTAGCGACTACGCCGTAGGTTACCTTGCCGCGGTCGACGTATTCGAAGATGGTGTTGAACGAAGGGCAGGGGACGAACGTCGCATCAACTCCCAAGCGCTTGGCGAAAACGCGTGCTGCTTCGTCGGAGTAGGTTCCTTCGGGGCCCAAGTAGGCGATCGAGATCTCTTTCGTCATGGTATACCTGCCAATCATTAGGGTTACGTGCGCGTAAGATTGTAACCTATCCCGTCAAAGTCCCTGTAAGGTGCCCGGTCCAGAAGGCTTATTTCGGCTGTAAGGTGGACATATTTCCAGAACCCCCTCATCTCCGGCATAGAATCGGCGCAAATAGCTTGAAGGCCTGTTCTGTGGAGGTGGGTATTGTGGGGAAGTTCGTTTCAAGGGTGATCGATATCGAGCTGCTTGTTGCTGCATTGCTTGCGGTTGCCGTCGTGGGCGTGGGCTTCCTCGGCTTCAAGCCCTTCGTGGTGATGTCCGGGTCCATGGAGCCAGCGTTGCGAGTAGGTTCCCTTGCCTACGTGAATACGCGTATAGGGTCCGATGAACTGGGAAAAGGCGATATCGTCACCTTCGATACGGAAGATGGGAAGACCGTCACCCACAGGGTGGTTCTGGTGGATTCCGATACGCGGGAGATAATGACGAAGGGGGATGCGAACAGCCAGCCCGATCCAGCCTTGGTGCCCTTCGACCGCGTGTTGGGGAAAACGGTCCTATGCGTGCCTTACGCTGGAATGGTGCTGGATGCGTTCATCGCGAATAAGGTGGCCTGGATCTGCGTGTTGGTGCTGTTCAATGCGGCGCTGCTTTTCATGCCTTGGATTTTAGGGAAGGAAGCGGGGCGTTTGCGATGAGGTTCTGCAGGGCGCCCCTGAAGGTGTTTTTGTCGTGCTTTCTCCTGGGTAACCTGGTGGTTTTTTCCAGCTATGCTGCGCGTTTGAGTTCGGTGGAGCTGGAACAATCCTTCGGGGTGGATGCCGTGAAGGTGGAAGTGGATTGCCTTCGTCCCGAAAACAAGCTGCTCCTGCCCGGGTCGAGCGTTCCCTTGCATTTCTTCATCAGGGAAACGGGTGCGGACTGCTACATCCGCTGCAAGGCGGAATACCGCATGGAGGATCCGTCGGGCGCGGAAGGCCGGGTGGTTTCCGTCGATTATGCGGGCATGCTCGATGACGGGTTGTGGGCGGTCGCACAGGACGGGTATGCCTATTACAAACCCGTGCTTCATCGCGGGTCGAGCGTTGTGCTGGAAGAAGCGGTTCGGGACGCGTTCGAAGGGGATGCCGAATCTTTTTCGCATATCTTTACCGTCGAGGCGGTGCAGGCGCGCCATATGGATCCCGATTATGGGGCTGCATCGCCATGGGGCGATATCCGCATCCAGGAATACAAGGGGCAGGCAGTGGTGTTCCGGCAGGGGAACGGGGATACGCCCTATTCGTTGTCCTATAGCCAGGACGGGGGCTTTACGGTGTCCGATGGCGGTTTGTTCGGGGAATTTGCCACCATGGTGCCCGGCGACGAGCGCTCGGGGAAGGTGGAAGTGCGAAACACGGGAAGCAAGCCGGCTCAGATGCTGTTCTGGGTTTCCGCGCCCGAAGGACAAGCCACCGAAACCTTGCGGGATTCGGCTCGCTTGAAGGTATCCGTTTCCAGCGAGCAGGGTGCAAAGACCCTGTTCGAGGGGAATTTGCAACAGGCATGCGCTTCGGAAAAGCTGCGGCTGGGCGAATTGGGGGCGGGGGAGTCGCGAGATATGGAATTCACGCTTTTCCTGCCTGCTTCCCTGGGGAATGAAGCAGCGGCCCAGTCGGGAACCATGGCATTTCGCTTCCAGGCCCAGCCGGTAGAAGCAGGGGAACCGTCTGGTGGAGACGATTCGGGCGGATCGCCTGACGGGCCAGGTGATCAGGGTGCTTCAGGCGGGAACGGTCAGCTGGAAGGCGATGGAGCAGATGATTCCGGTTCTCAGGTTTCCGCTGACGGATCGGATGCTTCGGGCGCTGCGACGACGGAAGGCGTGCGGCAGCTTGCTTCCACGGCGAAGCGTAGTTTGGCCAAGACCCGGGACTTCCTGGCGCCGGTCGTACCCGCGCTGATTGCGGTGGCTGGCGTGTCCACCCTGGCAGCGTTCTTGAGCTGGTTTGCGGGGCAGGCAATGCGGCGTAAACGCTTGATGATGCGGAGGTGACGCGATTGTTGAAAAGTGTCTTTACCTGATAAGCGTTAAGGCTGCGTATAATCGACTTTCGTATGCTATGTGATCGCTCGTGCGAGAGGTCGGGAGGAAATCGTGGACTTAGCGGACATCCAAGTAGGTTCCCGCGTGCAGATGGGCGGTGTCGAATGGGATGCCGTGTATGGGGAAGCGGGCAGGTTCCTGCTGCTTGCCCACGACGTTCTGCAGGGGGAAACGGGCATCCGCCGCATCCGCTTCCACAACCGTATCGGCGATGCTACCTGGGAAGGCTGCAGCTTGAGGGATTGGCTTAACAGCGAGTTCTTGGAATCCTTCACGTCCGAGGAACGCGCCCATATCTGCGTATCGCGTGTGGTTAATTACGACAGCTCGCGCTATGGGACTCCCGGCGGTGCCGACACGCTTGACCGGGTGTTCTGCCTTTCGGTGGAAACCGTGCGCGAGCTTTTGACCGAAGAGCAGATGAAAGCATCCCATTGCTGGTATCTGCGCTCGCCCGGCTTCCAGGCATCGTATGCAGCGAACGTGAGGGAAAACGGCGGGGTTTTCGAATTCGGCCGTCACGTATTCCTGGAGTTCTACGGTATCAGGCCCGCAATGTGGGTTTCTGCGCAGCCTTGCGTGGAAGATGCCGCCAGCCAGCCTTTCGTGAGCTTGTTCGGCTTCGGTAAGATGGCAGATGCTGCGCGATTGCGCCTGGCGATGGCGTACTTGGCATCTTATCCTGCGGATGGCAGCGCCGATAGGCGGGGTCGGGATGTACTGGACTACGCCCGCCAGAACATGGATGCGCTTGCAGATGCTGCCTTCGCCCAAGCCGATGCGGAAGAGATCGTGCTCGGGGCCGTGAGGGCGGGGCTTGTGGATGCCGGCAATGTGGATGACTTCCTAGATCGCGCCCGTGCCATCGAGAACTGGTCCTTGGTAGCGGACCTTCTGGAGCATCGCGCCTACGGCGTTTCCTTCGATGGGGGATTGTCGGAAGACGAGCTGTTGGAATTGGAGGTCTTCGGAGGTTTGGAATAGCCTGCGCTTGGGCTAGCTTGCGTTTGGACGAGCCTGTATATGATTATTTTTTCTGGCGAATAATTTTTATATATCGCCAAAGGAATATACTTGCGGCTGCGAGCTCCTTTCTGCGAAGAGCCGTGTTTCTTCTGCATAACAATCTATTAATCTCTGCCGCCTGCCCTGAATGGATCATTCCGTTTCAGAGAGCCGGTGTGCGCCCGTTCTGCGCTGGGTGCGGTTTGGGCGGCATTGCGTTTTCTGGAGCTGACGAAAATGGAAGAAAAGAACGTTTGCGGTCTTTGCCAGGGCGGCTGCCACATCATCACCGACATCGAAGATGGACGGTTGGTCGGTGTCCGTGCCGATAAGGATTCCCCGCTCGGCCGCTTGTGCCCGCGTGGTGCGATCGCCCCTCAGATCCTTTACGGCGAACAGCGCAACCGACGACGGTCCGCAGGTGATGATCGCCCGCATCAAGGCTGCGCAGGAACGCGGTGCGAAGGTAATTGTGGTCGACCCCCGTCAAAGCGGCGTGGGTGAAATCGCCGACTGGTGGATTCCCATCCTGCCCGGCGGTGACGGCGCCTTCGCTTCGGCCCTGTTGAAGATCATCATCGAAGAGCAGCTGTACGACCAGGGATTCGTTTCCGAATACGTCCAAGGTCTGGAAGAATACGCCGAATACTTGCAGGGCCTTTCGCTGGATACCCTGAGCAGGCAGTGCGGTGTACCTGTGGACGACATGAGGCGCTTCGTTGCCGAGTTCACCGCTACTACCAAGGCCTGCTTGATCGCTTACACCGGTTTGGAGTATGCACTCACCGCCACTCAGGCTAACCGTGCGCTCTATGTGCTGTGGGGTATCACCGGCAAGCTGGACACCGAAGGCGGTATGTACCTGAACTGTAAGGGCGTGCCCACCTTCCAGCTCGCTTCTGCACCCGAAGGCGACATGCCTCTGGGATATGACGATGCGCCTTTGTACTACGGCTTCTGCAAGCAGGGTCACTTCATGAACTTCCCCAAGGCGGTTTTGGAAGACGACCCCTATCCCGTGCGCGGCCTGCTGGTGGTGGGCGGTTCTCCCGCAACCTCCTTCCCCGAAAGCGATACTTGGCGCAAGGCATACGAGAAGCTGGACTGCATGATCGTGCTCGACCGCTTCTTCACTGAAGACTCCCGTTTTGCCGATGTGGTGTTCCCCGTTACTTCGGTGTTCGAAAGCATCAAGATCGTTCCCAGCGAACAAGGTCGTAAGCTGCGCGAACCCCTGATCGATCCCGTAGGAGAGTCCCGCGAGGACTGCCTGATCATGGGCGAGCTCGCTTGGCGCCTGGGCGTGGGCGAAGGTTTGCCCCGTACCACCGAGGAGCTGAGGGATTGGCTGCTCACCACCCCTATCCCCTTTGCGGGAGACTTCGTGATTCGCAAGGGCGTGGCCGAGCGCGAATACCGCAAGTACGAAACGGGCGCCCTCCGTGCCGATGGCAAGCCCGGCTTCCCCACGCCTTCGGGCAAGTTGGAGATCTGCTCGACCATCCTGGCCGAAAACGGCGTGACGCCTTATCCCGAATACGTCGACGTCCGTACGCTCGAAGGCATGGATGAGCAGACCTATCCCATGCTCATGACCAGCGGTTCCAGGAGCAATAATCGCATGGGTTGCCTGGGCGCGAACTTCCCCCAGATCACCCGCATCGAGCCCGAGCCCTTGGTGGAGATCTGCGCCGAAGACGCTCGCAAGTTGGGTGTGGAAGACGGCGGTAGGGTGCGCGTCACTACCCCTACGTCCCACGCGGAATTCACCGCGAAGGTGTGCGGGGTCGTGCCCGGCGGCATCCATATCCCGCATGGCGGCGGCAGTGCCTTCGATAACGACGCCTGGCGCGAAGGCGGCGTGAATGCGCTCAACTCGCTGAGCACGCGCGACAGCATCTCGGGCTTCCCGGCGTTCAAGGCGGTTCCCTGCCGCGTCGAGGCGCTGTAGCTCAGCATCCGGGGGATTGACCCGTTTCATCCGGGATCTCTCCATTGCAGACTGAAGATAATCGCCCGCAGCCGGCACTGTTCGGTTGCGGGCGATTCTTATCATAAGCGGGTGTTGCCCTGCGTCTTGATGTGCGCCAGTCGCGCGATGCACCAGTAGGCTGCACTGCCGCAGACGTAGGCGATCAGGTCGAGCGGGTCGCCCACGCTTCCCGGTACGAAGAAGGGTGCCAGGTATTCCCAGAACAGACCGCAGGCGAAGATGTAGGCAAGGCAGACGGGCAGTTTGCGGATACGGATGCTTGGCCTGACCAGGTCTAGCAGCAGGTTGGTGTACCCCAGAAAGGCGATGCCGCCCAGAAAGTCGTTCAGGTGGTTGTGAACCAGCAGGGAGGGCAGACTCGCGTCAGGTGCGATAACCTGTTTCAGCATCAGGTTGTTCGAATAGAACAGTATGCAGCAAGCTGCGAGAACGCAACCATCGAAGGCCAAAGTGCGCCACGAGGCCAGGATGTTCGACCTGGCCTCGCGAAGTGGTGCGGGAGCGTGTGCGCCCTCCGCTCGGTTTCGTTTGGTTTTGCCTTCTGGATGGCAGGGGGTGGGCATGGCGGCTAGCCGCAGGTTGCGAAAAGGAACAGTCCCGCGGCGATGCCGATGGCGATGATGGCAACCCACCAGCAGCCTCCGTGATTGTTGTTCATGATCCTCCTGTCAATCGGGTCGGGATTGTTACGGCAGGAATCTTGATTCTACCAGGCTCGTCCGCGTATGCGAAGACGCGCTGATCAAACGGGAGCAGCTGCTTGGAAGCGCATTGCATTCTGGAGGGTGCAGCGCGCTGCCGCGTGCGCAAGGGACGGTTTCCATGTCATGTTGGAGCGGTTGGCACCGCTGCGCGCGATTTGCGAAAGGAAGCGTATCGTCACATGCGCATCCGGGGCCTTGGCGTTGCGAATCACGCGTCGGGGGTTGGCGGGCGATCTTGCGTGCGCATTACGGTGGCGTGCGAAACGGGCGCCGTACCCGACGGGGGATGGCCTCTGCTGCGTGGTATGGTGGCAGGGCGGTCAGGCTAGGCGAAGGGAGCGAACATGGAATCTATGCAGTGCGGTGGCTTTTGCGGTAGCGGCTCGCGTGTTTCCATCTGCATCGAGCTTACCGGCGGCGAGGCCGTGGAATGGTCGGGCGAGGCGCCGGGCTTTTATCCAGTCGAGCTGGTGTGCAACGAAGCGGCCTTCGCCCTGTGCGAGACTCCCTTCGATCTGCTGCAAGCGCTCTGCGGAAGCGTGTCGACGCTCGATTGCGGGGGTGCGGGCTTTATCCGCGAAGCCATGGGGGAATGCGTGCTGGCGCTGGGCAGCATCGATTGCGTTTCGTCCGTCACGGTTTCGGTGGATAACTCGCAGGCAGGCGAGGGTTGGGAATCGGGCAGCTCGACCTATCTGATGGGATAAGAGCCTTGTGGTGCGGATGACTTAGTGCGAATGGTTTCGTGCGGCGCTTTGCGACACGGCTCGGGCCAGTTGGCGCTTCCGCTTGCCTTACGCTTGCATCCCGTTAGTTACCGGTAACTAACGGGGAACGGGGGGAGCGGAAAGCCAGCCGCATCGCTTCAGGATGCGCCCTTATTTCCCCTGCTGCAGCTTCGCGAAATGCGGGCAGAGGTCGTTGATGAAGCATTCGGCGCACTTGGGCCTGCGTGCAACGCAATATTCCCTGCCGAAGTGCACCCACTGATGGTTGATGTAGAGCCAGTCCTGCTTGGGGTAGATGCGCAGCAGCGCCGCCTCGGTTTTGGCGGGGGTGTCGGCCGAAGGGCCGGCCAGCTTCAGCATGTGCGCGATGCGGAAGACGTGCGTGTCCACGGCGATGCCCTGTGCGTCGCCGAAGGCCTGGCACATGACCACGTTGGCGGTTTTGCGGCCCACGCCGGGAAGCTTCTGCAACAGCTCCATGTCCTGCGGGATCTGCCCGCCGAATTCGGCGAGCACGGTCTGCGCCAGCTTGACCAGGTTGCGTGCCTTGGCATGGAAGAATCCCAGCGAATGGATGATCGCCTCGACCTCTTCCACGCTTGCGGCGGCCATCTTCTCGGGCGTGCCGAAGCGCTCGAACAGCTGGGGCGTCACCTTGTTCACGGCGGCGTCGGTACACTGGGCGGAAAGCACCACCGCGCAGGTGAGCGTGAACGGGTCGGTGTGGTCAAGCGAGCATTCGCCTTCGCCGTAGTGCTCGAACATGCGGCGCTCGATTTCGGCCGCGCGGGCTATTTTGTCTGCTTTCAGTTCCCTGGGCATGTGCGTCCCTTCCGTGTTCCTGCGAACTGGTACAATCCTAGCGTAAAGCAAGTCTGACGCCACGGTTTCGTGGCTTTTCGTGTTGCATCCGATCCAAGAATGATTGTGCCTGCGGGGGTTTTCCCGGTCTTGCGCTGCGTGCAGGTAATAACCGGGGTCGGTTTGTAACGGGATAGATCGAAGGAGCACGCATGCTCATCAACGCCCTGGCATTCAGGATGGAGAAGTCACCCGACGTGAAGGCTTTCTGGGAAAAGCTGGATTCGGGCGAGGACGGCACCCTTGCGGTCGCGTCTTCCGCGCGCCCCTTCCTAATGGCGGCGCGGTTCGCGCGTTCACCCCAACCCACCCTGGTGGTGGTCGCGGGTGAGGATGCCGCGGCAGACTTCGCGCGCAACGTTGCCGCCTATGTGGGCGAGGAGAACGTGCTGCGCTATTTCGAGCGCAGCGACTTCCCCTTCAACGCCAAGCCGAGCGACCCGCATCAGGTGGCCTGCCGCATGGAGGCGCTCCATGCCCTGGTGGAGGGGCAAAAGGCCATCGTGGTGGCGAGCGCCCGATCGCTTCTGCGTTGCCTGCCGCCTGTGGGCAACCAGCCCTACCTGCCGCTCGACTTCGAATGCGGGCGCGACGTGGGCGATTCCGAACACCCCGACCTGACCGACTACGAGAGCATCCCCTTCGCGCTGGAAGCTGCCGGCTACCAGAATACCGGCGAGCTTGACGGGCCTGGCACCTACTGCGTGCGCGGCGGCACCGTGGACGTGTACCCGGGCAACCTGCACTACCCGGTGCGGATCGACTGCTTCGGCGACGAGGTTGACGAAATCCGCCGTATCGTGCCAAGCACCGGCCAGACCATTTCGTCGCTGCAGCGCGTGCGCATCTATCCGGTGCGCGAGTTCAAGCCCACCCGCAAGGCCATCGCCCGCGCGAAGGATGCCCTGTATAACCCCGCACAGTGCAACCCCGCCCTGCGCGAGCTGTTGGAAAAGCTGCAAGGAGGCGTGTTCGAGCCTGGTAGCGATGCCCTGTTGCCCTACCTGTTCGAAAAACCCGCGAGTTTGGGCGAATACCTGCGCCCCAATACCCTGAGCGTGCTTTCCGAGCCCAGGGCGCTGTTCGACGATGCGCTGCGTGCGCATGAGGAGATATGCGCCCGTGCGAAGGGGTCGGGAATCGCGGTCGAGGGCCTGTTCATGGCCGCGCCCCAGCTGAACTTCGGCAGCAACCAGCGCTGCAACTACCTGTCCATCATGCGCGTGGGCGGCGACGTGGATGCCGAGCTGCCCGTGAAGCGCACCGATGTTGCGGGCAACCCCGAAAAGATCTTCGGCAAGTTCCGCAACCTCATCGATGCGGGATTCATGGTGGTGTTCAGCGTGCCCAACTATCGTGCCCGCGAGGACATGAAGCTGGCCTGCGTGGACCACAGCCTGCCCATCGTGGAGGCCTTAGACGTGAACAATTCCGCTCCCGACCGCCTGCGCAGCGGCGTGGTGAACATCGTGGACGTGGATGTTCCGCTGGGCCTGATCATCCCGAAGGCGAAGTTGGCGCTGGTGAGCATCAACGACACGCGCGGATCGACCGCGCTGCGCACCGGCAAGCGCGTGGACGTGACCGAGATCACCTTCCCCTTCAAGCCGGGCGACTACGTGGTACATTCCGCCCACGGCATCGCGCTGTTCAAGGACATCATCCGTCAGGAAGTGGGCGGCGTGATGCGCGACTACCTGCTTTTGGAATACGCGGAAGACGACAAGCTGTACGTGCCGGTGGAGCAGCTGGACAGGGTGACCCGCTATGTGGGTCCCGAAGGTGGAAGCCCGCGCCTGACCAGGCTTAACACCAGCGACTGGAGCCGTGCGCTGAACAAGGCGCGCAAGGCCAGCAAGAAGCTGGCATTCGATTTGGTGGACGTGTACACCCGCCGTGCGGCAACGCAGGGCTACCGCTATTCGCCCGACACCCCCTGGCAGCGCGAGATGGAGGAATCCTTCCCGTACCAGGAAACGCCCGACCAGCTGGCGGCAATCGCCGATATCAAGGCGGACATGCAGTCCGCGCGCCCCATGGACCGTCTGGTCTGCGGCGACGTGGGCTTCGGCAAGACCGAAGTGGCCCTGCGCGCGGCGTTCAAGGCGACGCAGGACAACAAGCAGGTGATGGTGCTGTGCCCCACCACCATTCTGGCGCAGCAGCATTTCACCACCTTCAACGACCGCTTCGCGCCCTTTGGCGTGAAGGTGGAAGTGCTCAGCCGCTTCCGCACCCCGGCGCAGACCGAGGCGGCGCTGGCGGGCTTCGCCGACGGCAGCGTGCAGGTGCTGGTGGGTACGCACAGGCTGCTTTCGCGCGACGTGAACCCGCACGACCTGGGCCTGGTCATCATCGACGAGGAGCAGCGCTTCGGCGTGGGGCACAAGGAGCAGATGAAGAACCTGCGCGAGAGCATCGACGTGCTCACGCTTTCGGCGACGCCCATCCCGCGCACCATGCAGATGTCGCTTTCCGGCGTGCGCGAGATGAGCCTGATCATGACCCCGCCCGATGAGCGCCGGCCCGTGGAGGTGAAGGTGGGCGAGTGGGACCCCGACGTGGTGAGCGGCGCCATCTGCCGCGAGCTGGACCGCCATGGCCAGGTGTACTACGTGTCCAACAGGGTGAAGAGCATCCAGGATGCCGCCGAGCGCGTGCAGCAGGCAGCGCCCGAAGCGCGCGTGGGCATTGCGCACGGCCAGATGAGCAAGGAGCAGCTGGAAAGCGTGATGGAGGAATTCTCCGCGGGCAACCTTGACGTGATGGTTGCCACCACCATCATCGAAAGCGGCATCGACAACCCGCATACCAACACGCTGATCATCGAGGACGCGCACCGTCTGGGCTTGGCGCAGATGTACCAGCTGAAGGGGCGCGTGGGCCGCAGCTCGTTGCAGGCGTATGCCTACTTCATGTTCCCCGAAGAGATTCCGCTGACCGAAGAGGCCATGGCGCGCCTGACGGCGATCGACGAGCACCAGGAACTGGGCAGCGGCATGCGCATCGCCATGCGCGACCTGGAAATCCGCGGCGCGGGCGACATGCTGGGTGCCGAGCAGAGCGGCAACATGAGTGCGGTGGGCTTCGATCTGTTCGCGCAGATGCTGGCCGAGGCGGTGAACGCCACCAGGGAAGGCCGCGTGGACAAGTGCGATCTGCTGCCGCCGGCGCTTTCGGATATCACGGTGAATATCCCCGCGCATGCCTACATTCCCGAAGAGTACATCCGCGAGGCCGACGAGCGCGTGATGCTGTACCGCAAGATCGCGGCGGCCGATGAGGTGGAGGTGGTGGACCAGCTGCGCGAGGCGACCTTCCAGCGCTGGCCCCAGATGCCCCAGGCGACTGAGAACCTGTTCATGAAGGCGCGTGTGAAGGCGCTGGCGAACCAGATGAAGGTTTCCACCATCACGGTGGTGGCGGGCAAGCTGAACGTGGAGCCGGTGGCGAAGCCGGGCGGCGACCTATGGGCGGGCCTGCGACGTGCGAAGGCGCGTTACGTGTCGCAGAGCAAGAAGCTGCAGGTGCCCTTGAAGCACTTCGGCCTGGCCGAAGACGGCAGCCTGCTGGAAGCGGTGTACTGCCTGCTAAAGGATATCAGCGAACAGTAGGGAGCACGGCTTGGCTGCGGCTGCGGTTTTGTTGATGATACAGCTGTAAAATCCCACCGAATGGCTAGAACGCGAAGGACTCCGCACGGGGTCCTTCGTGCATCTGGCGCGCTGATTGGAATCGGTAGAAAAGGGTACAGGATGTGCGCCTTTCCCCAGTTTGCGGTCAGCGCAGGGTGGATGCTTTGGAACCTATTAGGTTTTGGTCGTGAAGGGGGAATGGAAAGGAGCCCCGTTTGGGGCTCCATACGATTGGTGTTTTCGGTTGTGCGGTTTATTGAGGAGGTTTACTTACGCCAAACGCCATTCGAATCGAAGTAATACCATTTTCCGTCGATTTTCTGCCATCCAGTGAGCATCTTGCCGGTCGACTTGCTCAGATAGTACCAATTACCTCCCTT
>JBJEKU010000052.1:0-2579 GCA_051878795.1 Eggerthellaceae bacterium
AGAACACGTGCGCGATCCTATGGACGAAGATCGCGAAGAATCCGGGGTAGGAGTAGATGATCTCTTCCTTGCTGCCGGCAGCGGGGTCGCCGTCGAAGGCCGCCTGTACGTCCTTGAACAGCCTGCGCTGCAGTTCGGGCAGCTGATAGAAGAAGTCGGAGCAGATGCTGCTGGTTTCTTCCTCGATCTGCTCGATAGGCTTGCTTGCGCCGTCGCGGAACAGCAGGGCTTCACGCACCTGCGGGTGCATGCGCTGCTCGATGCGGGTGAGGGTTTCGCCGATGAAGTAATGCGGGCCCGCACCGCAGGGTGCCTCGGTGCCGAAATAGCGGGGGAAGAGCACTCGCTGCAAATCCTTGAGCATCTCGATGATTTCCGCCCTGCTGGGGAAATGGCGGTTGGGGTCATCGAATGCCAGGAACTCCTCGTTGTAGTTCTGGGCGATCTGCTCGATGATGTCGCCGATCTTCTCGTTGAACACTTTCTGCGTGCCTTTCTATTCCGAGCACTACCAGGAAAGCAGCTCGTAGCCGTCCTCGGTAACCAGGACCTGGACTTCCCACTGGGCGGTGTCCTTGCCGTCTGCGGTGACGACGGTCCAGCCGTTAGGATGGCTCATGTCGATTTCCTGGGTGCCTGCATTGATCATGGGTTCGATGGTGAATACCATGCCGGGGACCATCACCATGCCGGTGTTGGGCTCGCTCACATGGGATACGAAGGGGTCTTCGTGGAAGTCGAAGCCGATGCCGTGGCCGCCGAACTCGCGCACGACGCTGTAGCCATGGGCTTCGGCATGCTGCTTGACTGCAGCACCCACGTTGCCCAGAAGCTCCCAGGGCTTGACCTGCTCCAGCCCCTTCAGCATGGCCTCGCGGGTTACCTGGACCAGCTTCTTCCTTTCCTCGGATACTTCGCCGATGCAGAACATGCGGCTGGAGTCTGAATAGTAACCGTCCAGGATGGTGGAGCAGTCCACGTTGACGATGTCGCCTTCCTTCAGGACGTCGTCCTTGGAGGGGATGCCGTGGCAGACCACTTCGTTGATGCTGGTGCAGACGCTCTTGGGGTAGCCTTCGTAGCCCAGGTCGGCGGGGGTGCCGCCGTGCTCGATGGTGTAGTCGTATACCCACTGGTCGATCTGCTCGGTGGTGACGCCGGGGCCGATGTGATCGGCAACATAATCCAGGATGCCGATGTTGATTTCGGCACTGCGCTTGATGCCCTCGATGTCGTGCGGGCCCTTCAGCGTGTCATGGTAGGGCAGCAAAAAGCCCTGCTCGTAGAGCTCTTCCATGTGCACGTCGAAGGCTGCGTGGCACTTCTTGTATTTCTTACCGCTTCCACACCAACAGGCGTCGTTGCGGCCGAGTCTGGGTTTATCCCAATACATGGTGATCCTTTCGCAAAATAGCTTGCTTGATTCTTTTCGCGGAACATGATAATGCCCCAGGCTACGTGGGGCGGATGGTTTTTATTCGCAGATGTGGCTCATTCCCTGTTCCAACATGGTGTAGACATGGGCGTCTGCGAGGGAGTAGATGACATTCTTGCCGTCTCGTTGGAATTTCACCAGGCGGGCCTGCTTCAGGATGCGCAGCTGGTGGGATGCGGCGCTCTGCGATGCCCCGATCGCAGCGGCGATGTCGGCGACGCAGCGCTCGGTGTTCATGAGGGAGTAGAGGATCTTGATCCTGGTGGTATCGGAGAAGACCTTGAATAGGTCGGCAAGGTCGTACAGGATCTCCTCGTCGGGGATTTCGAGCGTATCGGCTTCTGCGTGCGGCAGATGGCAGCTGCAGGCGTGCCCTTCGGCGGCCGCGTTTGCTGCGGGATTGCCGTCTGCCGGTTGCTGGATTCCTGGCTTCTTCGCATCTTCCATGGGTGTCCTCCATTCGTGTTCCAAAGGCGATTCTCTCACATCCGATGGGCTTTCCGGCTCAGTGGCGCCGTTTCGGCGAAAAGCTTCGAATGGCTGGGAAAGAATAAGCGTTTTCCTTTGCGATTCATTATGAATAACGCGTTAATACGCCCCCATGCAGAGGGGGGAAGGCAGATTTGTCGAGGATACTTGCATGCAGGATAATCGAGCGGCTGTATTCGGGCTGCTTGCTCCGTATCTTGGAATGCGGTTCACCGCAGCGGCGATCTTCTTGGTCGGGACCGCGTGTTTTGCGCGGACGCTGCTGGAAAGTATGAAAGGTGAAAGAAATGGAAAAGATCCGCGTAGGCATCCTGGGCTACGGCAACCTGGGCCGTGGTGTGGAAATGGCGATTACCCAGAATCCCGACATGGAACTGGTCGGCGTGTTCACCCGCCGCAACCCCGAAGACCTTCAGATCGCAACCGAGGGCGTTCCTGTTCGCTCCGCTGCCGATTTGGATGCTGGCGTTGACGGCATCGATGTCCTGATCCTGTGCGGCGGCAGCGCGACCGACCTGCCCAAGATGACCCCCGCATATGCAGGCAAGTACAACGTGGTCGACAGCTTCGACAACCACGCGAACATCCCCGCTCACTTCGCCGCCGTCGACGCGGCTGCCGGCGAAGGCGGCAAGCTGGCGCTGATCAGCTGCGG
>JBJEKU010000053.1:0-14523 GCA_051878795.1 Eggerthellaceae bacterium
TGCCGCCCACCCTCCAAGGCGCCGGGGCCTACGCCCCCAAAAACGTTACGCCGTGAACCTCCCGCGACCGCAAAGCCACGGGCGGCAGAATCCACCCGATCCCCCTGTGCATCGGTGTGGCTTTCCGATAGCCCAACCACAAGGCGGAAACCAGGCCGGATGTCCGCTAGACCCCATACGAGACGGAAGAGGGATCTTCTCCGGCATCGACCACCGACATCAGGTTGGCCCAGCCTTCCGGGTCCTCGTAACACAGCCAGAGGCCGCCGGATTCGTAGTTGATATCGCCCGCGATAGGGCCGCTGCAACTGTAGACCGTGGTCTTGCCGGGATGCAGGAACATGGGAATCGCACTGCCCAGCAAGTTGTAAGACCTTATATCGGTGGTGACGTAACCGGCAACGTCGATGATGTCGCCAGGGATGGAAAGCGGATCACCGCCCATGATCTCCCCGGCAATCGCCGTCACCAGATTCCGGTCATTGCGCTGGCGGTAGGCATCCTGATCGTAGACGTATTCGTGACGCGCACGCGCATACACCAGGGCCTCCTGCCCGTTCAGGGTCTGGGTCCCCGGACTCACCGTGATCCATTCGCCCGTCAGGGCATCGTTCGCCGAAAGCTCCCTATCGACATCCACCGTCACGCCGCCGATACTATCCACGATCGCAGCCAGATCGGAAAAGCCCACTTCGGCATAATGGCTGATAGGAACGCCCGTCACTTCGGAAACCGCACGGATGATACCCGCAGGCCCCTCCAGATTGTAGGTTTCGTTGATCTTCACCAGGCTGCCATCGGACAGGCGATACGGAGTATCCCTGGGAACGGTGACGAGCGTCACCTGGTCGCCCAGAGGATCGACGCGCACGAGCATGATCACATCGGAGCGCTCGCTGTAATCCGAAGTCGTACCCTCACGCGAATCCGACCCCAGTATGAGCGTGTAATACGGCTGCCCGAAGCCCGCAGGAGTCAGCTCGGATTCGATTGCATTGCGCTCTTCATCGGTAAACGCCAGGGCCTGATCGAGCTTGACGCAGAAGAATCCCAAGGGCACCGCGGCTATGATCGCGAGCACCAGCACCAGCCTGAACAGGGAACCCGCGAGCCTCCCCAGGCAACCGCGGCGTTTCCTCGTACTCTTGCCACCGGAGACCGCACCCTGGCCGAAGACCGCAGGATCCTGGAAAGAAGCGTAATCGCCGGATGTTCTCCGCCCGCTTCTTCCCTTCCTTCCCGACTTGCCGCCTGAACGGCCGCGGCGGCTGGAAGAGGCGGAGGACTCGCGCACCGGCTTCTTCGAATAGCCCACCACCTGGGCATTGGAACCCGCTTTCACATAGCTGGCGCCAGAATGCAGCGGCTCATCCGAATAGCCGTCGTAACCGTATCCATTTGCCCCGGAAGCGCCCTGGACTCCGTTTCGGGAGGCGGGGGCGAATACCTGCGTCTTCCCGGCATCAGGATAGCCCGGGTCGATAGCACCGCCATCGGAACCCCCGTAGCCCCAGGGATCGCGGTTATCGGGCGCGCTTGCAGTGGAATGGGATCCACGATACGGGGAAAACGCCACCGTCTCCGAGGAGCTATCGGCACGGGGAGGCTCGTAGGGCCTCTCGCGAACGGGCTGATCGTCATACAGATAATCCAGAACCGCCGTCTTGTCCGCCTCGTTCATGCGCCGGACCTCTTCCCAGTCCAAGCCTGCATGAGCGCCGCCAAAAGCAACGGTTTTTCCTTCATCGCCGCCGGCAGACCGGCCTGCACCTTCGCCCATCCGCCTGGTCTCGCCAGCGGATTCGTGGCGACCGTGCACTCCTCCGACATTCTGCTCAGTCAATTACGCCACTCCTCTCAGGATGACGGGAAACGAACACGTGAGTATTCTCCAGAATAGACAAAGAATCGGATACGCACGAATTTTTCGCAGGTATCATTGAGCACGAACACACCAAGCCGACAAATTTTCCACTATCGGAAAGGACGACCATGTGGGACATGCTCTGCGCCGCAACGCTTGCGCTGGCCCTGTTTCTCTACCTTCCCTCGTATCTGCTTCTCAGGTCGTTCAATAGCCGAAGGGGATTCGCCATCGCAACGGCGCCCCTGGTCGCATCGTCGGTCTACTCCCTCGAGGCAATCGTCTACGCCAAGCTGGGAATAGCCTCGACTTGGGCAAGTATCGTGGCGCCGCTCGCAATCGCAGCCGCCATCCTGTACGCCATCGGCATCGCATGGAAGCATTCGCATCCGGAAAGAGAGCGCGAAGCCTTCGGGATAAAGCTGCCGGGTGCCCGCATGGGGCTCTTCCTTGGCACGGGAATAGCCGCCTGTGCCCTCTTCTACATCCTCCCCATGGGATCGGCCGACGCGCTCATCTGCGGAAACGACATCGTCCACCATATCAGCCTGAACCGCGCCTTCGTGGAAACCGGAAACTGGTCCACCTTGGAGACCACCACCACACCCGGATCGGGCGGTGCCTTCTACCCCTCCCTCTGGAGCCTCTTCGCAGCGCTGCCCATGAGCGCGCTGGGAACAAGTTCCATCGTCGCCTCCCATGCAGTGAACATCCTCATAATCGTGGCGATCTTCCCCTTGTCATCCTGTCTTCTGGCCGAAAGCCTGTTCAAGGGCAAGCCCTTTGCGATCTGCCTCATGGGCGTGCTCTCCTTCGCCTTCTTCGGCTTCCCCTGGGAAATGTTCCTACGTAAGACCCTGCTCTACCCCAATGCCCTGGGTTTCGCACTCATGCCCGGATTCCTCGCCTGCTTCATGCTCGCTTTCGAACCCGCAGGAAAGGCCGAGAGGGCGAAATCGGCGGCACTTGCCTTTGCGGGGCTCGGCGCCATCTGCCTTGCCCACCCCAACACCTTCTTCACCGCAGCGGTCTTCGTCTACGCGTTCCTGCTCCATAGGGTGCTCCGCCCTCTGGAGCCCGGTAATTCCCCGAAGCGCTCCCTGCGTGCAAGAACGATTGCAGCCGTCGCGCTCACCTGCGTCTTCGTCGCGGCATGGGTTGCGCTCTCCCAAGCCCCCTTCCTGCAGAGCATCGCGTCCAACCCCCACAACATGGGTACGAAGCAGTTCCTGATCGGCGGCCTGGCCCGCATCGCCGTCCTGAAATCCCCGCACCTGGGAACCCAAGCGGTGCTTGCGGTCTTCGTTGCCGCGGGATTCCTGTCGCTTCTGCGCAAAGGTGAGAAGCATTGGATCGTGCTCCCCTTCGCAATCATGGCGCTGCTGTACTCGCTGAGCATCTCGCTCGACCCCTGCACGCTCAAGAGCATCCTGACGGGCTTCTGGTACAACCACCCCACCCGAGTGTTCGCCTCTGTCACGCTGTTCGCCATGCCGCTTGCCGCCCAAGGCGCCCAGGTCTTCATCTCGCTCGCCTGCAGGGCCGCCTCCAAAGTTGCGGGACGCAGGAAAACCCATCAGGAACCCAGACGCCGGATCCCGGGCTTGGATATCACGCGCTTCCAGGCTGCGGCCCTCGCCGTAGCGGCGCTCGCGGCATTCGCGCTCCCCCTGCCGTTACCGGGGGCGATGAACTGCATCGACCTGATCGACGAGATGCGCAGCTTCTACGACCCCGACGGGGAAACCGCCTTCTTCACGCAGGAGGAACGTGAATTCTGCCAGAAGGCGACCGAGGCGATTCCCGAAGGAGCGCGCGTCCTGAACATGCCTAACGACGGCAGCGCATTTGCGTATGCACTCTTCGGAATGAACGTTTCCGGGCGCGACTTCTACAACTCCGATACCTGCGACTCCGCAGTAGGTTCGGCCATCCTGGAAGACATCGAAGCCGGCAAGACGTCGGCGGCAGATCTGCGCGAAGCAGGATTCGAATACGTCATCGTGCTCGATTCCGCAGGGGATGGGGAAAAGACCATCTACCAGAACCGCTTCGACAAGGATCAATGGAAGGGCATCCTCGCCCTCAACGAGAACACCGAAGGACTGGCCCCTATCCTCTCTGAAGACGGCATGGCCCTTTATGCCGTCGAAAACGAGTAACCCAACCCCGGCAACCGCGAGCAGAAACGGCTGGACACCGCATGAACCATCTGAAAGAAGCCCTGGAAACCCCCGCTGAAACCGACGGTCCGGTACCCTCCGCGCGGCACAGGGCGGACGCCCGGGACAGTAAGGCGAAAGAAAACGGATCCTCCCCATCGACGGCAGGGCGCCGCAAGGATAGTGCGCCTTCGGGGCGTGGCAGGGTACGCCACGCCGCATACTCCCTCGCACTCGCAGTGCTGATGACGGCACCCTTGCTCTACCTGGACGGCAGGAAGGACCGCGACCAGTTCGTCACGGTGAACTGGCTACCAGGCGGCCTTGCCGCAGACGCCCTGATCCTCGCCGTGCTCGCACTCGCCTTCGCGGCGCTGGTCTTCTTCTTCCTGCAATACGGGCCCGCACTTGTCGAGCGCGCTTCAAAGTGCAATCCGCTCCCCCGCCTGCACCTCAGCTTCGACAGGCGCAGCATCGCCACAGGAACGCTCATCGTTTTCTGCATCTGGATTCCCGTGATGGTGCTGTTCTACCCCTGCTCGAGCAACCACGACTTCATCAACCAGGTCTACCAATACCAGGCGACAGGACAGACCTACTACACCACCTTGGACACCGTGGTCGATGCCGAATTCATCGACCACCACCCTATCTTCGACACGCTCATCTACGGCTGGTTCATTTCCCTGGGCGACGCACTCGGCTCCCAGAATGCAGGGATGTTCCTGTTCAGCATCCTGCAGAACCTTGGAATAGCCGCAACGCTCTCCCTTTCCGTCTGCTACCTGGAACGCCTGGGCATTCCCAAGCCCTTCCGCCTTGCCGCCTTGGCCTTCGCCGTCTTCTTCCCTTACTATCCATGCTTCGCATCGTCGGCCATGAAGGACATGCTCTTCGTGCTGGGATTCACACCCTTCTGCATCTGCTATATCGAGGCCTTCCGCACCCGTGGAGCCGCACTGCACCGAAATCGCTTCATCATAGCCTTCGTGCTGGCAACGGGGCTCTGCATACTCACCAAGAAACTGGGCATCTACATCTGTGCCGCATCCCTGCTGCTTATGATCGCAAGCCTGAAAGGCGTGCGCGTGAAAAGCGCAGGCGTGCTGCTGGCATCGGTCATCGCATTCTCCATCGCCTTCCCGGCAGCCGTCTACCCGCTGATCGGCGGGGTCGCCCCCGGTGGCAGGCAGGAATCGCTCTGCTTCGCCCTGCAGCAGACCACCTCGCTGCTTATCGACGAGCCCGAAGCGGTAAACGAGCAGGATCTGGAAACCATCGAACGCGTGCTCGACACCGATGCGGCGAAAAAGGACTTCAAAGTCGCCCTGGCCGACGGCGCCAAGAACCACTGGCGGCCGGAAGCCACGTCCGAAGATACCATCGCCTATCTGAAAGTGTGGCTGAAGGAAGGCCTCGCCAACCCGAAGGAATACCTCATGGCCTGTGCCCAATGCTGCGGGCAGATGCTCATCCCAAGCAAGCAGCTGGTCTTCCCCATCGACATAAGCGACGCGAGCCACTTCGAGAAGTGGGGCCCGCATTTCAGCAGCGTGGGCGAAGGCTACGACATCCGGCTCGAACGCCCGCAAGCCCTGCTCGAAGCCAGCAAATCGCTGCGCAAGGCCCTGCTTGACGGCGTGGGCAGCATCCCCGTCCTTAATCTGATCACCACCATCGCCTTCTACGGTGCATGGATCCCCTTCTTCTGCGTCGCAGTCTGCTTCATCAACCGCAAGAAGAGCATCCTCGCCCTTGCACCCATCATGCTCTCGGTCTGCACCTTGCTCATTTCCCCAGGAAGCCTGGGGCGCTACGTGATCAGCCTCATGTTCGCGATCATCCCCATGGCAGGCTGGATGCTCGCAACCTTCGGACATGCGAAACCGAAACACTGCCTGGATCCCGAATTCACGACGGCAAAGGGGCCCTCGCCCAAAGCAGGCACCCCTGCGGAAAGGGAGGCCTGATTCCATGACGGAGAAGACCAGGCCCGGCAGGCTGGACCCCCTGCGCTTTGTCGGCGCCTATACCGCTCTTTTCGCGGTCGTAGCCCTGCTTGCCTTCATCGTGCCTATCGCGCAGGGCAAGACGCTTATCTGGGAAGGCGACGGCATGAAGCAGCATCTGCAGGCACTCGCCTTCATGGGGATGTGGCTGCGAAGCGCCTTCGAATCGCTTGTCTCGGGCGGCGGATTCAGCCTTCCCACCTTCAGCTTCGCCATGGGCTACGGAAGCGACATCGTCTCGAACATGAGCTATTACGCCATCGGGGACCCTTTGAACCTGGTGAGCATCTTCGTTCCCGCCGAGTACACCTACATCCTGTTCAACATCCTCGCAGTCCTGCGCATGTATCTCGCGGGCCTGACCTTCTCGCTCTATTGCCATAAGATGCGCATCTCCTGCCCTCCGGGCATCCTTGCAGGCGCCATCGGCTATGCCTTCTGCCTGTTCGCGCTCTGTGCCTCGGTCCGCCATCCCTTCTTCCTCAACGCGATGGTGTACTTCCCACTCGTCCTGCTGGGCATCGAACGCATCATTGCCACACGCAAACCCGGGCTCTTCGTCGCCGCAATCGCCGTTTCCGCGCTTTCCAACTTCTATTTCTTCTATATGATCTTCGCGCTCATGGCGCTCTACATCATCTGGCGCCTTGCCTGGCTGCATGGACGCGACATCAAAGCGTCACTGCGCGACTTCGGATGGCTCGTATACTGCGGCACTATCGGCGTGCTCATCTCATGCATCCTGTTCGTGCCGTCTGCCATGGCCGTTTTCTCGGATGTTCGCTCAGCCGGAGAAACCGCCGTGAGCCTGCTCTACAGCTCGGACTACTACAAGGCCTTCCTGTTCGGCTTCTCATCCGTAGCAGATCCCGGCGACTGGAGCTTCTGCGGATTCGGAGCCATTACCCTGCTCGCGGTCTTCCTGCTGTTTTCCCGCAAGGGCAACCGCCCGATGAAAATCGCCTTCACAGCGCTTTCCGCCATGCTGCTCATCCCTGCCGCAGGACTTGCTATGAACGGCTTTTCCTACGTCTCCAACCGCTGGATCTGGGGATATAGCATGCTCGTCTGCTGTATCCTCGCCATGAACTGGCATCGCCTGCGTTCCCTCGATCGCAAGGACGCCCTGACCCTGGGCCTTTGCATGCTCGCCTACCTCGCCGCGAGCGCTTGGTGCGCATGCTCTATCTACGGTACTGCCCAGGCGATCCTGCTCTGCGCCTTCCAAGGCACCATCGCGGCAGGCGCCATCGCCGTTTCCCGCACCAACGGAAAACGCAAGGGCGGCTTGGAGCGCAAGGCAGATGCCTGCCTTATCTGCCTGATGGCCGCAACTATCGCGGCGAATGCCTTCTGCCTGCTCGCACCTTTCGCCGGGGGATATGCAGACAAGCTTTTGACCTGGGATTATGCATCCAATCTGCAGGAAAGCGAGGCGAAGATCACCGCCGATGAAGCTGATGGCGACCTTGATTTCTGGCGCTATTCCGGGAGCTATTGGATTATCCGACCCAACGCCGGGCTCACGGCCAACGCACCTTCGACCGATTATTACTGGAGCCTTTCCAACCCCCATATCGCTCGGTTCATGGCGGAAATGGGCGTAAATACCCAAGAATACGAGGCGAACCGCTACCGGAACCTCGATGAACGCACCATGCTCGAGACCCTCTCACGCGTGGATTACCACCTCGCGGTGGAGGGCGAACCCATCCCTTACGGTTTCACCTTGTCGGAAGAAGAAGCCGAAGAGCAATCCCGCAGCTGGAAGATATACGAGAACGAAAACCCGCTGCCCTTCGCATACACCAGCTCCACCCAGATCTGCCGAACGGATTACGGATCCTTGGACATGATGCAGCGCCAGCAGGCAGTGCTGCAGACAGTCGTGACCGATGAAGCCGTAGAAGGGATCGATCAAGCGGAAATCAAGGACGAATCCACGCTAGCCCCCTTCACCGTCGAAACATCGAAGGGCGTGAAAGCTCATCCCGATGGCAGCTTCACCGCCGACGGCCCCGGATACATCACCCTCACCTTCGAAGGGCTACCCGAAACCGAAACCTATCTCGAAGTCGCCAACCTGGTCTGCGATACCCCACGCAGCAAACTGGGCTTCGCCATCACCTTCACGTTCCAAGACGGATCGGAAACGGAACGGACCCTGCGCTTCGCCACCGAAGGCTACCATGGCAGCTCGGGACGCACCGATTTCCTGGTCAACGGAGGCTATTCCGAACAGGCCGTCACCCAAATCCGCATCAAGCTTCCCGTTGAAGGCACCTACCTCATGGATCTTTCCGTGGTATGCCAGGGCTTCGATAGCTACCAAGGGCAGGTGGAAGCCCTTGCTTCGACAGGAGAAACCGATCTCGACCTGGGGTACCCCTCCAATGGCCTCGCCGCAAGCAATCGCATTTCCTTCGATATCGAAGCAGTCGGGCGCTCAGTGCTCACCACCGCCGTCCCCTATTCCGAAGGCTGGTCGATCACCATCGACGGACAGCCCGCCGATCCCATCCCCACGAACACCATGTATCTAGGATGCGCGATCGACGCGGGAACCCATCATGTGGAATTGACCTACCGCACCCCGGGCCTTCGCCTTGGTGCCATGCTCAGCGCAACGGGCCTTCTCCTGCTCGGAGCCCTCATGATGATCCTCCGCCGAAAGCGTAGGGAAAACCACCGCGTTCATGGGTGGTAAAATGGGCGGATGCATGGTTTCTGAGGAACGGACCCTTGAAAGGCAAGCCCGCGCATGGAATACGAACTTTCGCTCATAGCCCCGGCTTTCAACGAGGCGCAGAATATCGAGCCCTTCTGCCGCATGGTGCTGGCAGATCTCGCACCGCGCGTCGGGGGTCCCATGGAAATCATCTTCATCGACGATGGCAGCAGCGACGGAACCTTCGAACGCATGCAGGAGGCCATCGGAATCTGCGAACCGGTCTGCGATGTCGCCGCCGTTCGCTTCTCGCGCAACTTCGGCAAGGAATCCGCCATGTTCGCGGGTCTCGAACAGGCGCAGGGACGCTATTGCGGTTTCATCGACGTCGACTTGCAGCAACCCGCAAGCGACATGGCCAACATGCTCGACCTGCTCAAGGCGTCCCCCAACGCCGACTGCGTCGCCGCAGTCGCAAGCAAACGCACCAAGGGAGGTCTTTCCTCCAAGCTCTCCGAGGACTTCTACCGCATCCTGGGCAGGTCTTCGGGAATGGATGTCATCGCCAACGCAAGCGACTTCAGGGTGTTCACCCGCACGGTTGCCGAAGCCCTGGTCAGCATGCCCGAATACCATCGCTTCTCGAAGGGCCTGTTCGCATGGGTAGGATTTTCCACCATCCCCTACGAATACACGCCGAAAAACAGGCATGCCGGCCAAACCAACTGGTCGCTGCGCGATCTGTGTGCCTACGCGATAGACGGCCTGCTTTCCTTCACCACCGCCCCGCTGCGCATCGCCACTATCGTCGGGCTGTTCGCATCCATGCTCGCAGCCATCTACCTGGTCGTTCAGATCTTCCAGCGACTGTACTTCGGCGTCGATGTGCCGGGCTATGCCACCTTGGTGGTGCTGATCCTGTTCTTCGGGGGACTGCAGATGGTGTTGCTGGGCATCCTGGGCGAATACCTGGGCCGCCTTTACATCGAAAGCAAGCGCAGGCCCATCTACCTGGTGAAACAGATCGAGCGAACCCAGACGCAAGGCACCGACGATACGCCCCGCCCCTCCGATTTACCCAGATAGGATACTGAAGGCCATGAGAAGGGAACGGATCGTCCAAATCGCGAAATACCTGCTCGTCGGGGGTTCAACCGCCCTACTGGAGCTGATGCTGTTCTGGCTGCTCTGCCTGTTCACGGCGGACAACCTGGTTCTTTCCAATATCATCGCCGTACTCACCGCAACCTGCGCTAACTTCCTCCTGAACGGAAAGCTCACCTTCCAGGGATCGAGCAACATGCTTCGCAGTGCCATCCTGTATGCACTGCTTTTCCTATTCAACCTAGCATTCTCCACCATCACCATCAACGCACTCGGAGCAAGCCCGATTCCGCCCGTTGTGGTGAAGGCCTTCACGCAAGCGTGCATCGTCGTATGGAATTTCGTTCTCTATCGGAAAGTGGTATTCAAGTAGCCTGCACTTGACGGCATCCATTCCAATACCGTCAAGGAATCTCTCATGCAGGTACCGCCAAGAATCATCCGCAAAATTGCCGTGCCCCTATGCTGGCGCAGGTTTTGCCTGCGATTCGTCCCACCTAGGCATCCGCTCGTCTGGCATCGATGAGCGATGCATCCAGATAGTGGTATCTGCATTCCGCATGGCCGAAGAGATATGCGGCGGCAAAAGAGCTCGGGCTGCCGAAGAAACATCTATCCCTTCTCCGCATATGCGACGAACAGTCGACAGCCCGAGCAAGCGCGACCCGCGAAACAAGCGCAAGTCCGCCGCCCTTGTTACTTTATCCTATCGATGCGCATATCCCCAGAAGCAAGCACCTCTTCAAAGCCCTCGGTTTCTCCGTCAATGGACCCGATGCCGCGCCAATCCTGCGCAGAGTACTCGCGTTCCAAGGTGGAGGACCCTTCTCCAAGACCATGATCCAGCTGAAGCACGTATTCGATGCCCAGCTCCTTGGCGGCAGCACGCACTTCCGGATCCCAAGCGATATCGCACAGGCGGGTTTCCACAATATATTCGGCGCTCCCCTCTTCGGAATAGGTGGCATTCGACTTGAAATAGGTGTTCAGCCCATCCAGACCGTAAGCATACGCGCTTCCGTCATACGGAAAATTCATCACCAGCGCACCATCGGGAATCAGCTCCTTGGCTTCCTGGACGAACTCGCGTTCTTCGGAATGATAGATGGTGAAACCGCCCTCCCAATCGTTGATCGCATATAGCTTCGACATGCATTGCCCCAAAGACCTGGTCGTCACGCCTTCGGAGGAAGAATATCCCACAGGGAAGCACACCAAAGCCAGCATCAAACCGATTGCCGCCACGCAGGCAGACGATGCACCCAGCACACGCACGCATATGCCACCAGACGCTTTCTGAGGGGCGGTTTCTACAGATTCCGAGTCCATGCCCGTTTCTTGCAATACAGCGCTTCTCTGAGCGCCTCCGTTCGACTTCCGCCGTTTGCAGACAAGGCACTCGAAGGCACCGGAGATTGCGGCAAGGCCCATGCCCGCCAAGGGCATGGCGATGATGGCGAACGAGGCCATCAACCTGAAATCGTGGTTGTACCAGAATCCGCACAAATAGGATTTCAGGGAGCAGGGATCGGTGGCGCTGCACACGACCAACTGGACCGCCGCAAGCAGATAGGCAGCCACAAGCCACCTGCATCCTTTAGTCCTAAGCGCTGCAACCGCACCGCAGAGTACCAGAAAGGCAAGCGGGATATTCGCCGAAAACCACCTGAAGCGGATAAGCAAGACCCCTGCCACCGCTTCGGAAACGCTCGATTTCGCGGTGTAGGCATACTCCACCACCCCGCGGAACGCTTCCAAATCATGCACCGCCTTCCAAATGAGGGCGCACGCAAGAAGGAAGACGCCTACCGCCGCAGCTTTCAGAAGCGGTTTGCCGCTTGCTGCGCATCCCTTCAGGGAAAGCAGGTCCCAGATCCTCTGTGCACAGAAGGGAATCAGGAACACCGCCGCGGAAAACAGGGTATTGGGATGGGCGACCGAGATGACCCCCATCGCCACCACGCAGAGCAGCACCCGTTTCGCGCGATCCCGTAACGGCACTCCGCTATCCGTGCATGCGATGAACAGCACCGAGGCCAATGGCAGAAGCGAAAAGCCCACCACATTGGCCAACAGCGCTGAAAAGCGGATGAGGATCCAAGGAAAAGCAGGGAAAAGAAGCGATATCGCAGAGCAGCAGAAGGGAGAGGTCTTTTCCGAAGGAAGCACCAGAACCCCAAGCGCGAACATCCCCATAGGAAACACGACCGCGAACAGGGCGAACATCACCGCATTGATGGCGGCGGCAGTGGAAATGCCCAGACAGGACACCAGCAGGGCAGCATACACATGCAACACGCTCGGATAGAAGCCCCCCACATTCACCCCATCGATGGTCACATCAAGCGTCGACCAATTCCCGCTCTGCACCATCGCCATCACCTGCGAAAGATGATGACCCATATCGTAGTTCTGGCTAACCGAATCGGGACCGTCCAAGGTCGCCAAAAACACAACTGACGCGATAAGTACATTGAAAACCAGCGCAGCGATAAGCATCCTGACGTCGATAGAACGCCCGAAGAGCACAAGCCCACCCGAAGCATTCCGACCGTACGCCCCGCTTCGCCGATTAAGGAGCAACCGCAACGCTAGCACAGACAGGGCAATCGCCGCGACGGGCAAAACCATCAACATCCAATCGGTATGAATACCGACACGATAGAGCACGACCCCCAGGGCGACATATGCGAAAGTGGAGAAAACCGGAGCAAAGCAAACGGATTCGAACAAAGAAAACCCCGATGACCTTAACACCGCGGCACCCGGCACATAAACCAGCAGAAGCAACAAGAAGATTGCAGCAATCAACGCGATCATCTAGCCTCCGGACAATCAAAAACGAACAGGAATGGGCACATCCGCAAGCTTCCCGCTTGCCACCTTCCGCAAATCGGAAGCATATTCGCCAAACGGAAACGCCAATCCCTTCGAAAGACCCAGATAAACCCCACCCCGCGATCGAATACCAACGCAAGATCAGAGTCCGATGCGATACGAGGAAAGGCAATGCGCGATGGTCGCGATCTTTTCAGAAGCAACCCGATGCATCCTGGAGCCTTCGGATGAAGGGGCAAGGCCATCCAGCCTAAAGCGAACGCGCTCCCTAACCCGAAGTAGGCGCCTCCTCGACAGAAGTTCCGTCATATTCCGGATATCCCGAGGGATATCCGGAAGAAGCCGATTGGCCGTAGTACATCGTCCCATCCGCAGATGAATCGTATCCGTAATACGAAGCATCATCAGGATAGGAATACCCATCGGAATAACCGTCATCCTGAGTAGTCTGGCCGCCTTCTTGGGATTCATCTTGGGTTGCGGGAACATTTGCAGAGGCATTCACATCTATGCCACTGGGGTCTTCGCCCTTATCGACCGCTTCCATCAATTCCGCCCATCCCTCAGGGTTCTCGTAGCAAAGCCACATATCGTTGGCATCAGGATTGATGTCACCCGCATTGGGACCGGTGCAACTGTAAAGAGTGAGCTCAGAACCTGCGAACGCCTTTGCCAAATAGAGGAAATCTCCGGCTTTCAAGTCGGTTCCGATATATTCAGCTAAGTTCAATACCGTGAAGGGGATTTTGAATAAGGGCTTTTCCAGAACAGAATGGAGCATCGCCGTGGCAAGCTGACGGACATTCTGCTGCCTGTGCATATCCTGGTCGGACTCATACTCATGGCGTGCACGGGCGAAGATCTGAGCCTGCTGTCCGGTCAGAACCTGCTCACCTTCGGGGATTTCAACCCATTCGCCCGTCAGCGCATCCTTATACGATAAAGGAGTATCCACGTCGACAGTGACACCACCCAAGGCATCGACCATACCCTCAAGGTCGCTGAATCGAACTTCTGCAAAATGCGCGATATCTACCCCGGTTATCTCTTCTACCGCTTCTATAGTTTCTGCAGCACCGCCGCGGTTGTAGGTTTCGTTTATCTTGTCAACCTTGCCATCTTCGAAGGTATACGGAGTGTCCCTGGGGATAGAAACCATGGTAAGTTGCTTCTGGGATGCATCGACACGAAGCAGAATCATCACATCCGAACGCTCGTTATCCCCGGTGTTTGGAGCATAGTTAGAGGTTCCTGAACCCTCACGTGAATCGGATCCCAAGACAAGTAAATAGAATGGCTCGCTCAAGTCGACATCTTCGGTAACAGACTCAACGGCAGAATAGTCACCGCCATCGAAAGAAAGAGCCTTATTGAGGGCATGAACGTACCAGGATCCGAAAACAATGGAAAATACAACCAGGACGATAAGAACCCCGACAATCCCAATTCCGATTTTCACACCTAAGGAACAAGAGGCGATAGAGCCGAAGGAAACACCGGAAGCATGGGAAGCGCGAGACGCGTGAGACGGAGAAGCCGAGCCTCGAACTTTATGAGATAACGATTTACCCGAAGATGAACCTGAGGCGTGCTTTCCGCGATATTGCTGCATCCTGACACAACTACCTTCGCATAGACAACAAGACAAGAACGAACACTCGCACAAGAATTTTATTTTACACGAAAGGACTGCTTAGCAAATACCGAGAGATCCTAAGACATCGGACACGGTAAATTGACATACACCATACTATGAATATTCAGGTGATGAACTCATATGAAAAGCGTTTCGAACAACGAAAAGGCCCCCTCGCGGGGGCCCTGATGCTTCGCGGGTTGCATGGAAACGCCCCCCGCGGGCGCGACGCCCTATCCTCC
>JBJEKU010000054.1:0-2549 GCA_051878795.1 Eggerthellaceae bacterium
ATTCGCCCAACCAAGCCGCATTGGCTTCGGCAAAACGTCCCGACGCATGGACCGTGCCAGTAAAAACGCTTGTAGGAGCAGGGATATCAGGAAGCAGCAAGTGCGCTGCCTCCGGGGGAAAACGGCACTCTATACCCAGCACGGGCAGACGACCGATGGATTCGGGGACGACAACGATGGGGCCCTGGCCCGAATAGCCGGTGATGAATGCACCTTCTTCGGTGCGGGTGAATTGCCAGACCTTTTTCAACTCCTCAACCGACCAGGGGTTATACAGCCGCAGGGCCTCGTTCTCTCGCCTACGCTCCTCGCGCTCAAGGTCTTCGGCGCTCAGGCCCCGGCTTTTGAAATCCAGCAGCATGGCCATCAGATCGACATCGCCCAACTGGGTGACCTTATCTAGGATCTGGTCGATATTGCGCGCAGTCACCAAGCCCTCGCGGATCATCCCCGCAAGGATATCGCCCGAATCGTATCGGGAAAGCGCCAGTTCCAGCAGCTTCTTCGACTGCCTGACCGCATGATCGTGGAACAGGGGATTCAACGGCCGCAAGCCGTCGGACAAGGACGCAAGGTAGTCCGCTTCCACACGCAGCTTGGTCGCCGCATCCAGGGCGCCGAAGGCGAAGGCAGAAGGCTCGGTCGTACTCACGCCCGGATGCGTGGCCGCATCCGCTACCCCTTCCAGAGCTGCTTCCGGCTCCCCCGCGCGAAAACCAACCGGCCCCGATGCAGACGCATCCCCTCCGGCAAGGCGCACCCACATGGCCGGGCGCACACCGACCTTGTCGCTTATCGCCGTGCTTCCGAACGAGGAAACCGCACCGCGAGGCTCCACATGCGCAATGTAATAGGAATCGGCACCCGGCGTGCGAAGCCACCAACGGCATGCGGCTTTGCGCAGTTCGGAATCGATCGTGCGCGCCTCGCCCGCAGAAAGCAGGAAGACCGAATCGACCGTGTCGCTGGCGTTACCCGTACGTCGGGTTGAAGCCCCGTTCACCACCAGAGCGGGCTGGATGCAGGCACGCTCTTCCCGGGTGAAGCGCTCGAGGAATTCCCCGTTCAGATACGCCCTGATGGCGCTTTTGTTCCATTCGGGACAGCGCTTGCGGTCGTGGAAGGAACGCAGGCACACAGGCTCGCATGCAAACAACAGCGTACAGCCCTGCTCATAGGCAATCGCCTCCCACTGGATGCCGCCGAAGCTAATCAAGGTCCAGCTCTTCCATGTCCTTGAGGATTTCCATATGGCGCTCGTAGAACAGAAGTTCCTTGTTATGGGCGAAGTACTCCTCGCAACCGTACTTGGCGATGAACCTGCTCGCCTGCGGGCTGGACGTGAGCTGCGTGACCACGATGAGCATCTCCTGGCCTTCGCCGAAGGCGGTCTCGCAGAAGCCGAACAGGTTGGAAAGCTGCTTTCCCGTCGCTGCAGCCAACTGCGCAAGCTGGGCCTTTTCGCGGTCGTAGTCGCCCTTCAGCAGCTTGAATGCCGCATTGGGATCGTACTGGTCCGCCACCAGCGCCTTTTCGTCCTGGAGCAGGCCGATAACGCGAAGGCCGATGCGCTCGGCTTCGTCCTGCCTGCCGGATGCAGCAGTGAGCGCCTCGAGCATGCGCTCCTGGCGGGCCACTTCCTCATCGATGGCCATCATGGGCAAAAGCGCCATGGATGCCATATCGTTGCGCACCCTGCCCAAAGCTTCGAGCAGGCCCTTCAGAGCGCCTTCATGCAAGGCGATCTGGTTGAACTGGGAGTCCAGCGAATCCAAAAGCAGGCCCACCAAGGCAAGCCTCTCGTCGAAACGCGCCAGCTTCGCGCGCTCGATGATGGCATCGGATGCCTCGCCGCCAAGGATCTTGTCCACCTGATAATCGGAACGGTACTTGCAGAACAGGTCGTAGTACACCGCGAAGTCCTTCGCGATACGGGGGCTCTGCAGGTACTGGCCGATCAGGCGCTCACGCACCACCAGTCCGTTTTGCTCGTACAGGCGGATCATAGTGGACAGGTCGTCCCAACCGCGGGCGGTAACGAAGCGCTTGCCGCCCATGGCGGTTTCCACCTGGTAGAAGTCGTCCTTCTTCGCGTCCAGGTAACTGAGCACCGCAGGATGGACGCTCTTGGAAACCGCATAGTTGCGCCACGCCTCATAGCTGGGCTCCACATCGATGCGCTTCAGGCGGTCCCAGGTAACCACGTCGAACTCGTGCACCGAATCGTTGTATTCCGGCGGATTGCCAGCGGTAACCACGATCCAGCCGTCGGGCACGCGATGGCGGCCGAAGACCTTGTACTGCAGGAACTGCAGCATCACAGGGGAAAGGGTTTCGGAAACGCAGTTGATCTCGTCCAGGAACAGGATTCCCTCGCTTACGCCCGAGGCTTCCATGAGCTCGTAGACGCTCGCGATGATCTCGCTCATGGTGTATTCGGAGACGCTGTAGGTCTTGCCGCCGAACTGCTTATCCACGATGAAGGGCAGGCCCAACGCGCTCTGGCGCGTGTGATGCGTCATGGAATAGGCGACCAGGCCGATGCCCAG
>JBJEKU010000055.1:0-14138 GCA_051878795.1 Eggerthellaceae bacterium
AACCATCTGGATCTGCTGGATGTCATTGGTGCTGCGGGTGATAAGCGATGCCGCAGAGAACTTCTGCACTTCTGCATCGGAAAAGCCCACGACCTTCCGGAACAGGCGCTCGCGCAGATCGCGCGCGATACCCGCGCCCGTACGGCTCGCCAAGAAGGCAACCGCCGCAGCACAGAGGGCACCGAGCAAGGTCACGCCGATCATTCGGGCACCGATGGAAAGCAGGTAGTTTCGCTGCATCGCGTCCATGTCGACGCCGCAGGCCTCGTATTCCGCCTTCACAGCGGCGATAGCCTGCTGGGACACGATGGAATCGCCCATCTGGTCCAGCTGGTCGGTCGCATCGGCCATGATCTGCTGCACTTGGGCATCGTCGATCGCGCCCGCCTTATAGGCGGAAACCGCCTGGTCGATGTCCATTTCGTCGCTCTGGTCCGCGTAATAGCACATGACCAGGGGGTACTCGAGGGCGTCTTCCAGCTGTTCGGCGTTTTCTTCGCCCGCCTCATTGAGCACGTAGCTGTCACCCTGTTTGGAATAACCTTCCGAAATGAGGTCGCGGTCGCTGGCAGAAGACAGCATGAGCACCGCATCCATGGTGCTCGTGCGCATTTCAACGGGAAGGGCATCCTGCACGCCCGACTGCCCGATGCCCACGTCCACGATGTCGGACGTGTAGTTGGGAGGCGCAAGGTCGCACGATGCCTGTGCCGCAAGCAAGACCACGATTGCGAGCACATACCCGATGCGTCCCTTGAAGTATTTGAACAAGCCCATCGGCATTCCTTCTGTTGCTGATAACGATTACCGAACTCGTCCACTTTACGCCTGATTAGAAAAAACTGTCCGCAAATGACGGCGTTGTCATGGTTCCGTCACGATTGAATGCCTATAATTACAGGGTTACACAGACCCAGCCGGCATCTATCGCAGCATTGTCACGCCCAACCCGCCAAGACACCGCATCCGCACATCCGAAAGGCGCAGGCTATGAACCTGTTCGACACGCACTGCCACCTGGACTTCAATCCCGCCAGTTTTGATCAACTGTACCGCCCCTCCTTCGCCGACGAAGCCGCGGCAGATAATCCATGCGGAGAGCGCTTTGCCTCCCCAGCAGAAAACGCGGGATCCGGCACATATATATGCAGGGAAGAAAAAACGTGCACGGCAAGCCGCATCGCCCTCCAAGACGCGGGTACGGCGGAACCTCTGGCAGAATCCACGCAGTATCTGGATGGGGCGCGCATCCGCTACCTGTGCATGACCTGCTCGCCCGAAGATTTCGCCCAGGCAAAACCTCGATTCGCAGACAACCCCGACGTGCACGTGGGATGCGGACTCCATCCCCGTTGGATCGCAGACGGCACCTGCAGCTTGTGCGACGTCGAGCGGCTCTGCGCCCTGATCGCACACGAACGGATTATCGGCGAAGTGGGCCTGGACTTCCTTCCGGCATTCGAAGCCTCGCGCGATGATCAGCTTTCGGCATTCGACCGGATCGTGAACGCCTGCGCCAAAACCGGGAACAAGGTGCTTTCCATCCATGCGCTGCGTTCCGCCGACTGCGTGCTCGACACACTGGAACGGCACCTGGCTACGGACAACTGCGCGTGCGTGCTCCACTGGTTTTCGGGAAGCAGCGACCAACTGCATCGCGCCATCAAAGCGGGATGCTGGTTTTCGGTTAACAACCGCATGCTCGACACGAAGAAGGGCCGCGAATACGCACGGATCATCCCCGAAAGCCGTCTCCTTTTAGAAAGCGACCTTCCCTCGCAGCCCACAGAAAACGCAGCCCCCGAACAAATCGCAGCGAGCCTTGCTAAGACCCTGGAAAAGCTCGCGCAGATCCGCGGAAAAGACTGCGAAATGCTCTGCTTCCATAATGCGGAAGCCCTGATCGAAGACTCCGCTCTCTAACCCAAAAACAGCATTCCCTTTCTGTCGGGTGATACACCGATTCATAAGCCGGTGAGTTAGAATACAGCAGCATCAGAAACAGGCACCCAGGAGGATTCATAATGGGAAAGGCAAAAGGACTCATCGGCGAATTCAAGGAGTTCATCAACCAGGGTAACGCCATGGACATGGCAGTAGGCGTTATCATCGGCGGCGCGTTCACCGCAATCGTCAATTCCCTGATCGACGACATCATCAACCCCGTCATCTCGATCGTCACCGGCGGCGGCGAAGTGGGTCAGGGCCTGTCCATCCAGATCGAATCCGCCGTCATCAACTTCGGCTCCCTCATCGGCGCGATCATCAACTTCCTGCTCATCGCCCTGGTGGTCTTCGCCATCGTCAAATCCATGAACACCATGAAAGAAAAGACCGCAGCCCTGATGAAGGCCAAGGAGGAAGAGGAAGAACCCGAGGCAGAGCCCGAACCCAGCGAGGAAATCCTCCTTCTCCGCGAAATCCGCGATTCCCTGGCAGCGAAGAGCCAGTAAGCATCCGAAGTGCAAGCGCCGGTTTTTCCGGCGCTTTTTTTATTTGCTGGTTTCCTCCCGAATAAATGATTTCGATAAGAAAATAAGATTCAGTTGCCAACTGAATTTATTCCAAACGTGCGATCTGCAGCTTGGAAAAGCAGGATCCAGCCGCAGCCCGATTCCTTCCAGGAATATGTTGCGGATACTCGAAAAAGCGTCTTCGAACCCTGACAATTCTGCCCCGATGCGCATTCGGGCTGAAATACCACCCATAAAGTGCGCAAATAGCAGATAAAAATGGGTTTTCACTCTATCGCGAGAGAGTGCGCTCATTGTAAACTGCCCTCTACGTTTACATTACAGAAACCTTGCAATTGGATAGTCAAACGCACCAGTAACCCGAAGCATTATCCAATCCGCATTGGATGGAGTTACCGTGCCTACTACAGCTGAATCGACCCGAAACCTGCTTTTCGCAATCCTTCTATTCCTTCTTGCAGCGCTCGGGCTCTTCCTTTCCCCCGCAAACGCCTACGCAAGCGATTCCGACCAGTCGGTGAAACGCATCATCGATGTCGTGTACGACGACTCCGGATCCATGGACGAAGGAGCCGAATGGTCGCAGGCCCACTATGCACTGGAAACCCTGGTGGGAATGATGGGACCCGAAGACGAACTGAACGTCTTCGCCATGAGCAACGGCGACAATCCCGAGCCCAGCATTTCCATCTCCATGAAGTCGGGCGACACGCAAAGCTGCGTCGACAACATCCACAGGGTCTTCTCCGAGCATTCGGGCAACACCACCTTCGCTCCGGCGCAGCAGGCATATGCGCACCTAAGCTCCCTGCCCTCGAATGAGAACACGAAGAAATACCTCGTCGTGTTGACCGATGGCGAATTCATCTACGTCGATGATATGAACTCCAAAGATGACGGCAAGGAAGCCGTTTCCGCGAAGGTGAACGAATACCTGTCCACCTGGGCATCCGAATCGGATATTGAAGTGCACTACGTATTGATGGGCGAAGAAAGCGCGGAAATCCCGCTTCCTTCCGAAGGCTACGGGCTGAGCGTGAGCGCTACCGCCGATCGCGGCATCCTCTACGGCATCGTCGACGTGTGCAACGAGATCTACGGCATGGCATCGCTTCCCGAAACCAGCTTCGTGAACGACACCATCACCATCCCCATCCCCACCAAGCGCATCGTGGTCTTCGCGCAGGGCAAGGATGTATCCGTCGACTATGCAGAAATAGAAGGCGACCGCCTTTCCCCTTCCACGGTAAGGCTGAAATACGCCGATAAACCCCACACGAAGAAGAACGACATGTGGGAAAAGGCAGGCTGCCCCAACGATCAATCCCTCCAGGGCATCGTCGCCACCTTCGAGCCCAACGGCACCGAGGGCTTCAACGCCGGCTCGATGATGCTGTGCATGGAAAACGCCGAATACGTGGAGATCTACTACGAACCCTACGTGAACGTGGAAGTGACCCTCAACGATGCCGGCGTAAGCGATTCCGGCCTTCCCTGGCCCATCAACAAGATGCTTTCCGTAGGCGACACGGTCATCGACTCCACCAACACCGACGTGCGCCTGACGAAGGGCTCCTACTACGTTTCCAGCCGCATGCTCAACCCCATCACCGGCGAGGAAATCAGCCCCGAAGACTCGCAGAACCTGATCCACGACATGGCCATAGAAGCCACGCTGGAATATACCGACGGCGAAACCGTCGAATTCAACGGCGAGAACAAGGTCGTCCTGAAGGAGGGCGAAGGCACCCTGAAGACCACCGCCGTAGTCCAAGCGAACGAGAACGACCCCAACCCCACCGTGATCAACCAGAAGATGGACGTGGTGGTGGACCCCGTGAGCATCGCCACCCTGATGAAGCGCTTCGGGCTGCTGTTCGCCCTCATCGCGCTCATCATCGCCATCATCATTGTCATCCGCAAGCACATGAAGGCACCCCGCCTTCCCAAGGGACTGGCACCCTTGCTCAAGGACAAAACCGACCCCCGCGCAAGCAGGACGCTGCGCGTCGAGCCCTCCCAGAAGAACACCCCCTTCTTCGGCGAAGAGACCCAGGAATTCTATCTGAGGATCCCGCGCAACTACACGTCGAGGGTCATGCCCTCCACCGTCAAGCTGCGCGCCACCAAGGCCGGCATGATCATCGACAACTGGTCCCAGATGGTGGACGCCGCGCACCGCAACGATGTCCAGGGCGCCATCAAGGTGGGATCCAAGGACCTTAAGAAGGTCAAGCAGGGCGAGCCCAGCCCCATCATTTCCGCAAGCACCCGCATCAGCTTCGTCGCACGTCGCGGCAGCACCGAAACGAAGCTTGAACTGCGCCTGAAGTAACCCGAGGAAGCAAGACGCCGCCAGGCATCTGCGAGATAGAACAAGAGAGTGAGGAACAAAGGTGAGCGCACCAACCCTAATCGTCGGCGTCGGAGGCGCTGGCGCGAACATCGTAGGCAGGGTCATGGACCTGGTAGGCGATGACCGCCGGGCAAACGTTGCCTTCGTCGTATTCGACACCGATGCCAACGACCTTCGACTGCTGAAGGAAAAGCATCCCAATCTGCAGATTATCCAAACCTCGCCGCAGATGACCGTCGAGGAATGCGTCGCCTCGTACGACGGCATGGAGGAATGGTTCCCCTCCCACCCCGTACTCAATCCCAAGGACCTTACCCAGGGCGCCGGCCAGGTCCGCGCGATTTCCCGCTTGTCCTTCGAAACCGTGCTGGTCGACGGCAAGATCGAGCCCCTGCACGAAGCAATCAGGTCCCTGCACGGCATTTCCGGCGACGACATGGCCCAGGCGGTTCGCGTGGTCATCTGCGGAACCATCGCAGGCGGCACCGGTTCGGGCCTGATCCTGCCGCTGGGCCTGTACCTGCGCAATTACTTCAAGACCGAATACCATAAGAACAGCGTCATCATCCGCGGCCAGTTCATCCTGCCCGACGTGCTGACCTCCACCGTCATCCGCAAAGACGAACGCCAGAGGCGCTTCCTGGAAGCCAACGCATACGCCACCATCCGCGAAATCGACGCGTTCATGCGCAAGGGCGACGGCTTCAACATCGACGACGACTACGATGCGGTAACCGCCGACATCCCCATCCCGGGCACCAACCGCCGCGAGACCTATCCGCCGCTTCTGCCCTACGACTTCATCTTCATGACCGATGCGCAGAACTTCGACGGCAAGACCTTGGACGACAAGGAAACCTACTACGACTACATCGCGCTGTGCATCTACGCCCAGTCGCTCACGCCGGTGGGTTCGCGCAGCAATTCCGCCGAGGACAACCTGATCCGCGAAACCATCCGCTCCAACGGACGTTCCCGCTACTGCGGTTCGGGCGTTTCCAAGATCGTCTATCCCTTCGAAGACGTCCGCGACTACGTGGCCTTCGGCTGGGCGCAGAAGAACATCGCCGACGAATGGCTGAAGGTGGACCAGGACTACCTCAACGAGATCCGCGAATGCGAGATGCGCGGCCAGGATGCGCCCACCAAGTGCGATTTCTACGTGTCCCAGGTGAACCAGCTGGCCAAGAACAGCCGCTTCTTCGAGAAGATCCTGCGACAGACCAAGCGCGTCTACCAGGGCACCGATTCCATGGACACCGTGGAAAGCAACGCGGACCTGTACGTGAATGCCCTGGTGGAAGACGCGACCGAGCGCCTGAACGCGGACCGCAAGTTCGCCGCCGCCATGGAAGAGGTCAGCGCCACCGAAGTGATCAACACCGACCAGGAGCCCGCCGGCATCATCAGGGCCGCAAGCGACTACTACGCCGCAGCGATCGACCTGCAGAAGGTCGCCGACGAAGTGCGCGGCATGTTCCCCTACAACATCGCATCCTCACTGTTCGGATCGCTCGACGCGACGCGCCGCATGGAGCGCCCCCGCAAGTCCGACATCGAAAGCTGGCTGGTGGACGAAAAGGGCGAGAGCCTGCACCCCGCCGCGGCACGCTACGTGCTCTACGAGGCACAGCAGCGCCTGGAGGAAAAGAAGACCGAGGTCACCAACCTGTACAAGACCGCCAGCGAGGAAATCAAGGAATTCCTCTCCGACGAGCACTTCGATTTGGAGGAAACCGCCGAGCGCGAGGGATTCAGCCAGCGCGTCGAGATGCTCGCAAGGGGTTCGGCCGTCAGCGCGAGCTGGTACCAGGGCATGACCAAGAAGGTCAATTCCCTGGTGAAGAAGAACTCCGAGGCCGTGGCAGGCGGTGAAGGCCTGAAGGACCTGTTCGCCGACGTGGAGGACTTCTGCGAGAACGTGCAGCTGCACTACATCAACAGCTCCTTGGCATACGTGCTTGATGAGGCCGTCAAGTTCATCAAGGGCATCCTGGAATCCTACGACCTGTTCTACGGCCAGATCAGCCGCCAGGCAGCCCTGCTTCAGCAGCGCCGCGTGAACATCTCCGACAATCCCGCGTACAACGCAACCGGCAAGGACGCCAACAAGATCCTGTCATCTGCCGTACGCTACGTCTGCGCCGACCGCGAATGCCTGGACCGCATCGATAGGCAGTGCGTCTGCGTTTCCAACGCGGCCAACATCCCCAGCGAGGTCTGCCAGAAGATCTACGTCGCGGTCATGCGCTTCAACGAAATGCGCCGCAACCGCCTGGCAACCGGCGCATCCGAAGGCGAGGCCAACGCCAAGGCATCCACCTACTTCGCGGGCGCCTTCGAGGAAGCCATCCTGGACTACTGGAGGAACAACCTGCTGGAGGGCCCCTACGGCCACCTGATCGACATGGACATCATCGACGCCATGCGCACCGAGGGCATCTACCGCGACAACCTGGACGGCAACGACGAGCTGAACAGGTACGCCGAAGACGTCTTCAAGGAAGGCGACATCCTGGCCGTGCCCATGATCGAGAATCCCCGCGGATTCAAGCCCCGCGTCATCAAGTCCTGCCTGTACTCGCCCGAACTGGCCGCTTCCGGCGACGCCAACAAGGTGCGCTTCGTGCAGCATGTCTTCGGCACCTACAACGGCATCGAGGACGAGGTCTGCCCCAAGAACGAGATCCTGGTCTACAAGTCGGTCTACGGCCTGAGCGCCAACCAAATCCCCAAGTTCATCCCCACCGGCTCGCTCAATTCCGGCGCCCAGGGCGGCAACTACTACAAGTCCTACATGGACCTGATCGGCCAGCTGGGCCCCGACAGCTCCAAGAACAAGGAGCTCACGCCCCATCTGGACATGAGGTGGCACTGGCCCTTCAGCTTCCCCAACCTGGACAAGGACGAGGAACGCCGCCAGAAGAACAACGTGGTCCGCGCATTCGTCTACGGCCTGGTTTTCGAGAAGATCACCGTACGCAACGCCGTGCCGCGCGACATCTACCAGCTGGAACTGGAATTCGCCACCGACGGATCCCGCGCATCCAGCCTGCACGACTTCATCGTCAGCAACGGAACCCCCTGCGACTACTTCTGGGAGATCTTCAACGGCCTGAACGTCAACCCGCCCTTCGTCAACGCGCTCATCGAGGCGAGTGAGAAGTCGCTCATCGAGGAAGCCCAGCTGAACCACACCAGCGTGGAGAACTGCCGTCTGGTCTATCATCTGGGATGCACCGCATTCGGCAACCAGACGAAGAAGTCCAAGTTCGTCCTGCGCGAATTCGGCCCCGAACGCCGCAGCATCTTCGAGATCCCGCTGCTGTACAAGGTGAGCGCTCCTTTGAACGCCGCGCCCTTGAACCATGCGCGCGACATCCTGTTCGCAGTGTTCGAGGTTGTGGAGAACTACTTCTCCGCCTTCATCCCCAAGGTGGACCTGGACGGCGTGCTCGCAACCTTCTTCGAAGAGCAGTACCGCCTGATGGAGGAGAACCTGCGCATCCTGAACGAGAACGGATTCGAAGGAATTTACCGCGAGGCCTTCGTGAACGAGATCCGCGCAGAGGTCAAGCGCTGGTTCCGCAACGCCGAATGCATCCCGCACGGCAAGTCCGACGAATTCGCCGAGCTGGTAACCGAATACACCGACTATTGGGAAGGGAATCGCACGGAAAACTAGAGGGCCTGCCCACCGCATGCTTTCTAGCAGACGATGATCATGAAGACGGTTTTATTCATAGAAGAGAAGTCCCAGAACCAGCACGAGGACCTGATCGAAACCTATAGGGAGTACTCGGGCCTGTTCGTGCAGTGCCTCGAGGCCTTCGATATCCACGTGTGCCCTTGGAACCCGGACGAATATTCCATTTCCAAGGCAGTGCCGGATCTGCTTCGCATCGTCGACAGGTCCACGGAATGGCGCGCCATCGTTGCTGCCGACTTAAGCTTCGGCTGCGGCAAGCAGCGGGGCGCAGCCGCCGTGGGCAACCCGTTCGACCTGTACGACCTGGACCAGACCGAAGACGGCGCCTTCATGGACAGACGCGCCATCGTGGACCCCGAGCCCGTCGTGAGGTTGAGCAGGATGCTCGGCGGCGTCCCGCGCGCCTTCCGCAACAGGACCTTCGTGCGCGAGGACTATCCCGACCTGCCCGAAGACGAAATGCCCGATTTCTCCGACAGCGAACCTTTGATGGAGCGCTACCACCTGGGCTGCGTCCGTCCCGCCGAAATGCTGTTCGTATCCCCCCGCAACAGGAACGACGAGCTGCTGGTATCCGACAACGGACGCTGCTCGGGATCCTTGGCCAACGCCGAATACCTGCACTGGAGCTTTGCCGAATGCGCCGGCTTCGCCGACAGGTCTCGCTTCGTGGTGGTGGACCGCAGCCTCCCCCCGTGCATCTCGCACGGACGGGACATGCTTCAGTTCTGGATGACGGTGATGGCGCTTGCCACCTACGACCCCAACAGGGGCTCTTTGCAGTTCGGCCAGCTGTACCGCGCCGAAGTCGAATTCGATGAGGAGGAAATCCGCAGCAACCTGATCAGCCACTACGCCGATTGCTGCCAGGTGAGGGACAAACTCAAGGAACGCATGGTCGAGGTGCGCCGCCTGCGCATCCCCAGCGAGACCGAAAAGGCCTTCCTACCCGATTTCCGCAAGGAAATCCATCTCACCTTCAACCTCCTGAACTCGGAGAAGATGTATCTGGATGCCAAGCGATTCGGCCTGTTCAGCAACATCCCCACCGAAGACGAAAGCGAATACGCAGGCCAGAAACGCCGCATCAAGAAGGAGGCCGAGACCCTCTTCCGCGAACCCAAGCGCGCCCTGCGCCAGGCGGAAGACGAATTCCAGACCTTCGAGCTGCCGAGCGACGAAGAGATCCTGCGCAATCCCATGAACCGCCATACCACCGACCTGCTGGTTACGGAACTGGAGCAGATCGAGGAACGCATCTCCATCGCCAACCCCATGGCGAGCTTGAACTGCGAGGATCTGGACGAAGAGGTGAAGGACGAGGAAAAGGCGATCAAGCACCGCTTTCGCCACAGGGTGAGCCTGACCACCATCGCGCTGGCGCTGGGCATCACAGCTGCCACCATCTTCGTGGGCTACGCGCCCTTCATCTTCGGGCTCACCAGCTCCATCACCTTCAACCTGCGCGCGCTTATCGCCACCGCGGTGATGATCGTGGTGATGGTGGGCATCTGCATGCTCGACCTGAAGGCGCAGAAGAAGCTGCTCGACGCCAAGATCGGCTCCTTCAACAAGAAGATCACCTCCATCATCGAGGGCCTGCATCGCAAGTGCGACCAGATCGGAAACCGCATGTCGGATTTCGCATCCTTCAGGAGGGGCTGGTATTACCTGAAGAAGAACGACGAGACCCCCAAGTTCGTCGGCAAGGAAGAAGAGTACCTGGCCAAGAGCCACGCGGACCTGTGCGTGGAAATCGACCGCATCCAGGCCGATGCCATGTTCAGCCAGCGTTACGAAGACGCCTACCGGGCGCGTTCCTACATGTCCTGGAACGCAGCCGACGACATGGTCAAATCCGGGCGCGTCTACAACTTCAGCCTGAGCGCGGAAGACGCGACCGCGCGCTACAACACCGCCATCGACGGCGCAGCGCGCACCAGGGTCCCGTTTTCCGCAATCGTCTCCCTTGACGTTATGCCCATCAATCCCGTTACGATCGGAAGGGTGACGCGATGATGTCATTCCTCGTCTGCGGCATTCTGCTCGCAGTGCTCGTTGCCCTGTTCTGGGCGACATTCAGCAGAGCATCCTCCCCGGAGCGGCGCCCCGCGCAGGTGCTGCTGCCCCCCATTGCGCTCATCCTCTCCGTCGTGCTGCTCGCGCTGTTCGGCTACGCCGACAGCGCCGCGAAGGATGCCTGGGTGATGGCTTCGAACAGCTTCGAGCCGCTCCGAGGCGTGAACGCCCTCTTCCCGCGTGCCATCGCGATCAATGCGCTGTTCGCCTTCACCTTCCTGTGCGTGAAGCTGGTCTACCTGATGGTGGTCTCGCTGCTTCCCGACAAGGGCTTGGTGCTGCTCAGCCACCTGTTCGCCTTCGCGTACGAGATGGATGACGAAAACCGCTGGGTCCTGAAACGCCGCTTCCTGGGCACGAAGAAGCTCTTCCGCAAGATGTTCATTGCGGTACTGGTGCTGAGCACCCTGTTGTTCGTGCTCACGGCTATCTTCCCGCGCCTGTTCGGCACTATGTTCTTCCCCGCCTTCGCCATCATCGCATTCGGCGAGGTTGTGAGCTTCCTTTCCGGCCTGGAGCCGAAGGATAAGAACAGCGACGCCGTGGAGTTCATCGACGACGGCAGCAAGCGCTATTCCATCTACCAGAACCTGATGAAGGTCTACGAGAACTACCAGGACCGTATCCTGTATTCCGACGTGCTCAACCACGGCTACTTCTCGCAGATCAACAGGGACGACATCATCGGCCCCCTGGAAGCCGACAAGGACCGCCTGAAGCGGATCGCTGCCGGTTACCTGAAATCCCTCAAGAGCCTCCATCACGATATCGACGCCGACATGGCCATGGGCATGGTAGGCCTGCTCGAAGGGAAGAACACCCTGTTCGCCACGCCCTTCTACCGCGACTACACGGATTACTTCGCACTCCCCTTGGTACGCACCCTCATGCAGGGCAACAAGGTGGTCGTCATGTACGGCGAGGACATCAGCGAGGCAGACCTGCAGGATTGGTTCCGCGAATCGCTCACCGTCATCTGCGGCGTCGAGAGCATTTGGCGCCTGGGCAGCCTGCGCAACAAGAAGGTGGATGATCTGGACGTGGCCTTCATGAGCATGTCCGACGCGAACAACCTGGATTTGACGCGCGCACTCGCCCGCCGCCAGAACCGCATCGCCATGGTTGCCATGTTCAACCCCTCGGTTTCTTTCGCCACTTCGCAGATCGGCTTCGGCATCCTCGCCCGCCGCCTGGCCGCTTTCGGCAAGGTGGTTTACTGCGCATTCGACAGGAACACCAACGGGCTGGTCGACGCCCTCTCCCATTCGCTTTCCACGCCCTTCTGCGAGGTCTGCCCCACCATCAGCTCGCGTGGGGAAACCTGCAGCATGATCTGGAAGGCCGAAGACCCGCAGGGCACGAGCCTGCATCACCAGCTGTACGGCAATGTGGCGCAGTACCTGGGCCTGGGCACCGAACTGGGATCGATCGCGCTGCGCTACGACGTGGACAAGGTCACCTGGCTCAGCTCCAAGAACGTCCCCATCAACGACGTGCGCTGGATCGCCCTGCAGTACTACCGGCAGATCTGCGAGTTCGCAAACCTGCCCACCGCGGCATGGTCCATCGACGGCCGCTTCAGCTTCCAGGACAGCCTGTGGAGCCAGCGCAGGGAAGACCGCGCGTTCCTGATCGTGGAAGACGAGTCCTGCAACTCCTTCGAGATCCTGCGCCAGTTCAGCACACGTGCCTGCAGCAATTCCTTCATCAACGTGATCTCGCCCGACTACCTGCTGCGCGACTATATGTCCGATAACTCCCAGCTGCTAGTGCGCGATTCCAAGGCGATCCCCCGCATCGTCCCCGACTACTCGCTGGGCCTGCGCAACGTGGCGCTTTCCGTGTTCGCGCGCCTGGCGCAGGAGCCTATGGACCTGCGCGACATCCGCAAGCAGTTCGAGCTTGCCGAAATCGAAACGCAGGACATCCGCGCTACCCTGTGCCAGCTTGCGCTGAAGTACATCGTCCCCGAATCCACGCGCGAGATCGTGTCGGAATGCCTGCTCGAGGAAACCGTACACGAAAGCATCGACCCCGAAAGCCTGCGCTACCTGGACCGCACCCAGATCCGTCTAGTAAAGGGCTGCGAACTGCACCGCTACTGCGAGACCATCCTGCGCAACGCCTTCTATGTCTGCGAAGACGAAAGCATCGACAAGCGCGTGCTGGGTTCGTGCCTGTACGGCCACGTCTACCAGAACATGGTGCCCGGGCAGTTCGTGTCCCTGGAAGGCAGATACTACGAGGTACTGGACATCACAGTATCGTCCCGCAGCACCAGCCGCGTAGCGCTGCGCCGTGCCGCCGACCACTTTTCCAGAAGGCGCTTCTACCGCCAGGTCAAGGAAGTGCGCCTGGGAAACTGGGACGCCTCTTCGCGTTGGCACAGGACCCGCTCGTATTCAGGCGTGAACATCCAGGCCGCCGAAGTGGACGTGAGCGTGCGCACCGAAGGCTATGCCGAAATGACCAGCCGATCCGACTTCCGGACCGCGCGCTACGTGGGCTTGAGCCACATCCCCAACCGCGAGTACTTCAAGAAGTCCGCCCTCAAGATATCGGTCGACGGAGCGTCCACCCAGGTTGTGGCCACCCTCACCGTGCTGTTGGGCGAACTCATTGCCACCATGTACGCCGATAACGCCCAGTACCTGCTCATCGGCAGCACCGCCGCCGAGCGCTGCGACTGCCCACGCGGTTCCTACGTGCGCATTTCCAGCGAGGAAAGCGCCTTGGACCCCACCTGCATCTACGTCTTCGAGGACAGCAACATCGACCTGGGCCTGATCGATTCCTTCGACAGGAACGTGGTCCACTTCCTGGAACTGCTGCAGGACTTCCTGGTCTGGCATTCCGACAGAATGGCGCGCAAGAACGTCGTCGATGTGAACGTGCTCGCCGCGGCGCTGCGCGACTTCATCGCCGACGACACCCTGGATGTATCCGCCACCGCTCCCGACGATTCGAAGAAGGCCGCGAAGGAAGGCACCCAGGCGGCCAAGCAAAAGGATGGCAAGGAAAAGAAGCCGAGCCTCTGGAGGCGTTTCATCAACTTCCTGAAGGGCCTGTTCGGCAAGAAGCCCCAGGCAGCCGAGCCCGTGGAAACCGAAGCCGAAGACCCCGAGGAGCGCAGGAATATCCTGTCCCAGATCGTCGAGCTTCTTTCCGGCATCATGGAACTGAAGCGCATCGAGGAACGCGAACGCCGTCACGAAGACCACGAGGAAGAGCTGGTCGAGATCCCCGACCCCTACAAGGAAAGCAACTTCCTGTTCTTCGGCGGAAAGGAAAACCCCGATTGGCTGGCAGTGGAAGACACCGCCATGCTTTTGGCCGACCACCAGCTGGTGGACTTCGAGCTCTCCGCCGCGCGCAACGACAAGGTGGACATGAACGAGGCCATCGACCAGGTGATCGAGGAAGGCATCGTCCATCTGTGCGACTTCTGCGGCAAGCCGCTGCTGGGCGTGGAATACGACATCCTGGAAGACGGACGCGAGCGCTGCCTCACCTGCTCCCG
>JBJEKU010000056.1:0-13631 GCA_051878795.1 Eggerthellaceae bacterium
ATTAAACTATCACTTGACCAGGATTTTCTTTTAATATTATCCAGCTTTTCCCGATATAGAAAAGCTCCCGATGTGGTATCAATTGCCCTTGCGTATCGAATACGCGCATGCGCACCCCTTTCTGCACGTGCATGCGAATCTGCCGTATCTGAACGCCGAAGGACAATACGTGAACGAGCGAGACCTCGCCCGACAACTTCAAAGAGAGCTTTCATCCGGCTCCCTCCGGGCTTCTTTTGCCGTGCCCGGTTCGACATGGAAGATCCATGCGCTTCGCATTGCCCGCATTCTTGCGGGATTGGCGGTAGGCATCATCCTTTGGCAGATCATGGCCTTCGTCATGAATTCCGGAGGTAACGCACTCGACTTCCCCGGGCCTTTCGAAACGATAGAGCGCCTGTGGCAATACCTGGTCTGCAATCAGTCCATGTACGGGCACAGCGTTTACGAGCATATCCTTGCCAGCATCAGGCGCCTGCTCGTGGCATTCACCCTCGCATGCACCCTAGGTATTCCGCTTGGATCGCTTCTAGGCTATTTCAACAGCATCTACGAGATCGGCATCGTCCCCGTTTCCCTACTCCAGATGATCCCGGGCCTGGCCTGGCTTCCCGTGGCCATCCTGCTGTTCGGCTTGGGCGACGATTCCGCCATCTTCATCATCTTCGCCGTCTCATCCATGGTGATCACCATCGGCACCGCAAGCGGGATCCGCATGGTCCCCGACGTCCTGGTGAACGCTGCACGCATGTCGGGCGCAAGCGGATTGACCGTGTTCTTCCAGGTACTGATACCACAGGCGTCCGCGAGCATCATCAACGCGATGCGCTTAGGGATGGCCTCTGCATGGCGCGTGCTTATCGCCGCCGAGATGATCGTGGGCACGGGAATCGGCATCGGCTATTCGGTCCAGATGACCCGCGACCTGCTCGACTATGTGGGCGCATTCGCCTGCATCGCCGTCATCTGCCTGGTGGGCCTGCTGTTCGACCGCGTGCTTCTAGGCGGCATCGAACAGCTGATGCGCAACCGTATCGAAGGGGGCAAACGATGAGCCTCATCGAATTCGACAAGGTCTCCAAAGCCTTCTTCACCGACGGGAAGCGCAAGCAGGCGAGCCTCGCCCTGCGCGAGATGAGCCTTTCCATCGAGGAGGGCGAATTCGTGAGCATCGTCGGGCCCTCGGGCTGCGGCAAGACCGTGAGCCTTTCGATGATGGCGGGCTTCCTCTTCCCCACCTTGGGCGAGGTCCGCTTCAAGGGCCGTCCCATCACCGCACCCGGCCCCGAACGCGGGGTGGTGTTCCAGCAATTCAGCCTGATGCCCTGGCTCACCGTCGAGCAGAACGTGGCCTTCGCGGTGAAGAACGCCCAGCGCAAGCTCTCCAAACGCACCGATAAGTCCCAGATCGCGCAGCGGGTAAGATACTCGCTGAAAACCGTGGGGCTTTCCCATGTGGCAGAATCCTACCCAAATACGCTTTCCGGCGGCATGCAGCAGCGCGTGGCGATCGCCCGCCTGCTCGCCATGGATTCCGACGTCTTCCTGATGGACGAACCCTTTTCCGCGCTCGACGAGCAGACACGCCAGCATTTGGACAAGAGCCTGTTCGATCTTTGGAAGACCAGCGGGAAGACTATCGTCTTCGTCACCCACAACATCTCCGAGGCAGTGCTGATGTCTTCGCGCATCCTGCTTCTTTCGTCCTCCCCCTCTTGCGTTTGCGGGGAATGGACCATCCCTGCGGATACGGAACGCGACTTGGAATCCTCCCGATTGCGTTCCCTTGTGCAGGAAATCCGTACCCAGCTTGCATTCAATTCCCGAACCATCGCCACCGGGATTGAAGGATAGAAAACTCGAAAGGAGAGAGAGTTACCAATGAAAAAGAAGCATCTTCTGGCAGGTGCCGCGCTGACCCTGGTTGCAGCGCTTTCCTGCGCAGCCTTCACCGGCTGCTCCGGATCGGGCTCCGAGGCCGAGGGCGAAAAGGACACTGCCGCTGCAGAGACCGAATACGCCCCCATCGCGGTTTCCTACCTGAACAAGACCTACTACGAGGACATCATCGTAGGCGACGCTAAGGGCTTCTTCGCCGATTGCGGCCCTGAAGTGACCCTGAACGTGGTCGAAGGCTCCGGCCAGCAGTCCGTCGAAGCCCTGCTGGGCGGCAGCGTCGATATCGCTGCAACCGGCCAGGGCCCCGTCGCCGATGCGATCAAGCAGTATGGCGACGACATCGTCATCCTGGCAGGCACCAACTGCATGACCGGCGAGCAGGCATGGGTTGCAGGCCCCAATATGGTGGGCGACATGGCCATCACCCCCTATGACGCCGCCACCGACAATAAGGCCGACGTGAAGGCTTCCTTCGAAAACGCTGCAGCAGCAAAGGGCAGCCCTATCCTGATCGGCGTCCAGAACGGCTCCACCACCGCCGGCAACCTGAAGAGCTGGCTGAAGGGTATGGACATCAGCTTCAACGACTTCGATACCGAAGGTGAGGGCGTGGTAAGCCTGATCGACCTGAAGGCCAACACCCTGGCAACCACCTTGGCCACGGGCACCGATATCGACATCATGGCCGCAAGCCAGCCCTTCCCCAATACCGCCCTGGAAAGCGTCGAAGGTTCCTATCAGATCGGCACCAATGCAGACACCAACACCTACAACGCAATGCTGCTGATCACCACCAAGGAAATCTACGCCGAGAAGGAAGACTCCATCAAGGCATTCCTGGAGGCAGACAAGAAGGCAACCGACTTCATGAACGAGAACCCCGACGAGGCTATCACCATCTGCGCCGAATCCATGGGCGTTGACGAAGCCAACGTAAAGGCGATTTTCGACCAGGCTGCTTTCCAGACCAACCTGACCGACCAGATGATTTCCACCCTTGCCAAGGCTTGCAAGAGCAAGGAAGTGGAAATCACCGAAGACGAGCTGAAGGCGCAGATGCCTCTGTTCGACTGGCTCAACGACGAGCTGAACAAGTAATTCCTCCTTTCTTCAAATACAAGGCCGAAAGGCCGGCTTTTTAGATCGGGGAATTCGATCGGGGAAATAAAACCCCCTGCGGCTGTGGCGACCGCAGGGGGTTTGTTTTTGCTTGCTTACCGGCAAAAGGGGTCTTTGGGTAAGATTCTCGAAAAGACCGCCGCCCGGAATGGAGGATGGCCCGGCTCGGGGCACCTGCAGGAAGCCCTGGCAAAAGCGAGCACTATCCTACCCACATGGAGCCGGGATTCGCTCAGGTTCCTCGCGAATCGTCCAACCCGATCCGCCGTGTAAGCCCTTACCACACCATCAGACGCTCTTCGGGGGCAAGGTACATCCCATCGCCGGGATGGACCCCGAAGCATTCATGGAATTCGGGGATCATCTGCACCGTGGCATTCGTGCGCAGATGGGCGGGCGGATGCACGTCGTTGGTGAGCAGGAATTCGGCACGCTGCAAGCTGCCCGTGCAGCGCCAATCGCGGGCATAGGCTTCGAACATGCGGGCGAAATCGAAGCCTTCCATGCCCTCGGCTATCTGCACCATGCAGGTGAGACCGCCTAAATCGGCAACTATCTCCCCCACGCACAGGTCCCCGTCCACGTTCATGCCGGGAAGGACCTGGATGTTGTTCCAATACCGCGCCGCCTTGTCGGTGCGCTTCTTGAATTCGGCCCTGTCGCCTTCGGTCCACCAGCTCTCGCCCAGGTTGCCATCCTTGTCGTACAGGCTTCCATTCTTGTCGAAGGCGTGGGTGATCTCATGCCCGATAACCATGCCGATCCCACCCATATTGTCCTCGACGGGCGCCTCGGGCGAATAGAAGACCCCGCCCAGGATACCCGCCAGGATGTTGATGGAGTTATCGGTGGGAAGATAGTAGGCATTGACCACATGAGGCGCCATGAGCCACTCTTCACGGTCGACGGGCTTGTTCACCTTCGCCGCCTCGCGCTGCTCTTCGAAACGATGGATGGCAACCACCCAATCAACCAAGGAGGCGTCCGCAGGCACGGAAAGCTGCGAATAATCGGGCCAACTGGAGGGGTATCCTACCCTCACCGTGAGCGCATCGAGCTTCTCGATCGCCTTTTGGCGGGTGGATTCGCCCAGCCAGGTTGCGTCGGAAAGACGTTGCCTATAGGTATCCACCACACGTGCGATCAAGGACTCCACATCCGCCTTGGTTTCAGGGGAAAGGTAGCGCTCCACGTACAAGCGCCCCACCGCCATGCCCAACAGCCCGTTGACGGTTTCGTAGGCGTCGCGCTCGATGGGCTTGGAGCCCTCGCTGCCCATGCGCTCCGAGTTCCATTGCTGCCTGCGATTGTAGGCGTCCTGGCCAAGATATCCCGCGAAACGGCGGAGCAGGCGGATGCAGAGCAGCTGCTTGATGGCCTCCAGGTTTTCGGGGACATAGAGCTCGCCCATCGCCTGCAGCCATTCGGGCTCTTCCAGCACGAAGCGCTCCGAACCGGCCAAACCAACGCTGCCAAGCACTCCCATGATGGGGTAATCCCCCGCCTCCTGCACCAGCTCATCGGCGCTGCGCAGATTGTAGGTGATCTCGTTGAAGTCGTCGCGCGCCTGCGCTGAGACGCCGAAGCAGTGAACCGCCATCTTCCGTTCGAAGTCGAAGGCCAGCTCGACCGCTTCCTGCGCTTCTTCCGGCTGGTATCCCACCTGGCAGAGCAGCCACGCGAAGTAGCTGTCGTTGGCCGCCTTCATGCGCTCGCCCTGCGGGGTCATGGAGTGGTATTCGTCCGCATCGGAAAGCGAGAAGGAATCGCAGCCCACGTAGACCACGTTGTTCACGCTGTCCTTCTTGTCGGCGAATACCCCGTAACTTGCAAGGTCCGTCGCATACGAATGGGCGCTGCCGCACAGGTAGGCTGAAAGCGATTCCATGGAATCGATCGCCTGGATTTCGCGCAGGAAGGGTTCCACGCAGCCGAAACCCGCCGCGTTGCGCGCGTCCATATCCAGCATAGCGCGGTACAGGCCCTGGGCAAGCGCACCCTCGGGACCCGATGCGGGAAGATCCGGGTCCGCGAGCATGTCCTTCACCTGGGATTCGACCTCGCGCATGCGTTCCCAGAAGGATGACTCGCTGCTATTGCCGGGCTCGATGACCGCATTCTGCAGCCATTCCCTATTCACTGCTGCATGGAAGTCATCCTGCAGGCGCACTCCTTCAGCAGGAAGCTTCCCCTGCACGTCCACATTCGTCCATGCCAAACCGTTCAACGGCTGGTGCTTTTCATCTTGAAGCACGATGGCGCTCCTTTCCTCCCCTTCCGGGGCGTGTTCTATCCGAAGCAAGTCTGACTTATCCGAGCGCCTGCACGCAAGCGCAAAGACGGATGCGTTGAGCAGGTGTAATGATGGGCGGACGTTTAGATTCCATGGCGCCGAAACCTTATCAAACAGCACGTCGCTCCTCGAACCCTCGACCCCGAAACGAAACCACGCGCTAAAAAAGCCCCGGCGGCAGTCCGAACTGCGCACCGGGGCCGAATCGCGGGATCAAGCAGTACCGATTGGCACTAGCCAGCCAGGATGGGGGCTGCAACCTGCTTCTTGCGGGAAAGCACGCCGGGCATCCAAACGGCTGCAGAGCTGTCGATGCCGAAGACGCGGTCGGCAACTTCGTGGTTGCCCTCGACCAGGAAGTAGCTGCCCTCTTCCAGGATGTCGGTGACCATGACCAGCACGAAGTCGTAGCCCTTGGCTTCCATCAGCTGGCGCATGTAGGCGCGGGCCTCTTCCTCGCGGGCCATAGCCGCATCGATTTCCACGGTCTCGCGCTGGGCGATGAGCACGGTGGTGTCACCGACGGCGAATTCCTTGGAGTCTGCGCCCACGTAGGTTTCGATAGGCAGGTCGGAAACGGCACCGCGGCAGCGGAACAGCTCCTGGCCGAATTCCACGTAGTTGCGGCCGGTGATACCGCACAGGAAGTCGATCTGCTCCTTGTCAACGGGGGTAGCAGTGGGGGACTTCATGATGACGGTATCGGTCAGGATCGCAGAAAGCAGCACATTCGCGATAGCCTCGGGAATCTCGATGCCTTCCTGGCGCAGCATAGAGGTGACCACGGTTGCGGTGGAGCCCCAGGGACGGCAGTTGAAGAAGATGGGGCCTGCGGTGGTGACATCGCCGATGCGATGGTGGTCGACGATAGCCACGATCTCTGCCTGCTCCAGGCCATCGACTGCCTGGGACAGCTCGTTGTGGTCGACCAGGATGACTTCCTGGCCTTCAGCCACGGATTCGATCAGCTCGGGCAGGGGCAGGCCGTTCTGGTTGAGATTCCATTCGGTCTCGGGGGGCAGGGGGCCCAGACGGACGGGCTTGTATTCGCGGGCTTCGCCTTCGGGCTGGCGCTTGGCCATCTCGTTCATGTAGAAAGCCAGGCCCACAGCTGCGGAAATGGCATCGTTGTCGGGGTTCTTGTGACCCACGATGATGATGGGTTCTGCCATGTGTTCTCCTTCGTATCGCTTGGGAAAAGCGCGGTGGCCGCACTCCCCTTTTTCGCTACGCTTCGATTTTGACAATCGGCGCGTAGTCTTTCAATAATTTTTTGGTGGAACCGCTCTTCGCGAAGTAGATGTGCAGGGTGTCGCCGTCGACCTTCTTCACCTTGCCGCGTCCGAAGACCTTGTGGTCCACGGTATCGCCCACGGCGAAGCTGCTGCTTGCCGCCGCCTTCTTGTAGGATTCGGCGGAAGGCGCGCTGCGGCGCTTGCCGCCCGATGCGCTGGACTGGCCGAACACGCGTCCCCTGCCTGCTTCGGCACCGGAACCGGAAATGCCGCGACGGCTGCCGCGCTTTTCCCAACCCGTTCCGGAAAAGCCCGAAGACCCCAAGCCCGTGGTGTCGCGCAGGTTCTGGGGGATTTCCATGAGGAAGCGCGAGACGGGATTGGCGTTGGTCTGGCCGAACAGGCTGCGCGAATGCGCCGCCGTCAGGTACAGGTGCTTGCGGGCGCGCGTGATGGCGACGTAGGCCAAGCGGCGCTCCTCTTCCACACCCGCGCCATCGTTCATGGAGATGATATGCGGGAAGATGCTTTCCTCCATGCCCGCAACGAAAACGGTGTCGAATTCCAGGCCCTTGGAGGCATGCACGGTCATGAGGGTGACCGCCGCGCTGTCTTCCACGGCCGAATCCAGGTCGGTACGCAGGGTGACCCATTCGATGAAGTCTGCCAGCGAGTTGGCGCTGAGCACGCGCACCGGCGCGTCCTGGCCATCACCCGCTGCCACCTCGGGTGCAATAGCCTGCGCTCCGCTTTCGAAGACATCCGCCTCGCCTGCAGCAGAACCCGCCACCGGTGCGGCGAACTGGGCTTCGTCCGCATCGTGGGTTTCGGTGTACTCGTCGACAACGCCCAGGAACTCGCGGACGTTCTCGATGCGGCCGCGTGCCTCGTCGGTGCCCGCGTTTTCCAGCTCAGTCAGATAGCCGCTTCGGTCGATGATCATCTCCACCACACGGCGCAGCTGGCCGGTCCAGTTGGCGGCGTCGTCGATCAGGTTCACGAACTCGCCGATGGCGCGGCGGGTCTGCATCCTGATTCCCTCGTCGGCCATGGACAGCAGGCATCCTTCCACGAAGGTGCAGCCCTGGCTGGCGGCGATGGCCTCGATGCGCTCCACGGTGGTCTTGCCGATACCGCGCTTGGGCACGTTGATCACGCGCTTGGCCGCCATGTCGTCGGCAGGGTTCACCGCCAACGTCAGGTAGGCCATGACGTGGCGGATTTCCTCGCGGTCGAAGAATCGGGTGCCGCCGATGATGCGGTAGGGCACGCCCGCGCGCAGCAGCATGTCTTCCAACATACGTGACTGCGCGTTCGTGCGGTAGAACACCGCCATCTGGTTGTAGCTGTCGCCCTGGGCGTGCCGGCGCTCGATCTCGCCGGCGATCCAACGGCCTTCATCGCGCTCGTCTGCCGCCATGTAGACCTTCACCTTGTCGCCTTCGCCCGCATTGGCGATGAGGCGCTTTTCCTTGCGCTGCGAATTGTTGGCGATCACCGCATTCGCCGCTGCCAGGATGTTGCCGGTGGAACGGTAATTGCGTTCCAGCTTGACCGTGCAGCAGTCGGGATAGTCCTTCTCGAAATCCAGGATGTTGCGGATGTCGGCGCCGCGCCAGCTGTAAATGGACTGGTCGTCGTCGCCCACGACCATGATGTTGCGATTCTTCGCCGCCAGCAGGTTGGTGATGGCGTACTGCGCGCGGTTGGTGTCCTGGTATTCGTCCACCAGCAGATAGCGGAAGCGCTGCTGATAGGCTTCCAGCACCTGGGGATGGTTCTTCAGCAGCAGGTAGGCGTACACCAGCAGGTCGTCGAAGTCGAAGGCGTTCGCCTGCTTCAGGCGTTCCTGCAGGCGCTTGTACACCCGCGCCGCCACCTTGGCGATGGGGTCGTTGGCCTCGTCTTCGAACTGCGCGGGCAGGATGAGCTCGTTCTTCGCGGCGGAGATGCGGTTGCGGATGCCGTTGACGGGGAATCGCTTGGGGTCGATGTCCTGCTCCAGCATGATCTCCTTCACCAGACGCTTGCTGTCGCCGTCGTCGTAGATGGTGAAGCCGCTGGAGAAGCCGAGCACTTCGGCGTTCGCACGCAGGATGCGCACGCACATGCTGTGGAAGGTGGAAACCCACATGCCACGCGCAGCAGGACCCACCAGCTGGCCCAGGCGCTCGCGCATTTCGGCAGCCGCCTTGTTGGTGAAAGTGATGGCCAGGATCTCCCAGGGGGCAACGCCCAAATCCTCGATCATATGCGCGATGCGGTACGTGAGCACACGCGTCTTGCCGGAGCCGGCGCCCGCAAGCACCAGCAGGGGGCCTTCGGTGCGCAGCACGGCTTCGCGCTGTTCGGGATTGAGGGAATCGATATCGACTGGCATGGGCAGATCCTCCGCGTACGAGCTTTGTTCTTCGAAAAATGCACGGTGTCTAATAGTGAAACACCACGCCCCGTGGGGCAAGGGTGCAAGGACCGATTCCGCACCATCTGCACCCCCTGTACCTTTCGCGGGATAGCGAAATCCTCCCCCGCAGCGAAAAACGGCCCAGGCCGCGCAAGGCAAGCGAACGTCTCCAAGAAGGAATCACGGCAAACGCGAACCCGACTTCCTCCAGCGTGGCCGCCCCCTTGCGGCTCACTCCCGCACCATGGACGGAGACACCCCGAAGACGCGAAACGGCCCCGCCGGCCTGCGATTTGCAGGTGAACCGGCAGGGCCGATACGTTCGCTGCTCCAAGCGCGCGATGCGCCGTGTTGCTAGACCAGCTTCTTACCGAAGACCGCGGCGATTTCGCGCAGGTCTTCCATCAGGTCGGTGAACTGGGCAGGGGTGAGCTGCTGGGGACCATCGGACTTGGCGGACTGGGGATCGGGATGGACCTCGATCATCAGGGAGTCCGCACCTGCGGCGATAGCGGTGCGTGCCAGGGCGGGAACCAGGTCGCGCACGCCGGCGGGGTGGCTTACGTCAACGCAGATGGGATACAAGCTCTGCTTGTGGATAACGGGAACCGCAGAGATGTCCAGGGTGAAGCGGGTCGCGGTTTCGAAGGTGCGCAGGCCGCGCTCGCACAGGATGACGTTGTCGTTGCCGTTGGTGGTCAGATACTCAGTTGCAGCCAGCCATTCGGCGATGGTGCCCGCGAAGCCGCGCTTGAACAGCACCATGGTCTTGGTCTTGGAGGTTGCGATACCGATGTTCTTCAGCAGGCTGAAGTTCTGGAAGTTGCGGGCGCCCACCTGGATGCCGTCGCAGTAGTTCTGCACCAGGCTGATGTGCTCGGAGTCCATGACCTCGGTGAGGGTCTTCAGGCCGAAGCGGTCGGCTGCGTTCTTCATGATCTGCAGGCCCTCTTCGCCCAGACCCTGGAAGGAATGGGGGTTGGTGCGGGGCTTATAGGCGCCGCCGCGGATCCAGTGCAGGCCGTTTGCGGCTACGCATTCGGCCACTTCGTCGAACTGCTCCTGGGATTCGATGGAACAGGGACCTGCGAAGATAGTGATTTCGTCGGTGCGGGTGCCGTAATCCGGCAGGCCGGCGACACCGTGGAGCTTGGATTCACACATTAGGCTGGCATCTCCTTCATGACTTTGAGGATGGTTGCGTAGATGTCACGCAGGTTGTCGTTGTACATGGGGCCCTCGTTGAAGCCGTCGATCTTCTTGAAGATCTCTTCTTCACGGGCCGGGTCGTACAACCCCATCTTCGCGCCAGGCTTGAGAGCACGAATAGCCAGGGAGTGACCTGCACGCTCGTTCAAGAGCGCCACGATCTGGCGGTCCAGTTCGTCGATCTGGTCACGATGCTGCTGAATCTGCTCGTAGTTCTGGTTGGTTTCAGGCATAGCACTTTCCTTTCATACGGGTGGATGCTCACAGGATAGCGCAAGCCCGGTCCACGCGCTTCACGTGCTGACCGAAGCGTTACGTGCAAAATTACAGGGTTTTCCACCGCGAATCACTTTAACAAACGCGCAGCGCCGCACGAGCGGAAAAATCCGCACGAATCGGCATTTCGGGGAAAGAACATCGGGAAACGACAAAGCTGAAAAGGCCTGCAAGAAACCCCGCAGGCCCGAAGGAATATCCGATAGCTCGCGAAAAGCCTACAGGATGCCCAGCGCCTTCACGCCGAAGTAGCCCAGCACCACGACGCCCACCACGATGCGGTACCAGCCGAAGGCGGCGAAGTCGTTCTTCTTGATATAGCCCATCAGGAATTTGATGGACAGGACGGAAACCACGAAGGCGGTGACGATACCCACCACCAGCACCACGATTTCCGTGCTGGTCATAACCAGGCCCGCCAGCAGGAACTTCACCGCCTTGAGCAGGCCCCAACCCAGCATAACGGGGATGGCCAAGAAGAAGGTGAATTCCGCAGCCGCCACGCGTGAGCAGCCTGCGAGCATGCCGCCGATGATGGTGGAGCCGCTGCGGCTGGTGCCGGGGATGATGGCCAGGCACTGGAACAGGCCGATCTTGAATGCGGTTGCAGCGTCGATCTCGTCGACGGATTCGATCTTGAACAGGCCGGTCCCCTGCCCGTCGGCAGAAGGCTTTGCGTGCTTGCCGGTAACGGCGGAACCTTCCGCAATCAGACGGCGGTTGCGATGCTCCATCACGATGAAGATGATGCCGTAGACGATCAGCGCCGCGGAGACCACGTACGCGTTGAACACGTGTTCTTCCACCCAATCGTCCAGCAGGATGCCCACTACGGCCGCAGGAAGGCAACCGACCACGACCATGCCCCACAGACGCCAGGTGGATTTGCGCTCAGCCGCAGTCTTCTTGGGCGAGAAGGGATTGAGCTTGTGGAAGTACAGGATGATGACCGCCATGATGGCGCCGATCTGGATAACGACCAAGAACAGGCCCAAAAAAGCGTCCGAAACATTCAGCTTCAAGAATTCGTCGACCAGGATCATGTGGCCGGTGCTGGAAACGGGCAGCCATTCGGTAATGCCTTCCACCAGACCGACGATAAACGCCTTGAACGCTTCGAAGAGCATGCATCCTCCTTATATCGAGCAGCAGATGGCATGGCGCCAATGCGCCACATGGGCATGGACGCGACGATGCATCACGCCGCACCGTACGGGCGCGGGCGCCGGCCCTCCATCCGCTGGTTTCCAGTAACATACAGCGGACCTGCGCCCGCCTTGCGGATTCCAAGCACTCCCCCACGCCTTTCGCACGAAGGGAAGCCGGTCAAAAATCCAACCCGGACGATTCTAATGGAACCGACGTCCCGTTGGGGAATTCCACCTAATGCCTAGATAATGACCATCCGGTTTCTTGCGGGTTCCCATCCCGTTTCCGCGCCCGCCCGCATCCGCGAGCGCCCTTTCCGCAGGCATCCGTGCATTTTTTCCATTCCATTAACAACACGGCCCGACGAAAAGCCGCACGCAGGCGCGCGCATAGAATGTAAGGGTTACCGTGAAACAACCGGCAATGTACCGAAGGAGCCGTGAATGAGCACATCAGTCACCCCTGATCAAAAGGTAATCGTCTTCGACTTCGGCGCCCAATACGGCCAGCTGATTGCACGTCGCGTGCGCGACCTGGGCGTTTACTCCGAAATCGTGCCCTGCGACATCAGCGCCGACGAAGTGCGCCGGATCGCACCCGCCGCCATCATCCTTTCTGGCGGACCCGCGAGCGTCTACGCGCCCGACGCACCCACCATCGACCCGGAGGTGCTGGAACTGGGCATCCCCGTGCTGGGCTTCTGCTATGGCCAGCAGATCATGGCGGCGACCTTGGGCGGCACCGTCGGCCATACCGAAAAGGGCGAATACGGCCCGGCGGAGCTAACCCGCTGCGACAGTAACTCCCTGCTGTTCGGCGACACCCCCGAACAGCAGACCGTGTGGATGAGCCACCGCGACGCGGTCAGCCAGGTGCCCGAGGGCTTCACCATCACGTCGTGCACCGAGGTGTGCCCCGTGGCTTCCATGGAATGCGCCGAGCGCAAGCTGTTCGCCACCCAATTCCACCCCGAAGTGCGCCACACTCCCTTCGGCCAGCAGCTGCTTTCCAACTTCCTGTTCGGCATCTGCGGTCTTTGTGCCAACTGGAGTATGGAAGGCGTCATCGAGGACGCGGTGGAGGCAATCCGCAATCAGGTGGGAGACAACCGCGTGATCCTGGGCCTTTCCGGCGGCGTGGACAGCTCGGTTGTGGCGGCGCTGTGTTCCCGCGCCATCGGCAAGCGGCTGGTGTGCGTGTTCGTGAACCACGGACTGCTGCGCAAGAACGAGCCGGAAGAAGTGGAAGCGGTCTTCAGCAAGCAGTTCGACTGCGAGTTCATCCACGTGCATGCCGAAGAACGCTATGCGGCCCTGCTGGCAGAAGTGAGCGAGCCCGAACAGAAGCGCCGCATCATCGGCACGCAGTTCTGGAACGAGTTCTTCGCCGTCGCGCAGGACCTGGCGCAGGATGGCAAGCCCGTGCAGTTCATGGCGCAGGGCACCATCTACCCCGACATCATCGAATCCGGTGCGCGCAAGACCGGCGGCAAGGCCAGCACCATCAAGAGCCACCACAACCTGATCCCCTTCCCCGAAGGGGTGCACTTCGACCTAATCGAGCCTTTGGACCACTTCTTCAAGGACGAGGTGCGCGCGCTGGGCACCGCACTGGGCCTGCCCGACCGCATCGTGCACAGGCAGCCCTTCCCCGGCCCCGGCCTGGCCATCCGCATCATCGGCGCGGTGACCATGGAAAAGCTGGAGATCCTGAAGAACGCCGACGCCATCGTGCGCGAGGAGCTGGACGAATACAACGAGCAGCTGTTCCGCGAAACCGGCGAGCGCAACAGCGAGCACAGCTGCTGGCAGTACTTCGCCGTGCTGCCCGACATCCGCAGCGTGGGCGTGATGGGCGACGAGCGCACCTACGCGCGTCCGATCATCCTGCGAGCGGTGGAGAGCTCCGACGCCATGACGGCGACCTGGGCCAAACTGCCCTACGAGCTGCTGGGACGCATTTCCAGCCGCATCGTCGCCGAGGTTCCGGGCGTCAACCGCGTGTGCTACGACATCACCCCCAAGCCTCCTGCAACGATCGAGTGGGA
>JBJEKU010000057.1:0-12856 GCA_051878795.1 Eggerthellaceae bacterium
AATATATCGTCAAACAGAATGATCACCCACAGGAGCAGCAAGAAAGATTCCAAGACCGGGGAATTACCTTCCTTATCCATCACTCTCGAAGTTTCACCAGCTCCAGGCCTTCTTTGCCTGTAATATGCTCGATTGTCACTTCTACGCAACAAGTACGCGAAAGAGCGCCACGTACCTCGCTTTCGACGAAGGCCCCATCGGGGTTGAAGCGCATTCCCAGGACCATGCAGGCATGCAGAATCTCATCAGGATCTTCCAGAAGACGTGCCGTGCCGAAGGCTATGACGCTGCGATATGCGGTCGTGAGCTTTTCGGGCACCAGGTCATTGCGCTCGATCACGCACAGGGAAAGCTTCTGGCATGCACGCAGGGCATCATGCTTATGGCCAGCGAGCGCCCCATGAAAATAGAGCTTCCCGCTTTCGCAGGCGTAATTCACAGGCACGGCATAGGGAAAACCATCATCCCCCGCAAGTGCGAGAACGCATTCGGTTCCGTTTTCCAGAATCGCCCATGTCTCTTCCTCGGAGAGCGCCTGCTTCTTCCGCCTCATTTCTCGAAAAGCCATCGATTCCTCTGATTCTCTCTAAGAGCCCGGCACTCCCCGCGGCTACAGCTGCATTTCATAGACGACGATGGGTAGATCCTTGGGAAGGTCCTCGTCTTCGTAGACCAAATCTGCCACGCCCCTGCACTGGAAACCCATCTTCTCATACAGGACGCATGCAGGGATGTTGTGTTGGAAGGCATCCAGACGCAAAACCCGGAAACCCCGCCTGCGGGCGTCGTCTATAATCGCCTGCAGGAGGTCACGGCCCAAGCCCCGCCCCTGAAGCGCGGGCTTCGTCGCGAACAGATGAATGCACAAAACTTTGTCGAGGTCGGCCTCAAACACCCACGGCACCTCGTCGTAACCCGTTGCGAACAGGTTGTTCACGATAGATGCCGCAACAACCTCCCCGTCCAACAGCCCCATGTACATGGATCCGTTGCACAATGCATCGAAGATCTCCCCATCGCTAGGATGAACCTTCCTGTTCCAATGCACATCGAAAGGAGTGCCGGAATTAGCCTCCACCACTTCGTCATAGAACGCGGAAAGCGCCTCGAAATCCGACGGCTTTCCCAACCGCACGATCATCTCTTCCACGGGAACCCCTTCCCTCGACGGCTGACGTAAAGCTCGATTGTAACTCACCTGAAACATCAGCTACGACCATTCGGCGCCCACGGCCTTACCTGAAGGGAAGCGAAGGTCTATAGTTGACTATTGCGCAAAAAACAAACCGTTGCTTTCACCTAGAAAAAACGAAGAAGCGAACACCCCGAGAGAATACGCGAGGATGCCCATGCCAGTACAGATCATCACCGATTCCGCCTGCGACCTTCCTCAGGATGAAGCGGAAAGGCTGGGCGTTCAGGTAATCCCGCTCACCACGTGCTTCGGCATGGATGTGTACCGCGACGGCGTCGATTTGACCAACCATGAATTCTTCGAGAAACTGGAAGCATCGAAAGAGCTGCCCACCACCAGCCAGGCGACCCCCACCGAATATGCCAGCTACTTCAAGCGCGCCATCGATGACGGGAATGAAGTGCTCTGCATCACCCTTTCCGCCTGCTTTTCCGGCTGCTATCAAAATGCGGTATCCGCGCAGGGGTGCTTCGGAGATAAGGTTTACGTCTTAGACTCCCAAGCCATCTGCGTCGAGCAGATGATGGTGGTCAAGCAGGCGGTCCGCATGCGCGACGAAGGCATGAGCGCCCAGGAGATTGCCCAAGGCCTGCGCCGTCTGAAACCCCGCCTGCGCCTGTTCACTGTGCTTGATACCCTGGAGTACCTACGTAAAGGCGGCAGGGTATCCTCCCTGGCAGCTGCCGCAGGATCGATGCTGTCCATCAAGCCGCTCATTACCGAGATGATGGGCAATGTGAAGGTGATCGGAAAATCCCGCGGCATGAAAAACGGCGCCAAAGCACTCGCTAGGAAGGTAAAGGAATGCGGAGGCATCGACTTCGACATGCCCTTCACCTTTGCCTACAGCGGAACCTCCCGCGAGAATCTGGACAAGTTCCTTGACGCACATCCTGAAGTGTTCGAGGGCATCCCCCGCGAAAACCTGCCAGCCTACTGCGTGGGAAGCATCATCGGCACGCATGTGGGTCCCAACGCCTTCGCTGTCGCCTTCTACGCAAAGCAGTAGGTAATCCTATCATCGAGCCAGGCATAGGGAAGATCCCTTTACCAAGACCCCCTTCGTCGCATAATCCCTCACGCATAGCCGAAAACCCAATAACCTAGAGCGAAGCGTCCTGCAATCGACACCCGATAATGGAGAAAGCCGCCGGGCAATCCGGCGGCTTTCTCCATTATCGGCTCATTTCAAGGAACGAAAACCCTGCATGGCCGAAGATTTTCGCATATGCAGACTAGCAAACGGGAGGAGTGCCCTCTGCGTTACCTGCGATTGCGTCGATCATGACGGCAGCACCCTTAGGCAGCACGCCGCAACCGACGACCTTGCGTGCGGGGATGCAGCCGGGGAACACCTCGGCATAAGCCTCGTCAACCGCAGCGGCATCGTTGATGTCGGCCAGGAAGATGTTGACCTTGACGATGTCGTCCATGGAGTGGTCGACGCTCTCGATGATGGCCTTGATGTTCTTCAGGGCCTGGGCAGCCTGCGCCTTAGCGCCTTGGGCCATCTCGCCGGTCGCAGGATCGATGCCGAACTGGCCGGAGATGTTGTTGTAGTGGGAGAATGCGACGGACTGGGTTGCAGTGCAAGCAGCAGGTGCCGCATCGGTGTTCGCGGCCTCGATGATCAGGCCGTGACGCGCTTCGATCTCCTGCGGAGGAGTACCGTCGCCGTGGGAGCAAACGGCCTCGATCTGAACCAGAGCATGTCCGGGCAGGCCGGCTGCAGGGACGATGGTGCGGGCGGGCAGGTAGTTGACCGCGCGTGCGATGCCGGAATCGGGGAAGAAGGTCTTATAGACCTCGTTCATCGCGCAAGCGTCGTCCAGGTTCTTCAAGAACACAGTCACCTTGACGATGTCGTCGAAGGGAACATCGATGCTCGCCAGGATGGCCTTGATGTTCTTCAGGGCCTGGGCGGTCTGCTCCTTAACGCCACCGGGAACCAGACGGCCGGTCACGGGATCGATGCCGGTCTGTGCGGTGATGTTGTTGTAGTGGGAGAACGCAACGGTCTGGGTGGACAGGGCGCTCTGGGGAGCATTGGCGGTTGCGTTGGTCAACTTGATCAGGTCGCCAGCCTGGGGCTCGTTGGGCTGGGTGCCCTCACCATTGGTGATCAGAGCCTCGATTGCAACAGCTGCACCCATGGGCAGGGCTGCTACGCCGGCAACGGTCTTTGCGGGTACGTAAGTGGGGAAGAAGCCGGCAACTACCTCGTCGACGGCATCCATGTCTTCGATGTCAGCCAGGAATACGGACAGACGAACAACATCGGTCATCACATGATCGATGCTTTCGACAACAGCCTTGATGTTGCGCATTGCCTGAGCGGCCTGCTCCTTGACGCCGCCTTCAACCATTGCGCCGGTTGCAGGGTCGATACCCAGCTGAGCGGAAAGGTTGTTGTAGTGAGAGAATGCAACGGTCTGAGAGCACATGGGGCACTTGGGTGCATTCTCGGTATTCCTTGCCACTACCACGTTATCGGCCATGACAATTACCTCCCTTTGATTCGGGGCTGATACAGCACGCGCATTCGTTCTGCGCGTGAGCGGTAAATATACCCGAACTCCTTGGCGATAAAGCTTACGTTTCCGTTATTGTTCGGTAAAACAGAACTAACTTTGATTATTGATTCACTTACTCGACAGATTCAATTGTTCTGTCTATTAACATCCGATATTTTTCAATCAATTTCATCAGTTACGATTAGAATTGTCGAAAGCAAGAATCGACTACGCCGGCAACGGTGATTCCATCGAAAAGACCCGACCCCCAGTCGAGTCCCACGATGTGCCCCCGCCAAGCGCACTTCCAAAGCGACCCGCCTGCAAAGAACCACCCCGAAGACGCACCCGATGCATGAGCGCGGTCGAAATGAAACCACCTTGAACGCAAAGAAGATTACAGCAAGGCTACCGTTGCAGGCTCGTTCGGGCTGCACGCTAGAATAGTGCCTCGACCCCATCCGTAAGGACCCCGGAGCAACGCCTCATTCGAACCCGTAGGCAAAACCGACCGGTACATACAGGACACACACCATGAGCATCGATATGTCGCAGCACTTCACCTTCGGAAAGCTGCTTAAATACGTCGCGCCCTCCATCGGCACGCTGCTTCTGACGAGCGTCTACGGCATCGTGGACGGTCTTTTCGTGTCCAATTTCGCGGGAAAAACCGCCTTTGCGGCTGTGAACTTCATCATGCCGATCATCATGATCTTGGCCCCGATCGGGTTGATGGTCGGCACCGGCGGCAATGCGGTCGTTTCGAAAACCCGTGGCGAAGGAGATAACCGGCTTGCGAACAGACAGTTCTCCCTGCTCGTGTACTTCAACCTATTCTGCGGAATCGCCATGGCGCTTCTCGGCTTCCTGCTCATGCCCCACATCGCCCGAGCCATGGGCGCTACTGGCGAAATGCTCGAGCTCTGCGTGGTCTACGGGCGCATCAGCATGCTGAGCCTGCCCTTCTTCATGATGCAGCTTGCATTCCAAGCCTTCAGCGCCACCGCAGGCAAACCCAACCTCAGCCTGAAAGTCGCTATCGCGGCAGGCGTGACCAACATCGTCCTCGACTTCATCCTGGTCGGAGCGCTCCACATGGGCGTGGTCGGAGCGGCGCTTGCAACCGTCGCCTCCGAATACGTGGGTGGAGGCGCATGCCTGATCTATTTCGCACTGCCGAATAAGAGCTATCTGCGCTTGGGAAAAACCTCGCTCGACTTGAAGACCATCGGCAGGACCTGCATCAACGGTTCTTCGGAGATGATGTCGAATATCGCCCTCTCGATCGTTTCCGTTGCATACAACCTGCAATTGATGCGCTACATCGGCCCGGACGGCGTTGCGGCATACGGCGTCATCATGTACTGCGGCCTGGTCTTCGGATCCGTTTTCATCGGCTACTCGATCGGAAGCGCCCCGCTCATGGCCTTCCAATACGGCGCCCGCAACCATCGCGAGATGCAAAGCCTGCTGAAAAAGGGCCTGGCGATTATCGCAATCGGAGGAATCGCCATGTTCGCAGCGGCGGAAGCGGCGGCTCCGGTTATCGCGAGGATCTTTACCTCCTACGACGAAGGGCTCTACCGCCTGACCGTTTTCGCATTCCGAGCCTACTCCATCTCGTTTCTGCTCATGGGTTTCAGCATCTGCGCCTCGTCCCTGTTCACCTCGCTGTGCAATGGCAAGGTTTCCGCGCTCATCAGCTTCCTGCGCACGCTCGTGTTCGAACTGGGTGCGGTGGTGATTTTGCCGGCGCTCCTGGGAGCCAACGGCATCTGGTTCTCCGTTGTGGTTGCGGAAGTGGTATCCGTCTGTTTGGCCGCGCTCTGCCTTGCGAAGCTCGCACCCCGCTACGGCCTCCTGCAGCAGGGAAAGCCCGAATCCGGCAACGCATAAGACACCGAACACGCAAACCTCCGAATCCCCAGCATTCCGCAAAGCACTGATTCCCGCAATCCGCACTCGGGAGCATGATTTCCCACAACCTGCACCCGGGGACACGAAAACTTGGGCTTTTACCAGAACGCCGAAACGGCGGCTGGAACCCCGCAGGCGCTTAGATGGCGAGCGCCGCGGCCCGGACCCGAAAGCCGCTCGCATGCCTCCCGCTAACAAACAGTTAACGGGTAGGCATATGTCGCGGCAAAACCTTGAATACCCGGGAGAATGCGCGCATAATCTCAAAACTGAACGATTGGTCAGTTTTAGATTCGGAGGATTTCGATGCCTTCTCTTGATACACGCCCCGAACGGCGAAGCGGAACCTTCATCCAAGCAAGGGGGCTTTCGCTGGAAACCCCCCTCGGAGTCCCCTTCAGGGACCTGGACCTTTCCATCCCACCGGGAAGCTACGTCGCGGTGACCGGAGACCACGGCTCCGGGAAAACCCCGCTGCTGCTCACCCTGGCAGGGCGCATGAAACCCACAAGCGGCACCCTATTCGTAGGTGGATACCAAATCCCCCGAGAACACAGGAAGGTTGCCCGAAATGCGGGAATGGCGCTCTTCGCGGGCTTGAACGACATCGAGTGGAACCTCGACTGCCGCTTGATCATGAAGTCCGAATTGGAGCTCTGGGGCAAACCGCATCGCAACAGCGATGTGGATGCCTACATGGAGTCATGGGAGTTGGGGCATATCACGGACACGAAGGTCAAGAAACTCACCCAGGTAGACTACGACCGCTTCGGAATCGCGCTCGCCATGGTGAACGACCCCGACATGCTGGTGGTCGATGATATCGAGCGGCAATTGCGCGCCGAGGACACCCACCGCATCGCCGACGAGCTGAGGGCGCTCGCCCACGAGAAGGGCAAAACGGTGATCGTCGCCGTCACCGAACCCGCATCTGCCGGCGACAGCGATTTCACCATCGAGTTGGAATGGAGTGAAGAAGATGGCATTTAAAGGAGCCCATTTCGCCTACATGTCGGCGAAGAACACCGTCGCTCCCCTTCCCATGAAGATCGCCCTCGCAGGCGTCATCCTGATCCCCGTCATCTTCGCGGGCTTCTATCTGTCTGCGTTCCTGGATCCCTATTCGCACCTGGAAGAAATACCTGTGGCAATCGTCAACGAGGACAAGGGCGCGGTGATCAACGGCGAAGAACGCAACGTGGGCAAGGATGTGGTCGACAACCTGAAGGAATCGGACGAGAAGCTGGGATGGAGCTTCGTCACCGCCGAGGAAGCCGAAGAAGGCATGGAGCGCGGGCTGTATTACATGAGCTGCACCATCCCCGAGGACTTCTCGCAGCAGATCGCCTCCGCCGATACAGATGACCCCGAACGCGCCAAGCTCACCGTCACCTACGACCAGTCGCACAACATGCTCGCAAGCCAGATCGGGCAGACTGCATGGACGCGGGTAGCGAAGCAAGTGAACGAATCGGTCGCCGAAGAGTACTTCGCAACCATCTTCCAAACCATCGATGAGGGCGGCGAGCAGTTGCAGACTGCAGTCGATGGCGCGCTCGAGCTGCAGGACGGCCTGACCACCGCCCAAGACGGATCGAACACCATCACCGTGAATCTGAACAAACTGGTCAGTGGATCTGCCGAGCTTCAAGATGGCATCGCACAGCTCCAGGACGGCGCCAACCAGGTAAGCGCCGGCACCCAGGAGCTGGCGGATAAGGCATCGGTGCTTCCCGACGCCACCCAGCAGCTCGCCGACGGCAGCCAAGCCGCCCTTTCGGGCGCAAGCCGATTGGAAGAGGGCGCAGCGCAATTGGAAGAAGGCGCCCAATCCGCAGAATCCGCCACCCAGCAGCTGAAAACCGGCTCGGGCGCACTGCTCGCAGGCACCCAGACGGCAAGCGCGGGATCCGCTTCCGTCGCAGAAGGCGCAGGCCAAGTGGCTTACGGCACCGACCAGGCACTCGCCGGAGCGAGCCTGCTGAAAACCTACACCGGCCAGTTGGAAAGCGGAGCAGGCAACGCCCTCATCGCGGCGCAAGCAGCCCAAGCGGGTGCCGAAAAACTGTATGGCGGACTCACTTCCCTTAAATCCGGTATCTCCGACGCAAAAAGCGGCGCATCCGACCTGCAGAGCGGCATAGGCCAGCTTTCCGGAGTGCTAGGCGGCATTTCCTCCAGCATGGGAAGCCTTTCCGGCGCCATGCAATCCGCGGGAAGCGCAATGAGCGACGGCGGTAAGGCCCTTTCCGATGGAGCCCAAGCCATCTCCACGGTTTCCAACCCCCTCTCCAGTGCAAGAGCATCCCTGTCAGGCGCCGAAGGCGATATGGCCAATGCGGAAAGCGACCTCGCAAACGCAAGCTCCAGCACCCAAGGCGCCGCTTCCCAGGCGCAATCCGCCGCAGACACCATCAACGATATAGGCGGCGATCTGGATAGCGCAAGCGCCGCCCTCAGCAGGGCGCTCGATACCGAAGGGCTTTCCGACGCAGCAGCCGCAGAAATCCAGAACGCACTGAAAAGCATCGATACAGCCAGCGGAACCGTCGGTGGTGCTGCCGCAAGCGCACAGAGCGCAGCCGACAGCATGAATAGCGCAAACGGCAGCATCCAAACGGCGTCGACGAGCGTAAGCTCGGCAAAAGGCCAGATCGGCTCCGCATTGTCGGAGATGTCGTCAGCGTCTTCGTCTGCAGGCAGCGCTGCCCAGGCAGCTGCCGATAACGCATCCGCCCTCCAATCCGCAGCCGGCGAATTCTCGTCTGCAAGCAGTTCCATATCCAAAGCGGTGACACCGGGAAGCATAGAGCAGCTCAACGAATCCATCGCAGCCCTGCAATCCGGTGCCGGAGACCTGGCAAACGGACTGGGGCAGGCAGAAGCAGCTCTGGGTTCCGACGGCGATACGGGCACCTTGATCGGAGGCGCCAACGCCCTGCAATCAGGATTGGGGCAGCTTGCAGGCAAGGACGGGCTCCAGGCGCTTGCGGGCGGAGCCAAGCAAGTCAACCTGGGAGTCGGAACCCTTGTAGGTAACGAAACCAGCGGCCTGACCGCACTGAATGCGGGCGCCCAGAAGCTCAGCGAAGGTGCAACCCAGCTCAATGGCGGCATGTCCGGCCTAAGCTCCGGCGCAGCACAGCTCGACGGAGGCCTTGCGGCCCTCGACGATGGCATGGGAACGATCAGAATCGGATCGGCCCAAATCCACGGCGGACTGACCAGCCTGGTGGGTTCGGCTTCCGAAGGCACCGGCTTGAATGCCCTTGCAGGCGGCCTGGGCAGCATGAACGAATCCGCAGGAACGCTGATCGCCGGCGTCGACCAGCTGAACTCCGGTGCGAGCCTGCTGGCCTCATCCTTCCCCGCCGCCGCTGACGGAGCGGGCCAGATCACCAGCGGGGCAAGCCAGCTGGCAGATGGATCGGCCACCCTCACCAGCGGCCTGGGCAGCGCCGTGAGCGGATCGGGGCAGCTCGCAGACGGCCTTGATGAAGCAAGCGCCCAGATGGACTACACCCCGAAGCAGATCACCGCGAAGAAGACCATGATGAGCAAGCCCGTAGAGATGTCCGAGGACTACTACACCACGGTCAAGAACTACGGCACGGGCTTCGCCCCCTTCTTCATCGGCATCGGCATCTGGGTCGGAGCGATCTTCAATTGCTTCCTCTTCCGCAGCCTGAACACCCGACTGTGCCTTTCCGGCGCCAACCCGATCGTCGTGGCGGCTACGGGCTACATACCCATGGCGCTGTTCTCCATGGCCTCCACCACCATCGCCCTGGCCTTCGTCCAATTCGCACTGAAGATCCAGATCGGCAATGTGGCGGGCTATTACCTTATGGGGCTCTTGGCGGCGCTGTGCTTCACCGCGATCGTCCAGTTCCTGGTTGCAGCCGCAGGCTTCCCCGGGCGCTTCATCGCCGTCGTGCTGCTGACCCTGCAGCTCACCAGTTCCTCGGGCACCTTCCCCGTTGCGCTGGAGCACGGCTTCTTCGGTGCCATCAGCCCCTTCTTCCCCATGACCTATATCGTCGAGGGAATGAGGCAGCTCACAACCGGCGTCGGCTACGGTGTCGCGCTCCAGGACGGTCTTGTGATACTCGGATTCACCGTCGCGTTCTTCCTGCTTACCGCCCTGGTTGCGAAGCATAAGCAGATGGTCAATATCACCGACATCCATCCCCTGCTCGACCTGTAATGCCCTACACTATGTTGGGACCCCGAACCGATTCGTCTGGTCCGGGGTCCTTTTCGTTAGCAAGAAAGGAACGTGCCCAATAATGGCGAAGAAGACCATGGCAAAATCGGAAGCAACGCGCCAGACACTCTCCGATGCCGCCCTGACCGTCATCGGCCGCCACGGCTATGCCGGTGCCACCGTCGAGAAGATCGCCGAGGAGGCCGGCGTGTCGAAGGGCGTCGTGTACTACTACTTCAAGACGAAGGCGGACATTGCCACCAGCGTCCTGACCGATTCTTTCGAGAAAGTCGTCGACGAATTCGAGCAGGTCATGATGCACGAGGAATCGACGCACGACACCATGATCGTGTTCGTTAGAACCTTTGCCGCGAAGATCTTCGGCAACCGGGAAGCATCCCGATTCATCCTGAGCGAGATTTGGAGAGACGACCGCATATGGAGCAACGAGATGCGCAAGATCGAAGACCGCCTGATCGAAATGCTCGAACACTGCCTGCAGAATGCAATGGACAATGGAACGATCCGTCCCGAAATCGATAAGCGCTTCGTGTCGATTGCCATTATCGGCACGGTTCTGACGAGCGCGCAATACTACCTCATGCTCGACGACGCCGACTACGAGGAAGCATTCGCAAACCACTGCATCGACTTCATCCATCATGCGTTAAGTGCGCAATAGCGACTCCCGCACACTCGACCTTCGATACGGCGGCAGGCAACCACAGAAGCGCGACGAATCCACGGGATATACGCCCAACGGGCTGGTAGGGAAATCCCTGCCAGCCCGTTCTTTGCAAGGGCTCCTGCTTTTCAAACGCAGAAGCGAAGGGGCATAGCTAACCCACGCGGGTTGCCTCGTCGGGGTTGATCGACATGGTTTGGAACCGGTTTTCCATGAACTGGTCGTCATAATGCTCGTCGCAGAACCCCTCGATCGCCGCAGTGACGGGAGCATCGCCCATGTCCGCCTGTCGTTCGAACCAGCGGTCGAGCGATGCCAGGGTCAAACCGCAGTCAAGCAGCATGAGAACAGTTGCCACAACGGTCAGAGAATAACGCCAATTCCACGGGATGCGATTGATCAGGGCCAGCAGCTTGGGGAGGATCCAGCGCAGCCACACGATGCCCAAACAACCCCACATGCAGAAGAACTTGAAGTTGGTACGGCCGTCTATGTTCAAGAAGGTGCCCGTATAATCCCAGGCGGTGATGCCGAAGGATGTCTCCATCCACCAACTGACCAGGTATTCGAAAGCGGCACCGATAAACGCCGCCGCCAAGAACACCACGACAGGATTGCTCTTATGGAAGCGATTCAGCACGATGGTGATCATCACGCCCCCCACCCCGTAGATGGGCGAGAAGGGCCCGTACAGCAGACCAGCCCGATCTTCGTACACGCCCGGATCGATGATGGTCATGTGATAGACGGTCTCGATGACCAAGCCGAGGAAACAGCACACCACGAATATCCAGAACAGATTGAAGAAGTCCAGTTCGATATAACCCTTGCCCGTCTTATCCAGGCCGAGGACCCCGGCTTCCTGATCCTGTTTATCCTCCAGCTGCTCCGCTTTTCGCTTCTCAAGGCGCTCGCGGCGCAAGCTGGGGTCCGCATACACCGAAAGGAACCCGAGGAGAACGATATAGCCAAGTGAAAAGAAAGTCGATGCGGAAAGGCCGTAAAGCATGAACGAGAATGCAAGCGACACCACTTCCACCAACATCAGGATATTGGCAACCCGCGCAGCCTTGTTCCTTCTATTCTTAAGCAGGCGCACGCCGAGCATAATGGAAACCACCGCAGAAACGATGACCAGCACGAACAGAATCGCGCTGAACACAATGCCCATGATGGTTTGGCTGTCCAGAACTTCTCCGAAGACCGATCCGTAGCCTTCGTAGACTACGAACGCGACAGCCCCCATGAAGAGCAGGTATTCCAGGCAATGCAACGCACCCATGCCAACGAGCAAGCCACCGAAGACCCTCATCACTTTCGGGAAACGCTTGTTCTGACGGGCGTCTTCGGCAAGGGAGTCCTCGTACTGCCTTAACACCGCCGCAGCGTCGTCGATGTTGTCCTTGACCTCGTCCCTAAGCTCGCCGAAATCATCCTTGATGTCTCCGAAGTCGTCTTTAACGCCATCGACGATTTCGCTGATGTTTTCCCTCACACCATCGACGAACCCATCGATACTGCCCGACATCTCCTCCAAGGCATCGGATACGCCCTCACTCAGGCTCGGCCCTTCGGCTTCGGGGGTTTTTCCTTGGGAATCCGCCGCTTTGTTTGGAAATTCGCGCTCCGAACGCGAATCTGCAGGTTGCTTCTCGACCATGTCGCCCCCTCTTGGATACGTTTCTTTCGGTTTTCCGGAACCCAGAAAGCTTAGCAAAAATCGACTTCGTGTCTGAAAAGCGTCAACACATATTTGCCGTCTGCAGGCGAATGACAGCTTCAGGCAGGCGAGTGAAATAATTCCCCGGTTTTCAAATTGAACTTGTGAACACTCGATGAAGTATTGAACCATGGTTCATTTTCGCTTCCTCGGTGCTAGAATCAGCCTTGTTTGAAATTGAACTTTTAGCTCTCTCAGAGAAATTGAACCCTCGGAGAGCCAACTTGCAAAATGAACTTTTGGAGCGCCCATGGAACATCAGATTTTCGCACGCAGGCTGCGGGAAGCGATGGAAAAGGCCGCCATGAAACAGGTCGATCTGATCCGCATCGCTCAAGCAGAAGGCAAGAAACTCGGAAAAAGCCAGGTCAGCCAATACTTGAGCGGCAAGACCATCCCTAGACAGGACACCCTTTCCTTCCTTGCCAGAACCCTCGATGTCGCCGAAGACTGGCTTTCCCCTTCCATCCCGCCCGAAACCGGAACCCCCGGCAACGACTGCGCTCCCCCACCTGGCGGAATCGCGCCATCCGATCCCGAAACAGCCGATACTCCTTCAAAAGCCGATTGCGAAGGATGGCAGGAAATCTCCGAAAGCCCGGAATCCAGCACTGGACAC
>JBJEKU010000058.1:0-12448 GCA_051878795.1 Eggerthellaceae bacterium
ATTCGACAACGTAACGCTGGGCGTCCAGACCGGCGACCGAATCGGCATCGTCGGCCGCAACGGCGACGGAAAATCGTCGCTGCTGCGCGTTCTCAGCGGAAGCCTGGAACCGGATAGCGGCATGGTCGTTTCCAACGGCAACCCCACCATCGGCGTGCTGGGCCAGACCGACGGCTTCTCCGACGACGACATCGTCGCCGACCAGCTGAACGAAACCGCCGCATATACCTGGGCGGCGGACCGCACATCCCGCAACATCGTGGAATCCCTGTTAGGGGACGTGGACCTGTCGTCCCGCATCGGCGACCTTTCGGGCGGCCAGCGCCGCCGCGTGGACCTCGCACGGCTTCTCATCGGAAGCTGGGACGTGCTGATGTTGGACGAGCCCACCAACCACTTGGACCTGGCTGCGGTGCACTGGCTGGCAGAGCACCTGAAATCCCGCTGGCCCCGAGGCAACGGCGGCATGCTGGTGGTCACGCATGACCGCTGGTTCCTGGATGAAGTCTGCGAACAGATGTGGGAAGTGCACGATGGGAAGGTCGACCCCTTCGAGGGCGGATATTCCGCCTATATCATGCAACGGGTCGAACGCGACCGCATCGCGGCGGTAACCGAGCAGAAACGCCAGAACCAGGTGCGCAAGGAACTCGCCTGGCTTTCCCGTGGAGCGCAGGCACGCAGGAGCAAGCCGAAATTCCATCTGGAAGCAGCGGCGGCACTCATAGCCGATGTCCCCCCTATCCGTAACCCGCTCGAATTGAAGCAGATGGCCATGAAGCGCCTGGGCAAGCAGTGCATCGAACTGAACGACCTTTGCGTCTGCCGTGGTTCTAAACGCGTGCTCTGGGAAGTGAACTGGATCATCAAGCCCGGCGACCGAATCGGTATCCTGGGCGAGAACGGCGCCGGGAAAACCACGCTTCTCAACGTTCTCAACGGCAGCCTCAAGCCAACTTACGGAAAGGTCAAGGTAGGCCAGACCGTCCATTTCGCGTCGCTATCGCAGAATCTGGACGAGCTGGCACCTTTCGAGGACGACATCGTCCGCGTGCTCCTAGGCCGCTACAAAACCTACTACGTAGTCGAAGGCAAGAAGATGTCCCCCACCGCGCTGATGGAGCGCCTGGGATTCACGCGCGATCACTTGAACGCCCGCGTGAAGGACCTATCCGGCGGCCAGCGTCGCAGGCTCCAACTGCTTCTGACCCTGCTGGAAGAACCGAACGTGCTGATTTTGGACGAACCGGGCAACGACCTGGATACCGACATGCTGGCCATTATGGAGGACCTGCTCGACAGCTGGCCTGGAACATTGCTGGTAGTAAGCCACGACAGGCATCTGATCGAACGTGTGACCGACGACCAATATGCCATCATCGGCACCAACGTGCGCCACGTCCCCGGCGGCATCGACGAATACTTCGACCTGTTGGAGGAATACAAGCAAGCCGAGAAAGCCAATGCTAAACCCGCGGAGAAGAAGCAGCCCGAAAAGGGCGCGAGCGGGCTTACCAACGCCGAATACCGCGCCGCGAAGAAACAGCTGCACAGTACCGAGCGCAAGATGCAGAACCAGCGCAAGCGCGTCGAAGAGGCGAAGGCAGCCCTGGAGGCCGCAGACCCCTACGATTACGAGGAGCTTGCCGCTTGCCAGGCGAAGATACTGGAACAGCAGGCCATCCTGGATGAATTGGAGGAGACCTGGCTGGAATTGAGCGAGCAACTGGAGGCGTAGCAGCATGGGTGCGGTGATGTCGCAGATGGCCCTTTTGGCCTGCGGACTTGTGCTGGGTTTCATCCTGCGCAGGACCAAGATCATGAACGACGAGGTGATACAGGGCATGACCCGCCTGGTCATCGACGTAACCATGCCCTGCATGATTGTCGCCGCGGTGATCACCCGAGATTCTCTGCCCGACATTCCCACCATCGGCATGATCTTCGCAGCAGCCTGGGGCATGTATGCGGTTATCCTGGCAGTGGCCTTCGTCATCCCCTACTTGTTCAGGCTGGATAAGAGCAAGTTCGGCACCTACCGCTTCATGACGGTGTTCGGCAACACGGGCTTTCTGGGATTCCCCCTGTGCGCGGCCATCTTCGGCCAGCAATCCGTGCTGTACGCCTCCATCTTCAATATCCCGTTCAACATCCTGTGCTTTACCGTGGGCATCCTCATGCTTTCGCAGGACCACACCAAAAGCGCCGGCCAGCAGCTCAGGGAATGCTCGAAGCAGCTGGTGAGCCCCACCTTGATCGCCTGCTTCGCCGCACTGGTGCTGGCCTTGCTGGGCATCTGCAACGTGGGAACCCCCGGTATGATCGTGAAGACCTTCGGCGACATGACCACGCCTGCCGCCCTGCTTATCTTGGGCGCCAACCTTTCGAAGGTGCCGGCAAAGACACTGGTAAGCCACCTGCGCCCCTTCATGCTGGCGGCAACCCGCCTGCTTCTGGTACCCCTGTTGGTTTTCTTCATCTTCCGCAACATCATCACCGACCCGGTGGTGCTGGGCGTGCTGGTGGTAACCTGCGGCATGCCCGTGGCAACCAACGGAACCCTGCTGTGCGTGCGCTACGGCGGCGACTTGGACACCATCGTGAGCTGCACCTTCATCACCACGGTGCTTTCGATCGCAACCATCCCCCTCTTGGTTTCCATCGTGGTATAAGCACTGCGAATCGCGGTACAATTGAATGGTTATCGATATTTGGAATAAGGAGCTCCACCCGTGCCCTATACCGCGCATGATATCCCCGGCAAGATCGCCGTACTGATCCCCTGCTACAACGAGGAAGTGACCATCGGCAAGGTGGTCGATGACTTCTTCGAGGCGCTGCCCCAGGCAACCGTGTACGTGTATGACAACAACTCGTCCGATGCGACTGCCCAGATCGCCGCAGAACACGGCGCAACCGTGGTGAGGGAAACGCGCCAGGGCAAGGGAAACGTGGTGCGCCAGATGTTCCGCGAGATCGAAGCCGACTATTACATCATGGTCGACGGCGACGACACCTACCCTGCCGAAAAGGCCGTGGACCTGATCATGCCCCTGGTGGAAGGACGCGCCGACATGACCGTGGGCGACAGGCTTTCCAATGGCAGCTACGGCGAGGAAAACGATCGCGCATTCCACGGTTTCGGAAACAACCTGGTACGCTGGCTGATCAAGGCGATCTACGGCTACAGCTTCTACGATGTCATGACGGGATACCGCGCCTTCAACAAGATCTTCGTGAAGACCATGCCCGTCATGTCCCCCGGCTTCGAAATAGAGACCGAGCTTTCCATCCACGCCGTCGACAAGCGCTGGCGCATCGAGGACGTGCCCATCGACTATCGCGACCGTCCGGAAGGATCCGAAAGCAAGCTGAATACCTTCAGCGACGGCATGAAGGTGCTGAAATGCATCTGCAGCCTGTTCAAAGACTACCGACCCATGGCCCTGTTCGGATGGCTTTCGTTGATCTTCGTGGTTCTGGGGCTGATCGCCGGCGTACCCGTCATCGCCGAGTTCGGCGCCACCGGCATGGTCCCCAGGCTTCCCACCGCGCTTCTGGCCGTGGCCCTGGTGCTCTGCGGCCTGCTTGCGTTCACTGCCGGCTTGATCCTGGACACAGTGGTGAAAAGCCATCGCAAGAAATACGAGCTGGACGTGCTCTACACCTACGAGCGTTTGGGCATCCACCGCTAGACAGGCGCGCGTTCGAATCGCAACCGACCCCCGGATTCGCATAGTGCCCGGAGGTCGGTTTATTGGCGGGTTTTCGCAGCGGACAGCATACGGAAAGCTTCGGGTCGGGCCCAGGCCCAGAAACCCACCCTCTTTTCAGGCACGTTCGGAAGGCGCGCCCGGCCATGGTGCGGATTCCGTTCCAAACAAGAATACCGAGCAAGCACGGCACCTTCATGGAAACCCGCTCCCACGGCAGCTGTAACCGCTCGGGACACCGCAGGCAGAAAGCCTATGCAGTTTGGCGGCAGATACGGGCTAGCCCTACCGGGCGATGGTATCATCGCTTCCAATAGAGAATCTTGGCGGATCCACCCGACTGGAAGCAGCCGAATCGACAAGGAGACGCACATGGCATCCGGCGGCAATCCATAAGCTCCGACCCCTGCGCGGCTGTGCAGCCGCCGTAGCGACATGCCCGGCGCCTGCCGTAACGCATCGGGTATGCCGCAACCACACATGATGCAGTCCCTTTGATTCGGTCCAAGACAAGGTGGTTTGATGGAAATCGGTTTTATCGGTGCGGGGAAGATGGGCTTCACCCTTGGCAGGCATCTGGCAGAACACGGCTTCTCCGTTGCCGGCTATTTCAGCAAGAACATGCGGTCTGCACAGGATGCCGCACACTTCACCGGGACCCATCCCTTCGATTCCCCCGAGTCCCTTGTGCAAGCATGCGACATGGTCTTCCTCACCGTCCCCGATGGGGCCATTGCGCAGGTATGGGAACAGATCGAGATAGCCGATTTGAAGGGCAAGATCATCTGCCATACAAGCGGCTCGCTTTCCTCGGACGTATTCGCCGGAATCCGGGATTACGGGGCATTCGGCTATTCGGTGCATCCGCTCTTCCCCATCCATTCGAAAACGGAATCTTACAAGGACATCCCGCGCGCACTTATCACCATCGAAGGACACGAAGAGCGACTCGATGAAGTCAGGCGCATCTTCGAACAGATGGGGCACGAGGTTGCGACCATCGATTGCAACGTGAAGGTGCGCTACCATGCGGCTGCCGTCTTCGCAAGCAACCTGGTGGTAGGCCTGTTCGCACGTGCGCAGGAAATGCTGGTAAGCTGCGGGTTCTCGCACAGCCAAGCGCAAAACGCCCTAGAGCCCATCTTCGAGGGGAATTGCCGCAACATCCTGGTAAACGGACCCGAGGATGCGCTCACAGGGCCGGTGGAGCGCTGCGACACGGGCACCCTGGAAAAGCACCTTGAAGTGCTCGACCGGCACGAACGGGACATCTACCTTTCCCTTTCGAAAGAACTCATGGATATCGCCCGAAAGAAGAACCCCGGACGAGACTACGCTGCATTGGCGACTCTGCTAGAAGCACGAACCCGCTGAGGGACACGGCCGGAACCGACCCGAACGCACGTATATCACTGGAGAAGGCAAGCACGAAAGGCGCTTCGGCGCCATGGGAGGCAGAACATATGAAGAACACCGTCACAACGTTCAAGCAGGCAAAGCAGGAGGGCACCAAGCTCACCATGCTCACTGCATACGACTACTCCACCGCGAAGCTGGTCGACGAATCCGGCGTCAACGCGATTCTGGTCGGCGATTCCCTGGGCAATGTGGTCCTGGGCTACGAGGACACCATTTCCGTGACCGTTGATGACATGATCCACCATGGCCGCGCCGTCGCCCGCGGCGCAAAGAACGCCCTGGTGATAATCGACATGCCCTTCATGTCCTACCAAACCTCCGTCTACGACGCCGTGGTCAACGCCGGCCGCCTGATGAAGGAAGGCCGCGGGGCGGCGGTGAAATTGGAAGGCGGATCGGAGGTCTGTCCCCAGATCAAGGCCATAACCAGCGCGGGCATCCCGGTCATGGCGCATCTTGGCCTGACCCCCCAGAGCATCAATGCCTTCGGCGGCTTCAAGGTGCAGGGCAAGAGCGTAGAGGCGGCGCAGAAACTCTTGGACGACGCGCGCGCCGTGGAAGAAGCAGGGGCATTCGCCATCACGCTGGAATGCGTGCCCGCCGCCCTTGCCGACCTGGTGACCAGGAATGTGGGCATTCCCACCATCGGCATCGGTGCAGGTGCCGGCTGCGACGGCCAGGTGCTGGTCTATGCCGACGCCGTCGGACTGTATTCCGATTTCACCCCCAAATTCGTCAAGCGCTTCGGCAACCTGGGAGGGCAGATGCGCGATGCCTTCGCCGCATATGTGCGCGAGGTGCAGGAAGGCAGCTTCCCTGCCGAAGAGCATACCTTCAAAATCTCCGAAGACGTGTTGGACCAGATCAAGTAAGGAGGAACATATGATCCCTGTCGTGAAAACCGTAAGCGAAGTCCGCGAGCAGGTACGGGCATGGAGAAACGAGGGCCTGAGTGTGGGCCTGGTTCCCACCATGGGTTACCTCCACGAAGGCCATCGCAGCCTTATCGAGCGCGCCGTGGCCGAAAACGACCGTGTTGTGGTCAGCGTCTTCGTCAACCCCATCCAGTTCGCCCCCGGCGAGGACCTGGAAAGCTATCCGCGCGACATCGAGGCCGACCGCGTCCTCTGCACCGACGCCGGGGCAGCCTTGGTATTCAACCCCGAGCCCGCCGAAATGTACCCGCAGGGCTTCTGCACCGCGGTCGACATGAACGGGCTGAAATTCGAGCTCTGCGGCAAAAGCCGCCCCATCCACTTCAGCGGAGTATGCACGGTGGTGACCAAGCTGTTCAACATCGTCGGCCCCGACCGCGCCTATTTCGGTCAGAAAGACGCCCAGCAGCTGGCGATCATCCGCCGTATGGTGCGCGACCTGAACATGCCGCTCCAGGTAGTGGGCTGCCCCATCGTACGCGAGGAAGACGGCTTGGCGAAAAGCTCCCGCAATACCTATCTGAACGAGCAGGAACGTGCTGCGGCCCTTATCCTGAGCAAGACCATCTTCCTGGGCCAGAAGCTGGTGGAAGAAGGCGAACGCGATGCGAAGAAGCTCATCGCGGCAATGGAAGCGAGTATCGCCACCGAGCCTCTGGCGCGCATCGACTACGTCGATGTGGTTGACGCCGAAAGCATCGAGCGCATCGACCGTCTTCAGGGCGAAGTACTGGTTGCCATGGCGGTCTACATCGGCAAGACCCGTCTGATCGACAACTTCATCGCAAGCGTCGAATAGGAGCAGCTGCTGTGAACCTCACCATGCTGAAGAGCAAGATCCATCGCGCAACCGTACGCCAAGCAGAGTTGGACTATATCGGCAGCATCACGATCGACGAAGACCTGCTGGAAGCTGCCGGAATCCTGGAATACGAGCAGGTGCAGATCGTCGACATCAACAACGGCACCCGCTTCGAAACCTATACGATTGCGGGGCAACGCGGCAGCGGGCTGATCTGCCTCAACGGGGCTGCCGCACGTTGCGTGCAACCCAATGACAAGATCATCATCATGGCCTACGCCTCACTCTCTGCAGAAGAAGCGAAAAACCACAAGCCCACAGTCGTGTTCGTCGATGATGAAAACCGCATCGACCGCGTGACCAGCTACGAAAAGCACGGGCTTCTGAAGGATATGGGTTAACGGCGCTGAAAACGACTTGGAGGACGAACTTGCATACAACGCTCGATTCCATGATTCGCGCTACCGAAGCCTCATACCGAACATGATCCCTCCAATGCGCCCCGACCCGAGGGCGCATTGGAGTATCGGGGCACGACAGAAAGGAAGGCCATGATCGAAGACAAGCTGAAAAGCCGAGGAATAAGCGAAACGAATCTGAAAAAACTCGGAACGATACTGGCGATAGCGCTCGTGGCCCTTTCCATCCTGCCTAAGAAAGCCGAATAAGCAAAAGGAGAAGCCATGCCCAAGATCCGCACCTTCATCTTCGATCTGGACGGAACCCTATTGCATACCCTGCCCGACCTGGTGGAAGTGACCAATGCCTCGCTCGAGCACTTCGGCTACCCCACCCATACCACAGACGAGATCTTAAGCTACGTGGGTAACGGCCTGCGGGCCTTGATGGTACAGGCGGTACCCGAGGGCACAAGCGAACAGGACACTCGGGAAGCGCTGGAATACTGGAAGCTCACCCACGAGAAGATCGCCGGGAGGAATACCCATCCCTTCCCCGGAATCCCCGAAACCTGCGCCGAACTGCGCCAAGCAGGTTGCAAGCTGGCAGTACTCTCGAACAAATACGACGGCGGCACCAAACAGATCATGGAAAGCAAGATGCCCGGTGCCTTCGACGCCATCCACGGCGAAGGACCGGGCTTCCCGCGCAAACCCGACACGACGGGTCTTGTCAAGACTATGGAAGAACTGGGCGCCGACGCCTCCACCACCGCCTATGTGGGAGATTCGCCGAGCGACATAAAGACCGCGCTTGCTGCCGGCGTGCTGGCAGTGGGCCTGAACTGGGGCTACCACGCACCGGAAGAACTGGTGGAGGCAGGAGCCCAGTTCATGCTGGGTTCTGCAGAGGACCTGCTTAAGCTCCTGTAGAGCGCCCGGTATGCGGCTTGGGTTCGCCCCAGGCCAGCCAGTCAGACCCATCCGACTGCGCCACATCGAGCAGTCGCACGGTGGTTCCACCCACACCCGCTGCAGTACGCACCATCAAGGTGGCAACCTTCGAGCGGCGCTGGAAGGGATTGGTACGCAGCTTGAGGTACTGGATCTTCTGACGGGGAATGCAGTATTCGGTCTTCGAGAAACCGCCGTTCACCAAACGCATGTAGCGTTCGTTGAACGAGAAGCCCGATTCGTGGAACCAAAGCACGCAGCCCACCGCCTCCAATACCGCTGCGACGATTGCGAAGACGTACAGCGCCGCGCAGCAATAGTTCACGATCCTCAGGATCATCGCGGCATACTCGCTGGAAACATCAAGCGCCGAAGCGAAACCCTGCACGCCGCAAAGCCCGTTGATCGCCACCAAAGCCGCAGTGACGCACACGGCAAGCCAGAATCCGCTTCCCTGCCAGATGCACCTGCGGATAAGGCCGCGTCGCAGCGACGCGGAAGGCATAGGCGTAAGGCCTTCGGGTGCATCCTGGAATTCGGGTAGCAGGCCCTGCAGGATTTCCGGCATGCGGGACACCTTAACGAAGGGATGGATCACTATGCCGTGTTGACCCTGCTGAGCGGACTTAGAGGAATCATCGTTCGCGCTTGCGGCATCGACCTTCGCCAGGGAAAGCTCGCAATACCCCATGAGCCGCCTGATAAAACCCTGTTTCACTACCACCGCCTGAACGCGGTCGATATCCACTCCCTGGAAGGTATGTTGCAGAAGGCCATGCTCGGTTTCAATACGGCTGTCGCGACGACGTGCACGGAAACCGCCGTATCCGATGCAGGCGGCAAGCGCGGAAATAATCCACACCACCAGCATCGCCACGAAAACGCTGCCGGCTACCAGGGCGAAGAACCCGATCGCAGCAGATCCGGTGGCATGGACCACCATGTCGTGCGCGAAGTCGCCGCCCTGCTTGGGGAACACGCCGAACAGAACCTGGGCAATCTGCCCTATCGCGCCGAGGATGGCGAACAGCACCAGCAGAAACGAGGTGTTGTTGGAAATGCCGGTGAACAGCAGCTCTTTGTTGGAGAGCCCGTATTCGAAGCTGACCTTGCCGGTTTCCACTTCGTCCCCGCCGAACAGGCCGCCGTATTCTTCCCAAACCTGGGCTCCGAAGTCGAGCACATTGCCCGAACCTTCGGGTACCGCACCCAAGCCATCCTGGACGGAAACAGCCCCCGATGAAACCGCGGCCTTCGCACGTTGGGCCTGCTGGATACCGCGCTTGCGCGAAAACAGCTCGCTTCGCAGCCATTCCGCCTGCTGGCGAGTCAGGTACGGCACGATAACGGCCTTGTTAGAGGACCCTCCCGCGGTATCGATCATCACCGTGCACACGCCGAAGATTCGCTGCAAAAGCGACGCACGCTGGTCTACGGATTGCACTCGGTAGTAGGGCACGTGGACGCGCTTCTTGCTGATGATGCCCTTATATAAGCTGAATTCCGTATCGGATAACGTGAAGTACAGGTGCTTGTAGGAAATCACCTGGTACACCACCATGGTCCCCACTACCAGCACGAATGTTCCTACCAGGCAGATTGCGGAAATCACGAAATCCAAGGACTCGGTGTAGGCACCCCTCGTGCCGCCCTTGGCGAAGAATTGGATGAAAACCGAGATAAGGGCGATTGCATACGCGAAGAGGATTGACAAGCCCACGCGGATGGAGCCCAGCCACATGTAGCTGTGATGAACCTGATGCTTCATGGCCTACACGTCCTCTCGGGCGATGCGGGCCAGCTCGGCGGCACGGTCGCGCAAGATGTCGGCCTGCTCGCTTCCCAAACCGGGAATGACATGCTCGCCTGCCGCCGTGGAGACGGTCACGCTGGAAAGGCCGAAGGCGCGCAGGATGGGTCCCTGACGCGTGTCGGTATTCTGGACGCGGATGAAGGGAATCAGATAGCGGTTGCGCCAGATAATGCCCTTGGCTATTTCCAGGTAATCATCGGTGAGGTCGAAACGCCAGCGGGCATAACGGATAGGCGGCAACACCGCCAAGAAGACGACCATCGCAACGGCATATGCGCCGAAAACGGCAGCCACGACTATGAAGGCCCAGGTCTGGCTAGGGACCACGCAGGCAACGATAAGGAAGGGAATGAAACATGCAATGAAGACGAGCGTAATCCAGATGGCATCGTTGATACGCCATACCTTCTTGATTCTGGGATCCAACTGGGTTTTGGGCATTTCCCTCATTCTTGTACCTTCCTTCTCCTTGCTGGTTGCTGTAAGTTACCGATTGGTCACCATTCTACCATTCACATACAAACTACGTGCTTCTGTTGGAATCCGGTAAGAATCGGGCAAGCGGAGCCCTCATCCCTCCCCTATCCGACAAAAACGAGGGGCCGATCGAGGTTCGACTACGCTGCATTTCATGGCATTGCAGGTGCTTCCCGAAGGAACCGAGGATGAGATGTCGCAAATCATGTCCCAAAAGAAAACCGGGGCATTGCAGAATGCTTGCAACGAATTGGAAGGTCCCAAAGGTTCTCGCAGATGAAAAGGCGGGATAAACCCGCCCTTTCGCACGCATTTTTTGCGGAATGATTCCTGTTCGAGCGCCTAACAATAACGACGGATCGCATCGGCAAGCATCTGATCCAGACGAGGAATATCCTGCTGCCCATACGTGAAGCTGGTATATGATTCGTCCATATCGAGGCCTTCGGCGATTGCGCCTATCAAACCACGGGCGCGACGGTCGACCTGCAGTCGCACGGAAACCTGGTTTTCCGAAAGCTTGAACTCCGCTTCGATCTCATCCAACCTGCCGGCGAATTCGCCGCCTGCAGGCTTGAATTCGAACTCCTGCTTGAAAGCCTGCCCGTTCCTATAGGAAGACTTCTCCAAGTCCGCTTCACGCAAACGGAAACCGAGGCGCTCTGCCGCCCCGAAGAATTCATTCACGAGAGGATGGGGAAGGACGGTCAGATAGTCTCGATCATTCGGGTCTAGAGCACCCTTGATATCCAATCCCGTATGCACCCACACCTTGCAATGACCATGGGTCACCGGGGTATTCAGAGGGAGCTGCAAGGAAAACGGCAGGCTCATTTCCTGGCCGGCCTGCACCGTGAAGCGACCGCACAGGCGCTCTTCAAGCAAGGCGACGTCCTTGTAGTACGTATGGTCGTCGAATTCATCTTCATATTGGGTGCAAACCGAGATGCTGATGGATTCGATATCCTGCTGCGCGTTGCCGCCCATGATTCGGACCTCGCCCTGGATGATTCCTCCGGGAACGCAGGTAGTATCTTGGAAAATCGTATCGACCTTCGCACCGCCAACACCGAGGGAACGAAGCAGCTTTCCGAACATGATGCCTCCAATCCTTGCAGCGAGCATTTCATTCTGCGATACGCAAAGAATATCTCAAAACCGACAGCTTATCGGCTTTGATGGAAACGAAAACGGAGCACGCTCTTATGCAAACCGCGATTATTTTCAACTTCTTTACAACAGATAGTCGGATTGAAGTTGAAGCCGCTTACCATATGATACCTTGAATCTGCCGACACCGAACGGAAGGAGGCCCCCATGGGTCTGTTCTCATTCAGCTTCAGCAGCAGCAAACGCAGGCGCCACGGCGGATACGGTGGATCCTATTACCGCTCGGGCGGATACAGCTCGTTTTCCAGCAGCGACCACTGGCGTCATAGCGGATACGGCGCACTCCACCACAACTCCGGATTAGGCGGCATGATCGGCGCAGCAGGCTTGGGAGGCATCGTGGGTGCCGCTTTGGGAAGCCAAGGGAAGAAAACCCCGCAGCCTGTCCCTCAACCCGTCTCCCAGAACGACCGGCACGGAGCCTCCCCTGCCTCCGCACAGCAAACCGCTGCAAGCGTCTGCCCCAGCTGCAATTCCACTGTCCCCACTGGCTCTAAATTCTGCCTCGAATGCGGTGCGAAGCTCCAGGCCTCTTCCCCGTTCTGCAGCGCATGCGGAACGGAAGTCCCCGCAAGCTCGAAATTCTGCCCCAATTGCGGTACCCCGCGATAGCAAACGGACATGGATCGCGATTTGACCCGGAACTATTCGAATCCAGGACCCGCACATCATCTGCGGGTCCTTTTCCGTAGGGCCACAGCCGTGTTCGATAGGCTCCTGGTCGGGCGGAGTTTCGACGGCTACAAGATCGAAGCACTTCTGGGGCA
>JBJEKU010000059.1:0-12340 GCA_051878795.1 Eggerthellaceae bacterium
CTCTTTCATTGGATAGTCTGGCCTCAGCTTTTCTGATTCATGGGCAAAAGAAAGGAGAGGAGTTAATCGCCCCAATGGTAATCAAGTCTTTGCAAGGGCAGCAGCTCTTCTGTGTGCTTTCTGGAGTATGTTTTCTCATAACGTAACATAAGATATATTATCAGTTATATATCACATACATGAAAGAGGGGCCATATGTCTGTGGCCCCTTGAAAGTATCTTATTCAGGGTGGCTATTTCGTACCGCTCGATCCGAAACCACCTTCTCCACGTTGGGTTGCATCCAACTCATTAACTTGCATCAACTGGAGGTTTTCGACCTTCATAACAACCAACTGGGCAATGCGATCACCGACCTGGACGTTGATATCGTTTTGGGGATCAAGATTGATTGCAATGCATTTGATTTCACCACGATAACCGCTATCGATAAGTCCTGGCGAATTGACAAGCGACAAGCCTTGTTTGATTGCAGAGCCGCTTCGCGGCAAGACGAAACCCGCATAGCCTTCGGGAATAGCCATCGCCAGCCCCGTAGGAATCAACGCACGTTCGAAGGGTTTCAGGACTAGAGCCTCGGTTGCCCTCAAGTCGATTCCCGCATCACCAGCATAGGCGTTTTCAGGAATAACAGCGTTGTCGGATAAGAGTTTGATATCAAGGTTCATGTGCTAGTCCTGTTCTTCGAGGCTTTTCAGTGCTTCACTGAATTCTGCAGCGCTGGAGAAATCTTTATAGACGCTTGCAAAGCGAATGTATGCAACCTCATCAAGATTACGAAGCTTAAGCAATACCATATCGCCAAGATCCCGTGAAGAAATCTCAGTGCAGGAACGGTTGCGGAGCTCTCGTTCCAAACTGTCGGCAATCTCGTTAATGGATTCGGGTTCTATAGGCCTTTTCGCGCAAGCGGTATACAAACCGCGTAAGAGCTTTTCCCTGTTGAAGACCTCAGAGGTGTTGTTCGACTTCCTTACAATCAGTGGGTTTTCACCCAAACGCTCATATGTTGTGAATCGAAGGCCGCAGGACAGGCATTCTCGGCGCCTTCTGATTGCAGTGGAGTCTTCTGATGGCCTTGAATCGACGACCTTTGATTCAGAGCAGGAACAAGCCGGGCAACGCATGAGGGTCCCTCCAAACTCGATGACATGGAGACTGCCCGATTAGATTACCACAGAAAGAGGCGGTTCAAATGAGGCTCGGTGATATCGGCGAGACTAGCCCGCGTGCTGCGTAATGAGGCTCTATGCGAATCCAAACGAATACGCTACACGCGGGCATCTATATTGCCGCTATATTGAATGAGACGTATCTAACTCGAAAAGAGTGGAAATAGGTCTTTGATGAAGCAGGTTTTACGTGTCATGAAAATGAGTGAAAAATTCCAGGTCACAAAGGCTTTTTAAGAGAGTTTGCTTTACAGGGCGACTCCCACGATGGCTACCAAAGCCATGAGCGTATAAGCCGCAGCGTAGCAACTCATCTTCCAAGAATCATCCTTCTGCACTGGAGTGCCTGAAAGCTTTCCTGCACGAAGATCGCGCATGGTGGCACTGTCATCGACGGCGTTGGAAAGCGCATCACGGATAGCTTCCTTGCGATGAGAGGCTTGCAGCTGATTATTGTTTGTTCGATAGTGTGCTCGATTCCATTGTGCTGCTGCACGCGAATAGTCGATGATGCGCTCGTTTTCATTTCTGTATCGAGAGCATTCAGGCTTGAGTGCAGATGTTCCGTAGGAATAACGGAGCCTATTAGCAGTCATTATTGCCTCCTTGCTCTTGCATAGAACCTTTGTTCGTGTTTATAATAAGCGAACATAAGTTCATGTCAATATGAAATACGAACATAAGTTCTATTTCTTTTGGAGGCTCCATGACAGCAGGAATGACCAAACGCCAAAGGGCAGTCTATGACTGTATCGAATCCTTCATACAAGAACACGGCTACGGCCCCACTGTACGTGAGGTTTGCGAAAGCCTGGGTCTCTCCTCCCCTTCTACTGTCCATGTTCATTTGAAAGCATTGGAGGATAAGGGCTACATCAACAGGGATCCCCTGAAATCACGCTCGATTACTCTTGCAAACAGCAGCTTTGTACCCGAACCGGATCTTTCTTCGAATACCATCGGGCAAGGTTTTGAAAACGTGGTTTCCCTTCCCCTGGTAGGTGACGTTGCGGCGGGTATCCCTATCCTTGCCGAGGAAAACATAACCGACACCATCAGCCTGCCCGTCGATATCGTGGGAGATTCGGCTTCCTTCCTGCTTTCAGTACATGGTGATTCTATGATCGAAGCGGGTATCAACGACGGTGATTACATTGTTGTGAAGGAGCAGTCGACTGCCAATAACGGCGATATTGTCGTTGCCCTTATCGAAGACGGTGCGACCGTGAAACGCTTCTATAGGGAGCGTGACCACATCAGGCTCCAACCCGAAAACTCTTCTATGGATCCTATCCTGGTTACCGACTGCTCTATCGTCGGGAAGGTTGTCGCATTATTCAGGCGTATTCGTTAAGCGACTTACAAGTGCAGGAAAGCCAGCTCTTTTAAATGAAAGAGCTGGCTTTTTGCTATCTCCCATAATGAGCTACAGAGGAAGCAAGTGAACCTTACATCAGGATTTCTATACCCGTGCCATATTGAAGCAGGAAAGGTCAACTGTTTCGGAATCGACCCTTTCAATAAGCTGGAACCCGAAATGCTCGTATAGGGGCACGTTGCCGGGATTATGCGTCTGCAATACCACAGGTATATTCATTTCTTTGCAGTCATTAATGACAGGTTCGATCATCTTTCGGAATGCACCGGTTCCTTTAAGCGATTCGTCTATGCAGATTACCTGCAGGACGTAGACCGTCTGTTCGGGATAGTATCGACGATACCAGTATTCATCTGAGATTTCCGCAACAGGTAGAACGGATTGCTGCAAGGAAAGCAAATCATTTTCAGAAAGAGCTTGCAGCAACTCCAGTGATGCATTCTGTACGATTGCAAGATATCCTTCCTCTGTTACCTGGTCGGTTCTGAATCCGACCATGAAAGAAGGACCGTGTTCATAAAGCGCTAACAGATCAGCTTCATCGTAGGCTCGGATTTGTCCAAGGCATTGTAATTCAAGAACCTTCAAGGGGTCTTCCAGTCCCTGCATTTGGGCGGCGATTCCAGGATCATCGATAAAACGCCTTGCCATGAGTGCGGCGCATTCCTGGATCTGGGTTTCACTCAAGCTCATTTCTCTCTCTTTCACTCTTTCGCTTCGTAGGAAACACTACTGCTTAAGAGAAGCCGATTACATTGAAGCCGATTGTTGAAACTGGAATGAAACCTGATCAGTCAACTTTGAACTCTTCGAATTGCTGTACGAAATGCTTGCCAATGCGCAAAGTGAGCAGCGTTCCCTCGTCGCAATGCTCAGTGTTCAAGACGTGGCAGCGTTCGTGCGCAATGGAAACCAGATTGCCCTTGCTGTAGGGAATCAGTACTTTCATCAGGGTGTCCTGAGCGGATGCGACAGCAGAAATACGGCCGATCAACTGGTCTATCCCCTGCCCTGTTTCTGCGGAAACAAAGACGGCATGGGGCTTGCGATTCATGAGCGCCTGCAGTTCATCTTCAGACAGCAGGTCGATTTTGTTGTACACCTCGATGCGAGCGATATCCTGGGCGTTGATTTGCCCTAATACCTCTTCAACAGCGGTGAGCTGATCGAACATCTGGTCCGATGACGCATCGACGACATGCAGGATAATATCGGCTTCACGGATTTCATCGAGCGTGCTTTTGAAGGCCTCGACCAGAGTCGTGGGGAGCTTCTGAATGAAACCGACCGTGTCCGTAAGGGTGATTTCTCTTCCTTCGGGCAGGGTGAACTTGCGCGTCGTGGAATCCAAGGTTGCGAACAGCTTGTCGTATGATAGGACATTCGCCCCCGTAAGGCTATTAAGCAGGCTGGATTTGCCCGCATTGGTATAACCGGCAAGCGAAACCCTGAGCATGCCGCTCGCTTGCCTGCTCTGGCGTTGGAGATTGCGGTTCTTATCAACTTCCTTCAATTCGCGTTCGATAGAATTGATGCGCTTGCGGACCATGCGGCGGTCCACTTCCAACTGGCTTTCGCCTTCACCGAAGCGGCTTCCTACGCCGCCGCCCATACGGTTGCTGGCAAGATGCGCCCACATGCCGCGTAAACGGGGAAGCAGGTAATGGTTCTGAGCGAGTCGAACCTGCAATCGACCCTCTTTCGTGGTTGCATGCAGTGCGAAGATATCCAGGATCAGCGCGGTTCGGTCGATGACCTTGACGGATTTGGGAACTATCTTTTCGAGGTTCGATTGCTGTGACGGCGACAGTTCGTCGTCGAAGACCACTAAGTCGGCATGAAGTTCTTGGCAAAGCTGAGCGATTTCCTCTGCCTTGCCGCTTCCCACGAAGGTGCGCGGATTGGGGGTTGAGAGCTTTTGGGTGGTAACCGCTACCGTTTCCGCTCCCGCAGTCCAAGCAAGCCGTTCCAATTCAGCCAAGGTTTCGTCCAAGGCCCAATTGCTGCCCGGCAAGTCGACGCCAACGAGAATCGCCCTTTCTGCCTCTTCGGCTGTTTCCATCAGGGGAAAGCGGTTCTTGTTGACTGACATAGGCAACCTTTCTTTCGTATTTTGCTGGCCCGACTGCGCAAGGCTTATGATACCAGCGATTCGCCATAAGCATGAACATGCAGAAAACACTTGCGTGAATCAGGACCCGAATGATTCAATCTTTGCATATTTGGCGTATTATTCCATGTGGAAAGAAAGGGCATTATTGCGTCTTGCCAGTCGCCTTGATGTCCTGTAGTTGGTACGCGCGCATTGCAGGGAAGCGCGTCATACGATCGAATGAGGTCCCATGGGAATTCAGAACATCAACGATCCCCGCGTACGCGATCTCCTGCTGAAGGGAAACTTCGGCCTCGAAAAGGAATCCCTGCGCGTCACACCCCAAGGAAAGCTCTCGCACACGGAAGACCCCTTCCCTCGCTGCCCTACTATTACGCGTGACTTCTGCGAAAACCAGACCGAGATCAACACTCCGGTCCATTCGAGTCTCCTCGATGCTTACGAGGATCTGTTCGAAAACACCAAGCATATCCAGCGCACACTCGCAGAGCTTAAACCAGAGCCCGAGCTGCTATGGCCATTCAGCAATCCCCCCTACATCAAAAACGAAGCGGATATCCCCATCGCCCAGTTTAAAGGCGAAGAAGCGGTGAAGACGGAATACCGCGAGTATCTGAGCGATCGCTATGGGCGCTACATCATGACCTATTGCGGCATCCACTACAATTTCTCCTTTGCCGATGAATTGCTTGCTGCAGATTACCAGCTGCTTGCGGAGCAGAAGCGTGAAGCGGGAGGAGGCATTCTCTCCTTCGAGGACTATAAAACCCAGTTGTATCTGGACCTTACCGAAAAGAGCGTTGCGTACAGCTGGATTGTGACGGCGATTACCGCTGCGAGCCCTCTTACCGATGGAACCTTCGTCGAAAAAGGTGCGAACGATCAGGTCTCCTTTGCGGGAATGGCATCGATGCGCGCATCCGAGCTGGGCTATTGGAATTTCTTCAGCCCGGTTTTGAACTATTCGAGCGTCGAGTCCTACGCGGAAAGCATCAAGCGCTATGTTGAATCCGGCTGGATCAAGTATCCGTCGGAACTCTATTATCCCGTGCGTTTGAAACCCCGCGGGGCATACGACGTCGATGCCTTGAAGCATGGTGTCAGCCATATCGAACTTCGCATGATCGATCTCAATCCGCTTCGAGAAGCAGGAGTGGACCTTCGAGACTTGGCTTTCTGCCATCTCTTCTTGGTGTGGCTTGCATGCATCCCGCCTATTTCGTTCACGGATGTGGACCAGATACAGGCAACGCAGAACTTCAAGAACGCAGCCCGGTACGACTTGGAGACCGTCAAGATCGTTGCACCCGATGGCCGGGTATGCAGCGTTGCGCAGGCGGCAAGGAACAGCATTAGCATGATGCGGGATTTCTACGATGGCTTGGGCATGCTCGATGCAGAAGAGGCAGGTTTCACCATCGGGCAGATCATCGATTATCAATATCAGAAGTTCATAGACCCCGAAAACCGCTATGCATGGCAGATACGCAAGCAATTCCAGGATGATTTCGTGCAGCAGGGACTGAAACTCTCTGCGGCTTATCAGCAGAAAGCCATCGAGAGTAGTTAGACCTTCGATTGGGTCTTCATATTCCTTTGCAGAATCAAAGCGCGTTTCCCACATGGAGGCGCGCTTCTTTGAATCCATCGTCAGATTCGGACAATCGCAACAGAAGAAAGGGGATCTGTGCCGTTTATTATAGAAAGAAATGATCTAGCAGCCGTGAGCGCCGATGCCATTGTGGTGGCTGCTAACGAGCATCTGCAGATTACCGGTGGCGTTGGATATACGGTCGCGCTTTCTGCAGGTCTTAAGCAAGTCCAGGCTGCCTGCAATCGAATCGGTTTCTGCCCCTGCGGATCTGCAGTGGCCACTCCTGCTTTCGGACTCGATGCGAATCTGATAATCCATGCAGTCGGACCGCATTGGTGTGGAGGAAACCGAAACGAAGAGCTCGTCCTCCGCAGCACCTATGACTCCGCCTTAGCCTGCGCGATGGATGCTGGAGCGAAATCCATTGCACTCCCCCTCATTTCCGCTGGAACTTACGGTTTCCCTGCGGATATCTCGCTTTCCGTTGCCCGAGAAGCCATCAGGGATTTCACTGGCGAACATGATGACGTCGACGTCAAGCTCGTGCTGTTCAGCAGGGAAGCCCTCGCAGCGGGTATTTCTGCCTACTTGGATATTGCGGAATTCATCGACGACCATTACGTGTGCGAACATTCATACCACCGAGGTGATTTTGGTGAGTCCGCACTAGACGAATCGCGTGAGGAGATAGCGTCACAAAGGCCGCGGTTTACCGAAAGCGTGCGAAGCCAAGGCGCTCGGATGGCAGAGAGGATCTCGGACGCATTCGGCGGTTCTCGAGGGAAGAAGAAATGGAGGCAGGATGCGGACAGCCTTCCAGCTGAGCCTCCTTGCCCAGGAGGATCGATTCAAGCGGCTGGAGCCCTCCCCTCTTCGGAACCGTTGGAAGACCTGTTATCCTCGTTGGACGCATCGTTTTCCACGACGGTGCTCGCGCTTATCGACGAACGCGGCATGACCGACTCCGAAGTGTATAAGCGGGCGAATATGAGCCGTCAGCTCTTCAGCAAGATACGGTCGAATCCCGGCTACCAGCCTTCGAAGAAAACGGCATTGGCCCTTGCCGTGGCGTTGGGCTTGAGTGTCGATGAAACGCAGGGCCTTCTTTCTCGGGCAGGCTTTACCTTGTCGCGAAGCAGCAAGGCGGACGTTATCGTAGAGTATTTCATTTCGCGCGGGAACTACGATATCTTCCAAATCAACGAAGCGCTGTATGCGTTCGACCAGCCTCTTCTGTAGCATGACGATATGTCAACCGGCGATTTACCAACACAGCTGTCCTTCCGCGTAAAGTTCCAATCATCGAAGTTGGGGTGATTGATTCATCCAATACCAAGAGGAAGGAACGGTTATGAAGAAGGGTTTGACCGAACTGGTTTTCATCATCGATCGAAGCGGATCCATGCAGGGTTTGGAAGGCGACACCATCGGCGGTTTCAACGCGACATTGGAGGCACACAAGAATGAAGCCGGCGAAGCCTTGGTGACGACGGTACTGTTTGACGATAAGCTGGAAACCCTGCACGACAGGTTGGCTATTTCCGAAATCCCTCCGATGACCAGGAATCAGTATTTCGTTCGTGGTTGCACTGCGCTACTCGATGCTGTCGGGAACACCGTCGAGCATATCGGGAGGATCCACAAGTACCTGCCTGAAGAGCATGTGCCCGAGCATACCATCGTGGTCATTACCACTGATGGTATGGAAAACGCAAGCAGCGCTTTCACTTACCCGCAGGTTAAAGCGCTTATCGAGGCGAAGAAGGAACAGGGATGGGACTTCCTGTTCCTAGGGGCGAACATCGATGCGGCAGCAGAAGCCGAAAGTTTAGGAATCGGTGGCAACTTTGCCGCTACCTACGTCGCAGATTCAACTGGCACCCAAGCGATGCACGCATCCACGCGAGATGCAACCATTGCAATGCGTGCCGGAAAGTGCACGTCGAACGGTGACTGGCGAAAGGAAATCGATCAGGACATGGCACGACGTAAGAAGGTCACTTTGGATACCGGCGAAATCGTCAGCAAGAAAAAGCGCTGGCCTTTTAAAAAGCACTAGTATTCTTCGGTGATCTCGATCTGGCTCCAAGGTCCCTCGGTATTAGAGAACCGAAGATGTGCTTCGCCGATGGTGTGTCCATTCGATTCGAAACGCTCTTTACGCTCGTCATGCATGCGCTGTGCTTCCAGGATGAAGGTATCGAACAGGTTGCCCATGGACTTTTCACCGCTGAAATATTCAGGGTGCCACTGCACGCCGATCATGAAGGTGTGGCGTAGGGATTCGATCGCCTCAACAAGGCCGTCTTCGCCGAAGGCGGCCGCCTGGAAACCGGGAGCGATATCCTTGATTCCCTGATGATGCATGCTGTTGGTGGGAAGACGCTTAGTATGGAGCACCATTGCCAGCTTGCTACCGGACACCAGCTCGACAGAATGGCTGGGGAAGCTGTAATCGGATTTCTGCCAATGCGAGACGGACTTCCTAGGCTCGGCCTCATCGCATTCGGGCTTACCACCTGGTGCATCGGCGGGAATGTGGGCAAGCTGCTCCTTCCCGTCGATCAAGCCTGCAAGCTCGGGTTCAAGTGCCCCGCCTGCAGTCCTCTGCGCTTCTTCCTTTGCCATTGCCAATCGGGCATTCGGGCATGCGTCGGTCCCTGCAAGCTCGCACATGGGGTTGGTGCATTCATGCTCGACGAATTGGTCGGCCAGGTCCTGGTAGAGCGTGCCGCCAAAGTGGACGTTCATCATCTGCATACCGCGGCAGATGCCGAGCACGGGTACGTCGAACTTGTCGGCGTAATTCAGGATGAGGCTTTCCACTTCTTCGCGTTCCGGGGTGAATTCGCTCAGGTTTTCGTTATCCCCCACTTGGCCGTAGCGGCTTGGGTCGATGTCCTGGCCGCCGCTCAGGATGAAACCGTCGATCAGGCCGAACAAACTCTGGTATACGCCCACGTCTTTGGTGAGCGGAAGGATCAGAGGGACGCCACCGCTTTCCATGATTGCATAAGGATAATAGTCAGAAATTCGCAAGATGTATTCTTTAGGAAGCTGAGTGGGTACGATTCCGATTACCGGACGCCTGCGAAGTCGTGACATGGATTACACCTCATATGCGTTAATCGAACTGCGTTTGCTAGCTTGGCATGCATTTTAGATAAAGAGCTTGTGATTCTAACAAGTTTTCCCGTGCGAAACCTTTTCTATGATATCCAAAGATTGCCTGGTCAAGCGAGGGAGGTCGTATTCGTCGGCAGAAAGCCAGTGGATCCGCTTATCCTTCCTGAACCAGGTTCTCTGGCGCTTCGCATAACGATGCGTGGAGATCTTGATGCTTTCGATCGCTTCCTCCAAGTTGCAGTCGCCATCCAAGAATGCGACGATTTCCTTGTATCCGATTGCGTGTTGCGCAGTCAGCCCTTCGCGGAAACCTTGGGAAAGAAGGTTGCGGACTTCTTCGACTAAACCTGCCGCAAGCATCTTGTCGACACGACGGTCGATGCGGGAGTTCAGGATCGCGGGGTCGACCTGCAAGCCGATAAAGGTCGCAGGATAATGCTGCGGAATCGTTTGGAAGGCTTCCTTCTGCTTACTGTAGGAAGTGCCATCGGCAAGCAGCTCGAAGGCCCTGATCACACGCTTGGTATCGTTTTCATGAACTACTTGAGCTGATGCAGGGTCGACGCGTTTCAGCTCCTCCCAGAGGGCATGGGGTCCGATTTCTCCCAGCAGTTGCGAATACTTTTCACGAACAGGATTATCGTCCTGATCGCCTGCGGGAAAGTCGAACTCATCGATGAGTGCACGGATGTAAAAGCCCGTTCCCCCACAAACCACAACTGCTTTACCTTTTTCGAGCTGTTCGTCGATGAGCGCTCTTCCATATTCCTGAAACACTGCGACTGAATACGAATCGCCTGGATTAGCCACGTCCAAACCATAATGGGGCACGTACTGCTCTTGAGGCGAAAGCTTGCCGGTGCCTATATCCATACCGCGATATATCTGCATGCTATCCGCGCTTAAAACGCATGCATCAAGTTTACGGGCGATCTCCTGCGCAAGGTCGCTTTTTCCGGACGCAGTAGGCCCCACGACCACGATGAGTCGTGATGATTCCAGATTATCGCTCATGGTTCCTACTCCGTTGCAGTCGCAGGAAAATCGAGAAGCCGGCCCTTGAGATACCACGTCAAGGCTTCTTCTACCTTAACGGGCAGGATCTTACCCTTCAGCTGCTCGATATCGACACCGTTAGGAATTTCTGCGTGTACAGTCTGGTTACGCGGACTCCTGCCTGAAACCATCAGGGTATCGCGCTTGCTGGACCCTTCGATAAGGACCGGGACAACCTGACCCAGCTGCTGCTGGTTCTGCCTATAAGCGCTTTCCTGGACAATTTCCACCAAACGATCGAAACGGTCCTGGATGACCTCGCGAGGAGTATCATCGGGCATGCTTGCAGCGGGAGTACCCTCGCGTTTGCTATAGATGAAGGTAAAGACCTGGGAGTAATCTACCTGGCGTACCAAATCGGCAGTAGCCTGGAAGTCCTCTTCGGTTTCTCCTGGAAAGCCTACGATGATATCGGTTGAAAGCGCGATTCCAGGGCAAGCTGTACGGACTTTCTCGACCAGCTGAAGATAGTGTTCCGCAGTGTAGCGTCGGTTCATGGCTTTGAGGATACGGTCGGAACCGCTCTGCACTGCAAGATGGAGCGCAGGCATGATGTTCTTATGCAACGCGAAGCGCTCGATGACTTCGTCGGTAAGGTCCTTGGGATGGCTGGTCACGAAGCGGATGCGCTCGATTCCGGTTGCAGCGACCTCGTCAAGAACCTGGGCGAACTTGGGCTCGCCATACAAATCGCGTCCATAGGAATTGACATTCTGACCTAGCAGGGTGATTTCCTTGACGCCTTCATCGACGAATCGCTGCGCAGTAGCCACTACCTCTTCAATAGGACGGCTGATTTCACGGCCCCGAACGTAGGGCACGATACAGTAGGTGCAGAAATTATTGCAACCCACGGAAATAGGCAGCCAGGCCGCCCATGGATGCTCGCGATGTTCAGGCAGGTCATCATGGAATTCGGCACGTCCTTCGATTACCTGGGACTGTTTGGAGCCGGTTTCGATAGCTTCCAGCAGCAAGCCCGGCAAGGCTTCGGTATTATGGGTGCCGAACACTACATCGACATGGCGAAGTTTCTTTTGGAGCTGTTCTCCATCACGCTGGCCAATGCATCCACCGATTGCGACATAGCGTTTATCGAATGGGGTTCCCTTACGAAGGGGAAGATTCTTCATCGAGGCAACCTGACCCATCAGGCGCTCGTCTGCCTTTTCCCTGACGCAGCAGGTGACGAAGATACTGATGTCGGCTTCTTGGATGGTTTCGACGGGAATGCTACCCAGCTGTTCAAGCATGCCCGCAATCTTTTCGGAGTCATGCTTATTCATCTGGCAGCCGAAAGTCGTGATGCAGAAAGTAGTATTGCTGAGCATGTTCGAGTGCCTTTATTCCTCTATCTGATTGACTGCAACACCAAGGGTGCTTCTGGGTTCGATTGCAAAACGGATGGCGGTTCGGTATTCGCCATCAATGACGATGTCCGCAAAACTAGGCGTGCAGACGATTTCGATTCCAACAGGCGAAAGGAAACCGCGGGAAATCGCAATAGCCTTTACTGCTTGGTTTACGGCGCCAGCACCAACCGACTGGATTTCCACCTGGGTGCCGTCTTTGATCATTCCCGCGATTGCACCCGCTACTGAAGCTGGGGAAGATTTAGAAGAGACTTTGAGGAAGCCCTTTACCGGCTCCATCTCCTGATTCGATTCCATGCATTCATCCTTTGATACGTATGGTGGTCTGTTTATGTTGCGTTTCATGCATCGTATGGATTGATGCAAATCTCAACGTATTTTACTTCTACCAGTCGAATCAATCAAATGAGCATGATTCATTCTTTTGTTCACAGGGGAAGTTTTATAGGAGCGGTTCGATTGGGATGCTAACAGTGAGCTTCCCTTTGCTGATCTTCGTTTCGATTTCCACATCGGATTCCAGGTAGT